>CATNDT010000007.1 GCA_950097035.1 uncultured Oscillibacter sp.
ATCTGGGCGCTGAAGAACTACGACGGCGACGTGATGAGCGACATGGTGGCCGCCGCCTTCGGCAGCCTCGCCATGATGACCTCCGTGTTGGTGGCCCCGGACGGGGCCATGGAGTTTGAGGCGTCCCACGGCACCGTCACCCGGCACTACTACCGCTATCTTAAGGGTGAAACCACCTCCACCAATCCCATGGCCACCATTTTCGCCTGGTCCGGCGCGCTGAGGCGCCGGGGTGAGCTGGACGGCCTGCCGGAGCTGGTGCAATTTGGCGAAAAGCTGGAGACCGCATCCCTGAAAACCCTGGAGGACGGCGTGATGACAAAGGACCTCCTCCCTCTGGTGGAACCCGGCTTTTCGGCTTGCGGGGCAGGCAGCGGGGAATTTCTGGACGCCGTTGCAAAGCGGCTGAAAGGTTTCCTTTAACCCAATGCCCCCGTAAAAAGCCTGTCACAGATTTCCCTCTGCGGCAGGCTTTTTTATATTTTCGACAGATTTCATGATTGTTTTCATCATTTTCCTGCATATTATCCCCCTATCACACACATTTCTTGGCGCTTTGACGGCGTTTTCCCGTTTTCGACCCGCCTGCACAACGTGAACGAACTGTGGACAGATGTATGAAATCAGGAGGAATTGCAGCTATGACGAAAAACATCACCCTGGAAAAAGACGGTATGCTCCAGCTCCCAAAGTCTCTTCTCACGCAGATGGTGCTGAAAACCGGCGACAATCTTCTCTGTTATTTGGAAAATCAAACACTCTGTTTGACGCCGGAAAAAAGCTGTGATCCGGCGTCCTCTCCCCCCCACCGGAAAGTGCTTTTTACGCCACCTGTTTTGGGTCGTTCTGCCTCTATCGCAGCCAAAAACCACTGAATCTCCCCAGCAAAAAGGCCGCCGAGCTGCTGGCCTTTCTGCTGTCCGAACGGGGGCGGGCGGTACGCAAAACATATGCGGCAGAAGCGCTGTGGCCGGAATCCGACCCCCTCCACGCGATGGACAACCTGTATAAAGCATGCGGCACGCTGCGACGCACCTGCGGCTCCGCCCTGCCCATGGAGATCAGCCGGGATACGCTCTGGCTGGACGCCGCCCGTATCGACAGTGACGCCGCCCGGTTCGAGCGACTGTATCAGAACCGCAGCAGCATTGACTGCTGCACCGCCGCCATTGAACTCTACACCGCGCCCTATCTCATCAACGAGTATTACGAGTGGAGCGCACGGATCGAGGCGTACTACGACATGCGCTATATGGAGCTGCTCACCCTGGCGGAAAAGCACTTCAGCCAGACCGGCGGCCCCGCCGCCCGCTACTACCGGCAGCCGGCAAAAGCATTTCTCTGATTCCGAAAACTTTCCGAAAACACGCGGAATACCGGCGGAACCCCTGTGGTATATTCGCCCCACAGTTTGAGAACGATCCAAGCTGAATCTACATATTTTACACTTCAGGAGGAAATGAACATGAGCAAGGAAACCATCTACACCCTGGACGTAATTCACAACGGGACCGACTGCGGAGACATCTGCCTCTATCAGACCTATGACGGCCAGATGGACGATATCCGCCCCTGGTCTGGTTCAAAAAGACCGCACACCCGGGCACCCTGATGCAGTTCACCTGGAGCATCAAATACAGCATGGCCTGGAGCGAACAGGGCGACCTGACCCCCGGCGTAGTGTTCCGGGCATCCCAGGTGGTGGACGCCGACCCTGCCGACACCAACTCCAACACCCTGCTGCTGACCCGTGAGAAGGGCGCCTTCCGTTTTGGCGACTCCGACAACCCCACCAAAGCCGGCAAGCTGGGAATCGTGTGCGACCAAACCATCCCCGCCGGCACCGTCTCCGTGGGTGTGGCCATGTCCGGCAAGCCCGCCCAGGCATGTGTGGCGAGCCCCAACCTCAAATACACCTTTGCCCCCCATCCCCGCTACTGGATCGCCTTCGGCAGGTTTGAAGAGGGCGAAGTCATCGACATCAACCGCATGACTCAGAAGTTCGAGATCAAGTACCCCGTCAACACCTACGCACAGACTGTGGAGCTGTGCGCTGACAACTCCTGGCTCCTCCGGTAATGAGAGCACTTTGCCGTGGGCGAAACCATTTCGCCCACGGCATTATTCCAACCGTGCGTCCCTGCCGCACACCCCAGAATACACCGGGACACGGTAAGAAAGGAAGTCAGTTCAATGGCAGAATATTTTTATTACCTGGCCGCGTACACCGCCTCTGTAGCCGCGGGTCTCTCCACAGGGGACGCCGCTCAAATCGCCCGGGCCGCCTGCTGTGCGGAGCGGCTCACAGCAGGCGGTGACTCCGCTGAAAAAATACAATCGCCGGGAATCATGCCGGCGCTCCAGTATCTGCCCGGAGACAGCCGCGGCACCATGGCCCAGGCCAATCCGGAGATTTTAAGCAGTGCCGGAGCGGCAGTGCAGGCCGCGCTCTCCCTGGTCTGCGGCCCGGATGGAAGTCTGTCCGGCCTGACTGCGGACTGGGCCAGAGCGCAGTACCGCCCGGACGCCGCACAGACCGCCGTCAGGCAATCTGTTGGCATAGCGCTTCACTCCCTGGGCAGCGCCTTTTTGCACCAGGGCTTCTCCGGCGTCTCCAACGAAGCTGTCAACGCCGCCGCTGCCGTCATGACCGCAAAGCCCGTTTCCCCTGAAGAGCTGCAAAAGCTTCTGCCGCAGTGCGCCTCACAGCCTCTGGAGACGCTCTTTGCGCTGGAGCCCTATATTCCGGAAGAGCCGCCGGTCTCTTTTTTGGGCTGTGAACAGCTTGGTGCACTCTGCGACAGTCCGGCCCGGATCTACACCTACCAGTCCCCCTGGCGGAGCATCCCCACCGTGTCCTGCGTGAATCCGCTCCGCTTTGCCGCCGCCTATCTGCAGATGAGGGAAGTGCTCCCTTATATCTGCGGAAAGACAGACACCTTTCAGGTCTTCGACGCCTCGCAGCAGTCCGACCAGCTGACGGATCTGGCGTGCTTCTTCGCCCAGATCCCCACAGACAGCGCCCTGCCGGACGCCTGGAAGCGGCATTTTTCCTGGTGCCGACATTGGCCGGAGATCCCCACGCCGCCGGACTGCGGGACCTACCTCAACAGCTTTACGCTCCGCCTGCTGGCCTTCCGGGACTCTCTGTGGGACGCCTGTCCGACACTGTATCTGAAAGAGCTGGCGTCCCAGGCAAGCTCATCCGCCGCAGAGCCTGACGCCACAGGAGGTTGACCACTTATGGATTTGAATTTTCACTATTATGTAACCTACACCGCGGCCTGTCAGGCGGGCTTTTCTCAAGAAGACGCACTGGTCATCGCCCGGGCCGCCCGGTATGTAGACGAGTGTCTGGATGTGACGGTGCAGGATGTGAAGCGGCTGCTGCTGGAAAATATAAACGACAGCCTGACCTGGAACTTTAAAAGTCTTCTAAAGGTGGCCGACATCTGGATCCCGTTCCACTTTCTCCCCGGCAATTACGCGGCAATCCGGGGGGATATCGACCAGACCCAAAAGGACCTGATCTACCCCTGCACCCACCTCATCTGCGGACCCGAAAGTCCGCTGACCGAATGCCTGGTGGATGCGGCCAAATCCGCATACACCGAAGGCCAGGACCGCACAAAAGGGCTGCTGCGAATTGGGATCGCCATGCACACGCTGGCCGACACCTTTGCCCACCAGGGATTTGCAGGGATCCCTCACCGGCATATCAACGAGGTATCCAGCGTCAGGCACTTTGTTCCAAACCCGGCAGACATCGGGGAAGAGACCCTGAAAAAAGTCATTTACGGCTTTTTTGACTACAGCTATGCGCCCACCAAAAACTCTTTTGGATATCTGGGCCACGGCCGGATTGGAACCATCGCGGATGTCCCCTGTGAAACGCTGCATTACAGGGCCCACTGGCACAGCTGCCGGGACCCGTACATCACACGGTGCAACCCCTTGGAATTCTGCTGCGCCTACTTACAGATGACACAGGCCATGCGCTATATCCTGGGCGGGGCCGAGACCTTTCAAAACCGGCTGGAGCGGTGGACCCTGGTGGACCGCACAGGTCCGCTTTGGAAAGACGTGCAGAAAATTATTCAGGTCTTTCTCTGCTCCGATACGGACAGCCGCCTGGCGGACGTCTGGCGGCTGTATGTGGACGACGCCCTTTGGCCGGAGAGATACCGGCCGCTCACCGAGGACGCGGCGCTGGAACCGCTGTTTCGTGAAGCCTCCGGAGAACAGCGCAAACTGGTGTGGGACAACTGCGCGCCGTGGCGGAATTACGCTATGGCCCGCGGCGGAAAACCGCCTGCCTGACTGCAGGCAATGGACATGCAGGAGGATCTGCTGGATGCCGCAGCTCGCATGGCCGGATGTACTTTCCTGTCGGACCTGCGACTGGCAGAAAACCACGGCAAAGTCATACAGGCCCTCCGTGCACTCTCCGCTGACCGCTACTCTCCGCAGGAATGGCAGGAGGCCGCCTGCTATCTCCTTCTCTCCCAGGACTCTGAAACATTTTGACAGCAAGGAGGCCCGATATGGAACTGCGAAGGTGTATCCTGACGCAAAACCCCTGCTATCAGCAGGGAAGAAAAATCACTCCCGCCGGCGTGATGGTTCACTCCACCGGTGCAAGCAACCCCTATATCAGCCGCTATGTGCAGCCCGATGACGGGCGATTGGGAAAGAATCCCCACCGCAACGACTGGAACCGTCCGGAGGCCGCGGCCTGCGTGCACGCCTTTATCGGGAAAACGGCGGACGGCTCCGTCGCCGTATACCAGACGCTGCCCTGGGATATGCGCGGCTGGCACTGCGGCAAAGGCACAAGCGGCAAAAGCGCCAACAACACCCACATCGCCTTTGAGATCTGTGAGGACGGACTGGAGTGTGAGGAGTATTTTCAAAAGGTTTACCGGGCTGCGGTGGCACTGACCGCCTGCCTCTGTAAAAAATACCGTCTGGACCCCATGGCCGGCGGCGTTGTGATATGCCACCAGGAGGGTTTTAAGCTGGGCGTCGCCAGCAATCACGCCGATGTGCTCCACTGGTTTCCCAAATTCGGCAAAACTATGGCGGACTTCCGCAGGGATACGGCGGCGGCTATTGAAAAAGGGAACTTTTAACGCCGGCGCACCACAGCAGATGAAAAAGCCGCGCCCCGGTGGGGGCGCGGCTTTTGGCCTTGCAAAACAGATTGTGCAGTGAATCAGCGCATGCCGTCCTCGCACTTGGCCTCGGACTTCTGCAGGCCGCCGATACGACCCTTGCCGTTCACAGTGGCGTGGGGCCGGCCGCCGTCGCTCAGCACAACGGCCATGACGATCTCATTGGCCCTGGGGGCGTCGGGTACGCGGACCTCGATGGAGCCGTAATGGGTGCGGACAAATGCGGCGTCCTTGAAGTGGATGGAGATATCCAGAGAGGCGCCCACACCGGCCACCTTCTCGTTGGAGGGGATGATGGACTTGCCGCCGCCAATGGCCGCGCGGATGGTCTTGCCGGCCTGGGGATGCAGCATGGCAGAGGAGTGCTCCAGTTCGCCGTCAACACCGACGATGCAGCCCTTGCCGTAGGTCTCAACGTTCTCGGCGCCCAGCAGCTCCGCGCCCTTGCGGGTCAGCAGGTCGCCCAGATACTCGCCGTACTCGGTCAGCTCGCTCAGATCCTCCTGCCACTTGCCGGCATAGGGGTTCTCGATAACAGCCGCCACGGATACGGTTTTCAGGCACTTCTTGTCGCCGTTCTCCACGGGCATGCCAGCGCCGCCCTCGGTGTAGATCTCTTCCAGATTGGTAACGATTTTACGGATCTTGGGCTCTTTCATGATGAATTCCTCCTGTTATTGATAATATCCAGCGCTGTTTCCAGCGGAGTTGACTGTTTTAATCAGCAGGGCTTCCGATTGGCGGGAGGCGTATTGCTGCTCTTCTTCACGTTGATCTTGCCGTCGATAATGACGTAGCTCAGACCCGGAATATCGCCGGCGGCAAAAGCGCCCAGAGCGTCCTTGGCAACAGAGCCCATGGGGGCGTCCATAATCAGCAGGTCCGCCTCCTTGCCAACGGCAATGGTGCCGCGGTTCAGGCGGTCATAGATCTTGGCAGGGTTGCCGGTAGCCATGGCCACGGCCACCTCGGGGGCGATGCCGGACATGGAGGCGGCAAAGGAGATATTCCGCAGGATGCCAAGGGGGATGATGCCGGTGCCGGAGGGAGCGTCGTTACCGAACACCACGCGGCCCAGCTGCCCCTTCTCCGTGGCGCGGCGCAGCACGTAGTCGGCGATCTTGGGGTTGCCGCACTGCACGATCTCCATGGCAAAGGCGGTCTCGTCCATGATGCGGTCCACCTCGTGCTGGGGGATGGCGGTGGGGCCGCCGTTGATGTGGGAGACCACATCGGGCTTGGTCTTAATCACATCGTCGGCAGTGACGGTAGAGCTGCCGGGGATGGAGGTACCGCCGGTGTGCATCTGCACCTTGAAGCCATACTTATGGGCCCACTCCACCATGGGGGCGGCCAACTCAGGGTTATTGACGGAGCCCAGACCGATCTCGCCAACAATCCAAACGCCCTCTTTTGAGAGATCCTCAAAGTCCTTCTCCACCAGGCCCTTCTCCATAATCAGGGCGCCGCCCTCAACTTTTACGCCGCCGGGATGGGCATTGTTGAAGCTCTTATGGCCCACGATGGCCAGCGCCTTGGTGCCGGAGGGGTCCTTGGGACGGCCGGGGGTGTGGCACTCACCGGCGGAAATCATGGTGGTTACGCCGCCGTTCTTGGCGCTCTCAATATAGCCCACGGTCTTCTGACGGGTGCCATAATCACCGGAAGTCACGTGGACGTGGGTATCCCACAGGCCGGGAGTGACCGTGGTGCCGTTGGCGTCCACAACAGTCGCGTCCCCAATGTTAGCGAGGAGCTCTTCGCCGCCGATCGCAGAGATCAGGTTGTCTTCGACAACAATGACGCTGCCCTCGAGAATAGGCTTGTTAATGTCACCGGAAACAATTGTACCAATGTTCTTGATTACTAAAGTTGCCATGATTGACTCCCTTCCGCCGCATATACGCGGCTACCTGTTTATTTGCAACTCCTCTGTCAGACGGGTCTGACGGAGCATTTGCCGAGAGTATACACGGCGCTGGTATCTGCCAGCGCCCCGGCCAAATGCCGGAAAAGACGCAATCCCTAAGTTCCGGCCTCATCCCCCGGCGGTTTCGCCGGGGGTGAGACCTTTTTAATAACTCAAATGCCTGTACAGTAGTCCGCACAATTTGCCGGGATCCGGCGGCGCCCGTTCAGACGCCGCCGCGCAATGGCTTTACGGACTTATGCCGCGATCTTATAATCGTTCTCCTTGATGATGCCCTTCTTACGCATAAACTCAGAGGTCAGCCACGCCACAACGGCGGGAATCACAATGGAGATGAGAACCAGACCGATCCAGTCCATGGCTCCGGGGGCGATGGCCGCCTCACCCTGGGCAACAGCGCCCTCAGAGGGGCTGAGCCAGCCGGTGATGCAGCCGATGGGACCCACCAGACCGCAGGTGCCCATACCGGAGGAGATGGCCGCGCCGTTCATCTTCAGCTTGAACACGCAGGTGGCGATGGGGCCGTTGATCACCGAGGCGACAACAGCCGGCAGCCAGAGGACCGGCTTGCGAATCAGGTTGGGAACCTGGAGCATGGAGGTGCCCAGTCCCTGGGAAACCAGACCGCCCACCTTGTTCTCCCTGTAGGAGGCCACGGCAAAGCCCACCATGTGGGCGCAGCAGCCGGCCACGGCGGCGCCGCCTGCCAGACCCACCAGGCCCAGTGCGGCACAGATGGCGGCGGAGCTGATGGGCAGGGTCAGAACGATGCCCATAATGGCGGCAACCAGAATGCCCATCAGGAAGGGCTGCTGGTTGGTGGCCCACATAATGATGTTGCCCAGCCAGCTGGCAGCGGTGCCGATGGGAGGCGCGATCAGTGTTGCCACAAGCACGCCGCCCAGAATGGTGACGGTGGGAGTGACGATGAGGTCGACAGGGGTGCGCTTGGAAACCAGCTTGCCCAGGAACACCGCCACCAGGGTGACGACGAACACGGCCAGAGGGCCGCCCGCGCCGCCCAGAGAGTTGGCGGCATAGCCAACCGTCAGGCAGGAATAGATGACAAAGGGAGGCGCTTTCATAGAATAGGCGATCGCGCCCGCCATCGCCGCGCCCTGCACAGCCACAGCGAAGTTGCGGGAGTCCACCAGCAGGGCAAACTCCTGACCCCACAGGGCATAGTTCAGGTCAAAGAGGTATACGCCGACTGTCTGGAAAATCGTACCAATCAGCAGAGAGGCGAAGAGGCCGTGAGCCATGCCGCCCAGGCCGTCGATAAAGATGCGCTGCATGGTAAAGGAGATATTCTGCTCCGCGCAGTACTTTTTAAAACCGGTTAACTCTTTCGTTTCGTTCACGTTTTTTCCTCCTTTTAATCTCTACAACCACAGTTGTCTTGCAGGGGGAATGTATTTGCGAAGTACACGCCCGCGCGGCATCCACAACACGCCGCGCGGGGTCTGGCAGCTCTGCCAGGCCTGAGAGTTATGTTGAACGCGCCCCTTAGGGCAGGCGCATCACAACCTTAATCCTTCGCTCCCTGCCCCTCCTGCCAGGCCTTTACAATGTCGGCCGGGAAGATAGGCGTGGAGGTAAAGCTGCTGCCGATCGCGTCGTTAATGGCCGCGATGGTGGCGGGGATGCTGGGAATCAGCGCCGGCTCGCCGACGCCCTTTGCGCCGTAAGGACCGGCTTCGCCCTCGCTGCTGACCACAATGGGATACACTACGGGAACGTCCATACTGGTCTCAATGATATACTTGGACAGCGTGGGATTCTTGATGGCTAAAGTCTTGGGGTCCACCTCGATCTTCTCGCTGATGACAAAGCCGGTGCCCATAGCGGTGCCGCCCTCGATCTGCCCTTCCACCAGCTTCATGCCGATGGGGGTGCCCACGTCGTGCGCGGAAACGGCCTTCAGCAGGGTCACCTCACCGGTATCCGTATCCACCTCAACCTCCAGAATGGTGGTGGCGTAAGAGTACAGCTCATAGGGGACGCCGGACATATCCGCGGGGTTGAGGTAGGTGGTCTTGGGGTTATAGTAACCCGCACCCACCGCCAAACGGCCATTTTTGCCCATAGCCGCCATCAGCTCGGGATAGGACATACGGATGGAGTTGTCTTTGTTGCTGTAAATCTCCCGGTTACGGAAGATCAGATCCTCCTCGGGAACGTTCAGCTCCTCGGAGGCAGTACGCTTCAGCTCGCCCATAGCATTCAGGCACGCATTTTTTACCGCATTGCCGGTGATGAAGGTCTGCCGGCTGGCGGAAGTAGCGCCGCCCTCCGGCGCAAACATCGTATCGGCCCAGGAAACCTGAATATTCTCATAGTTCAATCCCAGCGTCTCCGCCGCCACGGACGCCGCCATGGTGGAGGAGCCCTGGCCGATGTCCGCCGCGCCCACCGTTACATGAACGCTGGTATCGGGCAGCACCTGCACAAAAGCGGCTGCCGGATTGGGGAGGCCCGTGTTGCCGACGCCGTAGAACATACAGCCGACGCCTGTTCCTCTTCTCTTCATTTCACAAGCCCTCCCTTAATCCTTCTTCAAGCGGTCCAGCGCCTCAGGCATGACCTCAGCGGCCTTGTCCCGGGCCTGTACCAGGGTGTCCATAAAGCCGACGCTTTCTGTCAGCTTCTGCCCGGTGGGAATGACGGACCCCACCTTCTGGGCGTTGATCATCCGGATCTCCAGCGGGCTCATGTGCAGTGCCTTGGCCAGGGCGTTCATCTGCCCCTCGTGGCATACGGCGGCCTGGGGCACGCCGAAACCGCGGAACGCGCCGCACATGGGGTTGTTGGTATAGGCAAACACCGCGTCACAGCGGACGTTGGGGCACTCATAGGGGCCCACGATGTGCACCGGGGCCCGGCCGATGACCGCCGGGGCATAGGAGCTGTACGCACCTGCGTCGCAGGTCATATGGCACTCCACAGCCACCAGCTTGCCGTCCTTTGTCGCGCCGGTTTTGCACTTCATGGTCATGGGGTGGCGCTTGGAGGAGACCATGGTGGACTCACTGCGGGAGCGGACCATCTTCACCGGCCGCTTGGTGTGCCAGACCATCAGCGCGCAGTGAAGCTGTACACTGATATCCAGCTTGCCGCCAAAGCCACCGCCGGTAACGGCCTGCTTCACCCGAACCCGGTTCTGGGGCACACCCAGCATGGCGGCCACCTCGTTGCGGTCATAATGGGCGTTTTGGGTGGAGACGATCACGTTCATCACACCCTGCTCGTCCAGATAGGCGATGCCCGCATCGGGCTCAATGAACATGTGGGAAAGGATATGGGTGGAGTAGGTGTTCTCCACAATCACGTCGCACTTGGCCCAGGCCTCGTCCACATTGCCGTATTCCAGGTGCTTTTTCACGTTGACGTTGGTATCTCCGTGGACCTTGGGGGAGTCCTCCTCCATGGCCCGCTCAAAGGAGGAGACCGCCTCCAGCTCCTCATATTCCACTTCAATGAGATCCAGGGCATCCTGCACCAGCTCCGGCGTCTCCGCCGCAACAACGGCAATGGCGTCGCCATAGCGGCGGACCTTGTCGTCCACCAGGCAGGGCTCATCCTTAAAAATGATGCCGAAGCGGTTCTTGCCGGGAATCGCCGTATGATCCAGGGCGCAGGCCACGCCGGGCAGGGCGCGGGCCTTTTCCAGATTCAGCTTTTTCACATAGGCGTGGGGCACGGTGCTGCGGAACACGCCGCCGTAGAGCATGTTTGGCATCTTGTAGTCCGCCGCGAACTTGGCTGTGCCCATAACCTTCTCCAGGGAGTCGACCTTCACATGGTCTTTTGCCAGAACTGCATAGTCTTTCATGCCTGCGCCTCCTCTCTTCTGCGCTGGGCCGCCAGCAGCACCGCCTCGATGATCTTGGCGTAGCCGGTGCAGCGGCAGAGATTGCCGCTCATGGCCAGCTTAACCTCTTCCTCAGTGGGGTTGGGGTTTTTGGCCAGCAGCGCCTCGGCCGACAAAATCATACCGGGAGTGCAAAAGCCGCACTGCACGGCGCCGCTGTCCATAAAGGCCTGCTGCACCGCGTCGGGCCTGCCGTCGGGGCTTACGCCCTCCAGGGTCACGATGTCCGCCCCCTGGGCCTGTCCCGCCAGAACGCAGCAGCTGGTGACGGGCTCTCCGTTATAGATCACGGTGCAGGCACCGCACTCGCCCTCGCTGCAGCCCTCTTTCACACTGGTGAGGTTCAGATCCTCCCGCAGCATATCCAGCAGGCGCTTGTTGGGGTCGATCTCCACAGACACCGGCTTGTGGTTCACGGTACAACGTACGGTGATCTTGTTCATACCTGCACCTCCTCAATTCCCAGCTGGCCCAGAATGTCGGCAAACAGCTTCTTGAATACGCCCTGGGCCCCTTCCTTCTTATAGAACACGGACCAGGGGCGGGACCGGTTGGCCTCCAGAATCTGGTCGTGCATGATGGGCAGCACCTCCAGCATGGTGGCGTAGGAGAGCTTCTTGCCCACCAGATACTCCTCGCAGGTGGCAAAGTGCATGGGATACCGGCCCAGTGCGCCGCCCCGCATGGAGACGTGGGTGCACACGCCGGCGTCGTCCACGGTGGCCGTCATGCCGCCGCCGATGACGCTGATGGCCAGAGACTTGCGCTTGGCCAGCTTGTAAAAGGCGGTGGCGGTGTGCCTGGTGTCCGGCACGGGGAAGGAAACCTCCGTCAGCAGCTCATCCGCTTCCAGAATGTTGCGCTTTTCCTTGCCCTCCCCGGCCAGAAAGTCGTTGATGTTCATAGTCCGCTCCCCCCGCACGCTGCGGAGGGTCACGTCGGCGTTCAGGGTAACGCAGGCCGCTAACCCGTCGCCGGCCACGGAGGACTGGGCGATGTTGCCGCCGATGGTGCCCAGATTCCGGATCTGGGGGGAGCCCACCTGGCGGGTGGCGTCGTGAAGGATGCGGACTTTCTCCCGAATGGTCTCATCCGCCGCCAGGGCGGCGTGGGTGGTCATGGAACCGATATGGAATCTGCCGCTCTCCACGCGGATATAGCTCAGCTCCGGAATGTGCTTGAGGTCGACGATTACCGCCGGGGTAGCCTTCCGCTCATTCAGCTCCAGCACCAGGTCCGTGCCGCCGGCGATGGCGGAAACGCTCTCCCGGTGTTCGTGCATCAACTGCAGCGCTTCATCCACAGTTGTGGGTGTATAAAATTCAAATGGCTTCATAGCCGCTCCTCTTCTTTCATTCTAGTAAAGTGGGGCGCTCAGCCCTCTTTGGGGGCGCGGATCTCCACGCCGCACAGCCGTTCCCAGATCTTGATGACGGCGGACATGTCCTCACCGCCCAGGCCGGCAGCCCGGGCCTGCTCGTACACCGCCATGCACGCATTGGACATGGGGATGGGCACCTGCATGGCGCGGCTGGCCTCCTGGGCCAGGGTCAGGTCCTTGTACTGCACGTCCATGGCAAAGCCGGGCTCAAAGGCGTCCGCCATGATGAACTTCTTCATCTTCGCGGTCAAAGCATAGCTGTTGCCGGAGGAGGTGCTGATGATCTCATACATGGTCTCCGGGTCCAGTCCGCACTTGGCGCCCAGCACCAGAGCCTCCGCCAAAGAGGCCATGTTGGCGCCCAGCAGCATGTTGTTCACGATCTTCATGGCGTCGCCCATGCCCACGCCGCCGATGTGCTGGATGCGCTTGCCAATGGCCTGGAGCACCGGCTCCACCCGGGCAAAGGTCTCGTCATCCGCGCCCACCATAATGGTCAGGGTGCCGGCCTCAGCGCCGGCGGTGCCGCCGCTGACGGGGGCGTCGATATATTTCACGCCCCTCTCCGCCGCAACCTTCGCCATCTTCTGTGTGGTGGCAGGGGCCACGGAGGACATATCCACGATCACGGTGCCGGGCTTGCAGGCCGCCAGCACACCCTCGGGGCCGCACATCACGCTCTCCACAATCGCGCCGTTGGGCAGCATGGTAAAGGCCACGTCCACCTCGGCCGCCAGTGCCTGGTTGGTGGGGCAGTGCTTCGCGCCCAGGGC
Organism: uncultured Oscillibacter sp.; assembly: GCA_950097035.1. Classification (GTDB taxonomy): domain Bacteria; phylum Bacillota; class Clostridia; order Oscillospirales; family Oscillospiraceae; genus Oscillibacter. The sequence continues at coordinate 13,130 of CATNDT010000007.1, forward strand.
CACCAGCTGGTCCACCAGAGCGGGCACCAGATCGTTTACATAGGTCTCAAATCCGGCCTTGACCACATTCGTCGCCATGTGCTTGCCCATGCGTCCAAGGCCGATAAATCCAACTTTCATAGTTGCATTCTCCTTATTTTCAAGTTGCCCCCAAAAGGGGCCTTCTGTCAGTCCAGCGGCTTTGGAAACCAGAGCTGCCGGCCCTGGATATCCGCCGCGGCAAAGAGCAGGTTGCCCCGCCCGTGCTGCCGTGCCGCCTCCCGGCGGACCTGTTCCAGTCCCTGCCGAATCTCTGCCTCCTCCAGCATCTCCACCTGGCGCACGATCTGCAGCCCGGCGATGTCGCTCTCCGGCTCGATCTCCCCGGCAAGGCAGGTGTACACCCGGGGAGAGGCCACATAGGAGCAGTTGGCCAGGTGGGTGGCGCAGGCGTCCGCCAGCGCGCAGCGGCGGGAAAACACCGTGACGGAGCTGGCGATGCCACGGGTCAGGCTCCGCCCGCCCAGGCCGCTGGTACACACGCCGCCGATGCCGTCCTCCGCCCGGAGGGTAATCACCTGGGAGATCTTTCCGTCCAATTCCGGCAAAATGCCCATTCGCATCTGCTGGCCGGGTCCCAGCCGCAGCGCCACGTCACCGCCGTTGTTCACGGCCACCATGTCCGCGCCCCGGGCATAGACCCAGTCCGCCACCGCGTCCGCCACCGTGCCGGCAACTGCCGCCATGGGGGTCAGCGTCGCCTCACCGGCGGCCAGCACCGCCTCCGCCATCACCCTGGGAAGCCCCTCCAGACCGGAGAAGTCCCCCTCCCCGGGCGCCTGCCGCAAAACAGGCAGGGCAGCGGCGATCTCTGCCAGAGACGATTCAATGAGGGGAAAGGCCGCCTCCGCCAAAGACGGCGTGGGAGAGCCCTGACGGCGGGCCGTGATGACCATGGACACCGGCCCATAGTCCACGAATACCCGGCCGTCAGGCAGTGTATGCAAATATTCGCTCACGTTACTTCTGATACTCGGGGAAATCCTTTACATTTTTGATCCGGTCCATGTGACCGCCGATCTTCTCGTAATCCTCTTTGGTCATGGTGTACTCCACCGGGGCCACAGTGGCCGGGGTGGGCACCCAGGTAAAGGCCTTGTTGATGACCTTGCCGGTGTCTACGATGAAGTTCAGTCCGCCGCCGGGATAGACAAATGCAGGCGCGCCGCCGATGGTCAGCTGGGCACGGCCCTCGTGAACCGCCTCGGTGATCGCCACAGGGTGCTTGCACACACCGCCCCGGGCGGAGCCGCCGGTGCCGCCGCAGTACATGACGCTGGTCATGGAGCTCTGGCAGTTCTCGTGGATGGTCCTGGCCACCTTGGCGGCCTTTTCGGTCATGGGAATCTCCTTGACATCGCCGTCCTCCTGAACCTCAAACAGGGCCGCGATCTCGCCGGTGGTGTTGGTGACCAGAATGGTCATGCCGGCGTGGGCCACGGACATATCCACGCTCTTGATGGCGTCCCGCGGGGTCTGGAGCACGGTGCCGCCGATGCCGTCGCCATGGCCGCCGAAGTAGCGGCCCACGGTGCTCTTGGTGGCGTTGGGAATCACGCCGGACCACTTCATGCCCACCTCACGGCCGGCCAGGTGCTCGCTGAAAAGGCCGGTGACATGGTGGTCGATGACGATGCACTCGTCCACGGCCTCCTTCATCACGTCGGCCAGCAGTCCGATGGTGGCGCTGCCGCAGCCGATCCGCATGGTCTGCTCCTCCACGCCGTTAATGACGGGGGCCTTGCCCTGCTGGCAGCGGATCTTGATCTTCTTGTCCACAGACAGCTCCACTTCCTCGCCATTGGCCAGGGCGCAGATGGTGCGGGCGGTGGCGAAGCCGCCGTCCTTGGCGGTGAGGCGGTTGGCGCCGCCCACGTAGATCATCTTGGAGCCGTACTCCTCGGTCTGGACCATGCCCACGGGCTTACCCTCGCAGTAGACCGTGGCGCCCTCCTCGCCGATGTATGTATTGGTGTCCAGCTTCACCAGCACGCCGCTGTAGCTCAGGGGCGCCTCGGTGACGGTGGTGACCACGTCCACGCCGTCCCGGTTCTCACACACGATGTGAGGGGCCGGACGGATGCAGGGATAGTTGGTGCCCGCGCCCACGGCGGTGATGATGGGCTTGCGGATGTTCTCCGCCGCCTCTACCTGGGGCAGGGGCTCCACCACCAGCTTGCGGTTGCGCACCAGCTTGCCGCCCTCGTTGGTGTAGCGCTTGCAGGCGCCGGTGGAACCCACCGGAATCTTGCACTGAACGGAGCAGGAGGAGCACTGAATCATTCCCTCGGTCTGGTCTGCGTTTTCGATCACACCAAAGGGGCACACACGGCGGCAGATATTGCACTCCACGCACTTGTCCGTAATCCGAACATACTTCTGGCCGTTCTCCTCTCCGGCGACAATGGCCTCAATGGGGCAGTTCTTCATACAGATCCGGCACTTTTTGCAGGCGTCTTCTCTAATTTTCAGCATGCTCCTCGTTCTCCTTTTCACAGTAATACAGTAATAATGTGGCTACTTACACTCCATTGAGTTTAGAATACCGTAATTATCAAGCAATGACAAATACAAAAAAGATTAGCTCCAGGGGCCTTTCATATAAAAAACCTAAACAACCGACAAATACTCACAAAATTTCAGTTCCTTTTTGTGCAGGCCGTACATTCAGCCGTGTCAACCGGCGGCCTGCCGCTTTTTACCGGCGCAAAGCAGCTGGGTACAGCGCCTGATCCCGTTCTTTTGGCAAAGTCTCTGGATCTCCAGCGCCTCCTGCTTCAGCGCGCCGTACTCGGGCCGGCCGGCGATCTTCTCCACCTCATCCGCCAGCTTACGGTTTTTCACCTCCAGCTTGGCGTCGTAGACCGCCTCCTCCTGAAAGTCCGTGAAGGTCACGTCCTCCAACGGCAGCCGGCGGAAGATCTCCACGATCTCCTCCCGCTTCCACGTCTCCCGCTGATAGCCGCCCAGCAGGCAGTCCAGCCTGGCCTCCAGGGTGTGCTGAGCGGCGTGAACCTGCTGGGCAGCATCCTGGCCGTCGCGGTACATCTCGTTTAGAATGAAGTATCCGCCGGGCTTTAGCACCCGCAGCATCTCCGCAAGCACCTGCCCGTAGCGCTCAATGTGGTGCAGCGTGTTGGAGAGAGCCACTACCTCAAAGGTATCGTCCGGAAAGGCCATGTGCCCGCCGTCCATCAGTTCAAACCGCAGGCCCTTCTCCTGGAATTTCGCCTGTGCTTTCGCCCCGGCGGCGGGGTCGTTATCAATCCCCGTCACCTGGGAGCCTGCCGGCATAGCCTCTGCCAGACGAAAGGCGAACTCCCCCAACCGGGTGCCCACATCCAGCGCTCTGCCAGGTCTTACACCCTGCAGAAGCTCCTGTAATACAACCATTGCTATCACCTCCCTTCAACAGGCAGCGCCCGCTATTTTTTCTAAAGATGTACGGAACACCGGGTCCCCCGCCGCAGACAGCGGTGGGGGACCCGGTGTAATGCGCATATATCTTTATTGTACAACCACGATCCCCAGGCGCTTCGCGGCCTCCTGGGCTTTTTCCAGACTGGGTACGGCGCTGCGGAGGACCAGCCGTCCGCCGCCGCGGTTCAGAGTGTCTACCTGCACGGTATTGCCCTTGTCGGTGAGGAGGGTGACCTTCTGGATACCGTGCTCGTGGCCCTCCACAATCTCCACCTCCACGCCGTCGGCCTTCACCATATCCACGGCCTTCTCGTACATCTCATGGTCCGCGGTGGACGCGCCGTAGACGGCGCCCATAAGCACGCCGGGAATGTTGATGGTGCGGCGGGCAAAGAGCTCGGGATAGAGCTCCACGGTGATCTTCTTCACCTTCTCCCCCTGGCCCATCAGCTCGTGGGCGATACGGGCGCAGTTGGTGGGGCTGCCCACCGCCTGACTGCTGCCGCCCACCACGGCGTCGCCAAAGGTGCCAAGCACATTGCCCGCGCCCTCGGCCAGCTTCTTGGAGATCTCGGCGGCCTTTGCCAGGGTCTCTTTGATCTGCTTCTGCTCCGCGTCCCGCACCTCCTGGCTCACCAGAGACTCCACACCCGCAGTGCGCTGGAAGAAGGGCTCCATATACTCCACCACCGTGGGGACGATGTTCTTGGCGGAGGCCACATGGACCAGGGACGCCATGGAGATCATCACGTCAAAGGGGACGTTTACGTTCATATCCACCGCCATGCAGATGCGGGCGGCGTACATTCCGATGAGGATGGCCCCGCCCACGTGGGTGGTGCACAGGGCCGGCACCAGCACCCGGGGCGTGCAGGGTACGCCGATGGTGGGGGACATGGCCAGCACCATGGCCTTTTCCATCTGCTCCGGCGTGCCGCCCTCCAGGGCCACGGTGGCCGCCGCCACACAGGCGGAGCCGGCGCCGAAGCCCTCCATATTGCAGCCGGTGGTGACCTTGCCTACCCGGAACAATCCGCCGATCTTCAGCATCAACGCGGCGATCTCCGCCACGGTTTTGGCGTCCACGCCGGTATCCATCATGGCCCGGACATAGCCGGCGTAGGGGCAGGAGTCGCCGGTGCCGGCGCAGGGACGCACGCCGATGCAGTGGTTGCCGATCTCCGCGCCCACGGTGTACAGCAGCGCCTTGTCCAGGAACTCCTCCTTAAAGCAGACGCCGCTGCCCTTCTCCCGCAGCTGGGCGGCCACGTTGCCCAGCAAAAAGCTGTTGCCCTCGGTGACACCCAGCTCCACCGCCTTGAGGTTGTGGGCATACTCGTCCATCACCCGGTTTAAAAGCTCCTCCCGGTTCAGGCCGGTGCTGATCTCGTTTTCCGTCAGAACCACATCCACCACCCGGGCGTCAAATTCCTTGGCAAGTGCGATGGCCTCCCCCATGGTCAGGGGCATTTTCGCCTGAACGGCGGCTCTCAAGTCAGACATCACTTCACCTGCTCTTTCCGGCATCAGTGGCCTTTGACCACCCGGCCGGTGGAGTAGTTGGCCTCGATCTCCCGAATGCGGGGCAGGCCGATGATCTCGTTGAACTTGGGGAAGGGAATCATCTTGTCCATCATGGTAGCGGTGGTGCCGTCACGCTTCAGGCCCTCCCACAGGTCCACCATGGCCTTGGTGGTGACATAGGTGGAAGCGGTGGGATAGATCACCAGGTTGTAGCCCAGGGCCTCCAGCTCGTCGTTTTTCAGCAGTGGCGTGCGGCCGCCCTCCACCATGTTGGCCAACGTCAGGCAGCCCACCTTGTCGTTGATGAGCTTCATCTCCTCTTTGGTCTCCGGAGACTCGATGAACACGATGTCCGCTCCGGCCTCCTTGTAGGCGATACCGCGCTCAATGGCCTCGTCGATGCCCAGCACGGTGCGGGCGTCGGTGCGGGCCATAATCATCATGTCGCCCTGGCGGGTGTCCACGGCGGCCTTGATCTTACCCAGCATCTCCTCCCTGGAGATGACCTCCCGGCCCACCATGTGGCCGCACTTCTTGGGCATCACCTGGTCCTCCAGCTGGATGACGGCCACGCCGGCCTTCTCGTACTCCCGCACCGTCCGCATCACGTTGACGGCGTTGCCGAAACCGGTGTCCGCGTCGGCGATGACGGGAATCTCGGCGGCCTCCACCATGTTGGCGGCCCGGGCCACCATTTCGCTCATGGTCATCAGGCCCACGTCGGGCTTGCCCAGATGGCTGGCAGACTGGCCGTAGCCGGTCATATACACCGCGTCAAAGCCCAGCGTGGCGATAATCTTGCCGGTGAGCATGTCGTGGGCGCCGGGGGCCACGATAAACTTGCCCGCCGCAAACAGCTCTCTGATTTTCTTTGCTCCGTTCATAAAAAAACGCTCCTCATTCTTTAATATAATGCTCTTTCATAAAGTCCAGAACCATGTCCGGATAGTGTTTTCCCAAAACGCCCAGGGCATAGAAGATATAGTCCCGGTCCAGCAGGATCTCAGGCTCCTCCAGGGGCAGCAGTGAGATGCCCGGGTCCGCAAAGCAGCGGCGCACCAGCTCTCTCCCCTGCTCCTCCCCGGTGTGAACGAAGATGCCGCCCACGCACAACACCCGGCGGACGTTCCGCAGGTCCCGCCCCATAGCCGTGCCGGCCATGATGCCCATCACGGGGTCCGCCTCCTGGGCGTAGACCCCCGCGTGGCGGCGCAGGGCCACGCTGATGGCGCAGGAGGCCAGCGCCCGGTCCAGGGACGCCTCTTTCTCCCCGTCGGGAACGTGGCCGGTGTGGCGCTCCAGCTCCTCGGTGTAGTCCAGCACGTCGTCCGGCTCCAAGCCGAAGTCCCGGTCCATGGCCCGGATGACCGCCTTGGGGCCCACCGCGTCGGGGATGCCCATGGCGCTGACCCGCAGCCCCAGGTTTCCCTCCACCGTGCGGTAGGAGAATTGCTTTTCGTTGTTGATAACCAGGCCCCGCTCCTCAATGGTCAGGTTCTCCAGCTCCGGGATGGCGGAGTGGATGTCCGTGGTGGCGCCGCCGATGTCCACTAAAATCAGCGACCCGCTGCCCTCCTGCTCGTAGCTGCCCTTGGCCAGCAGCTCGCTTGCCAGCAGCACCGCGCCGGGGGTGGGCACCACCACCCGGTCCTCCAGCGTGGCCTGGAATTCCAGCAGCCCCTTCGCCCGGGTGATCTGGCGGATGAACTGCTCGTGGATGGCCGTGCGGGCCGGGGCCACCTTCAGCTCATGAATGGTGGGCATGATGTTGGGCACCCGCACGCACTCGATGCCGGCGGCGGCGAACTTCTCCGCCACCTGCCGCTGGATATAGCGGTTGCAGCCTAAAATCACCGTGGCCTTGCTTTTCAGCTCGCAGATCATATCCGCGTTTTCCAGCACGCAGGTCTCGTCCCCGCCGTCGGTACCGCCGGAGAGGAGGATGATGTCCGGATTGATCTCCCGCAGAACCTCCCGCCGGAAGGACAGGGGCTCGTCAGCGGAGACCACCTGCATCACACGGGCCCCGGCGGTCATGGCCACCTCCTTGGCGGCCTTCACCGTCACCCGGGGCATATAGCCCAGGGCCACCATCCGCAGCCCGCCGGCGGCGCTGCAGGAGCTGTAGCGCCGCACCCGGTGGGCGAAGCTGACGCCCTGGGCCCGCAGGGCCTCCTCGGCCCCGCGGGTGCCCTCCATCACGTCGGAGAGGGTGGTGGGCGACTGGCCCCGCCCCAGATAGGTCAGGGTCCCGCCCTCGTCGGAAAACGCGGCTGCTTTAGTATAGGTGCTGCCGATGTCATAAACCAGGATATTCGCAAGCATTGCGCTCACTCCTCAAAGAGCCTCTCCGGACTCAGTCTTCGTCGGGAACCAGGGCGTAGCCCTCCATCAGGCGGCGGGCGGTGCGGACCAGGGCGGTCTTCTTCACCTGGGTGCCCTCCACCGCGGCCACCACGGGGATTACCCCGGCGGGATGGCCGATGCGGATGGTGTCGATGCTGTCGATATGGGGGATGACCTGGTTGACAATGGTGCCCTTGATCTTGGCCGCCGCGCCGGTGCAGGCGGTGGCAGTGCCGGCGTAGGTCTTGTGGAGCTTCTGCATGAACATCAGCCGGGAGACGAAGTCCACCTCGTCTTTCTTAATGGTCTTGCCGGTGGTGAAGTCCGTATAGTCTCCAGCCTCGGTGACGAAGGCCACCATGGGGAAGGCGGGAGAGTTCTTCGTGGCGTCGGCGGGGTCCTTGGCCATGCCGATCATGGCGCAGCACTTGGAGCGGATCTCCTCCAGCAGGGCCAGCAGCTCGGCGTTGCCGTCGATCTCGGCGGGGGTCTCGGTGCCTTTCATGCCCACGTCCCTGGCCCGGACAAACACGCAGGGGTTGGCCACGTCCACGATGGAGGCCTCAATAGGGCCGCGGCTGGTTTCCAGCACGTCCACCACGTTGCCGGTGGGCAACACCTTGCCGGTGGCCGCGCCGGCGGTGCCGGCGAAGTCCAGCTGGATGGGGGACCCGGTGCCGGGCACACCGGCGATCTCGCAGTCGCCCTTCACCCGGGCCTTGCCGTCCTTTACCTCCACCTCGGCGTAGAGCATCTTGTCGGTGTTGGTGTTGCGGATGCGCACCCGGGTCACGGGCTCCACCGCGGCCACCATGGACTCGTCGATGGCGAAGGGACCCACACCGGAGGAGATGTTGCCGCAGTTGCCGCCGTAGTCCACCACCCGCTCCTTCAGGGAGATCTGGGCAAAGGTATAGTCCACGTCCGCGTCAGGGCTGGCGGAGGGGCCGATGATGGCCAGCTTGCTGGTCAGGGCGTCCGCGCCGCCCAAACCGTCGATCTGGCGGATATCGGGGCTGCCGAACAGGCGCAGAATCAGTTCGTCCCGCTCCTTCTGGTCGGCGGGCAGATCATTGGCCTTGATATACAGGCCCTTGCTGGTGCCGCCCCGCATAATCACAAGGGGTACTCTCTTCTGTTCCATAATGGTATACCTCCTATATTTATTTTGTCTACCAGTTTATTTTCCCTGCTTTTCCTCAATGAGGGCAGTGATCTTCTCCACGCACTCCTCGGGGGTGCTGTCGGGGCCGAAAAAGGCGTCCACGCCCATAAAGCCCACGCCCTCGTCGCGGATCTTGTCCTCGTAGTAGCGGTGCTCCTCCTCTTTCTCGGCGATGCGGCCGCCGGCCCAGACCACGGTCTTGTCCCGCAGGCCCAGCTCTTTCAGCCGCGCCTCCACACGGGGGAACAGCGTCACGCCCAGGCCCAGCAGGTTGGAAACGCCCACGGCGTCTGCCTTCACCTCGGCGGCCACCTCGGCCACGGTCTCCGGCAGGTTCATGCCCCGGAGGTACACCACGTCGTACCCCGCGTCCTGGAAGGCCTCCCGCACCACGTTGACGCCGTTGACATGGGCGTCCGCGCCCACGGTGGCGAGAACGATCTTCTCCTTCCGCGTGGGGGGCTTTTCAATGTGGACGGTAACGTGCTCCTGCGTGATGGGGCAGCGGGAGGCGTCCACGCCCAGGGGGGTGTAGCCCTCCACATAGCGGGTGATGCCGTCGGGGTCCCGGTTGGTCTTGACATAGCGCTTGAGGTCCCAGCCGCCGGCCCGGGGGGTGTCCATCATGCCGCTCTTGCCGCCCTCCACAATGAGGTCGATGAGCTCCATATCCGTCCACTGCTTCCAGAATTCCTCCGTCAGGCAGCCGGGCTTGAGGCTGTGGGCGGGCAGGTGCAGCACGGCCTCCAGCACGGCGAAGGCCTCGTCCATCATCATATTCTCATACTCGTCGATCTTGGGGGACTCGATACCGGGGTTGTAGGTGCGGCGGAACACGTCCTCGCTGGCCCACACGGCCTGGCCCATGGAGTCGCCGGTGGGGATGCCCACGGACTCGGCGGCCTTGGGCCGGTAGAAGTTGGCCCCGCCCAGCTTGGCGGCGATGGCCATGCGGGCGAAGTGGGCCTGCTCGGCGATGAGGTTGCCCGGAGGGCTCTGGAAGGTCTCGGGCACCACGATCAAACTCTTGGAGAGCATGTTGTGGCGGAAGGCCCGCATGATGGCAAGGTCGCGGTACAGGTTGTTGCCGCCCACGTTCATCTGGATGCCGCTGAGCTCCCAGGCAAGGCCGCCGTGAGCCGCCAGGCCCTCGGCCAGCAGGCACATGGCGATGGCCATGCCGTCGGTCCCGCCGATGTTGTTGATGTGCTTGTGGGTGTCCAGCTGGGCAAAGATGTTGTTCTCGCCGCAGATCTGGATGGCCTTGTAGCCGTTGATCACCTTGGTGCGGAAGTCGTGAATGCCGCGGCCGCCGAAGTGGACGTGGATGACGGGGCCGATGTCGGTGCCGTCAAACCCGGCGATGAGGGCGTTTAAGATGTTGATGTGGGCCGTGTCGCCGGTGGCGTTGATGCGGACGGGGTGCTTGGCGCCGCCGCCCATCTGGATGAACTCCCGCTCCCCCTTGGGGGTGATGCCGCCCTTGCCCCGGGACTGCTCAATGAGCTCCCGGCCCTTCAGGGGGTCGATGTGGCGGGTGGCCTCTGAGTGGACGAACTGGAAGATGGTGTCGTCGTACTTGTCCGCGTACTTGTAGATGTCGCAGGACTCCTTCCAGGTCTCCTCCGCGCTGTTGCGGCCCAGAATGGGGTTCAGGCAGGGCACGCCGGTCTCCAGTGCCTTCTGGCCCAGCTCGTAGATGCGGTAGCCGCTGCGGACCACGCCGGCCACCTCCCGGGGATAGGGACCGGGCAGGCCCACCACCTCGCCGTTTTCATCCAAATCCGGCATCTCCACGTCAAAGCAGTCCGCATAGGCGCGGATGGTCTCGATATCTTCCCTGATAATCTGTTTTGTCTTTTCCTGCATGGTATTCCTCTCCTCTTTTCAGTCTGTAATGCCCAGCTCCGCACGCACGCGGGGGATCAGACCGCCGTAGGTCAGCGTCTTCACCACGTTCTCCGCCATGGGCTGGAACTGCTTTATCTCACCGTTCACGGTCACGGTACCTTTCTCCAGGTCCACCGCAATTTGGTCTCCGGTCTTCAGGCCATCCGCCACGTCCGCCACCCACACCGGCAGGCCGATGTTGATGGAGTTGCGCCGGAAGATGCGGGCAAAGCCCTTGGCGATGACCAGGGCCACCTCCGCCTGGCGCAGGGCGATGGGGGCCTGCTCCCGGGAGGAGCCGCAGCCGAAGTTTCGCCCCGCCACCAGGATGCAGCCCGGCTCATACACGGTTTTGAAATCCACCCCCGCAAGGCCCGCCATGGCAAACCTGCCCAGCTGGTCGTAGGGCTCCGCCATGGCATAGCCCGGCAGAATCTGATCGGTGTCCACATCGTCCCCAAGGACGATGACTTTTCCCTTAATCACTTCCATATTCACTGCTCCTTCCCATCACAGCTCCGGCACGGTGATCTTCCCCGCCAGGGCGGAGGCCGCCGCGGTGGCCGGGGATGCCAGATAGATATTGGCCTTCATGCTGCCCATCCGCCCAGGGAAGTTGCGGTTGGTGGTGGACACCACCACGTCCCGGGCGCTGGCCAGACCCTCATGGGCCCCGAAGCAGGAGCCGCAGCCGGGGTTGAGCACAGTGGCCCCCGCGTCCCGGATGATCTTGCACCAGCCCCGCTCCTCCATCTGCTCCAAAATCTCCCTGGAGGCGGGGACAATGAGGGTGTTGACCTCCGGGTTCACCTTTTTGCCCCGGAAGGCGTTCACCACCTGCTCCATGTCGGACAGGCGGCCGTTGGTGCAGCTGCCCACCACCACCTGGGTGATGGCGGTTCCCGCCACCTCCCGCACCGGCACCACATTGGCCGGGGAGAAGGGCCGGGCGATCTGGGGCTCCAGCGCGGCAAGGTCCAGATCCAGATCCTCCGCCGTGTCCGTCTCCCGCTCCGTTGTGCCGAAGAGGGTGATCATGCTGCCCAGCTCAATGCCCATGTTGCACACGGTCATGCGCTCCGCCACGCTCAGCTCCTCAATGCCGGGGCCGGTGAACAGCAACGCCCGGTCCACCAGGTGATCCGTGCCGAATTTACTGCCCAGGTACAAAATCACGTCCTTGCCAAACACGTTGGCCGGCCGCTTTCCGGTGAGGTAGATCTGCACCACCTCCGGGACCTCCAGGTCCAGCGTGCCCGTGGCCATGGCCGCCGCCAGCTCCGTGGAGCCCACGCCCACGCCCACCGCGCCGTAGCCGCCGCAGGTGCCGGTGTGGGAGTCCGCGATGACCACCAGCTCGCCGGGAGCCGCCCGGTGCTTTTCATACATCAGCTGGTGAATCACGCCCTCGCCCCGCTGATAGAGATGTACGCCAAACTCCTTGGCAAAGTCGTCCATAATCCACACGTTGTCCCGGGCCTTTTCAGAAGAGGCGGGATAGATGTGGTCTACAATCAGCGCCACCCGGTCCGGGTCGAACACCTTTTTCACCCCGATCTCCCGAAACATCTTGATCGCGATGGGGGCCGTCACGTCGTGGGCCGCCACATAACTGACGCGGCAGCTCAAATCCATACCCGGGAAGACGCTCTCCTTCCCGGCGGCCTTTGCCAGATATTTTTCAACAAGATTCATGGCATTCACTCCGTTTTCAAGTTTTTGTACCTCTCTGCGCGGCAGCGCTGCCGCACTTTTTCAGCCTTGCCGTTTCATTGTACAGGACTCCCGTCAAAATAACAAATACTTATAATCTAACCATCCGCCCCTGTCATATATTTTTCAAATCCCTGCTGCCGGAGGCGAAAGTTAGATCACTTCTTTGGGCCATCTTATGGTTGAGATATTGGAATTTCTGTGCTATACTAAAAATAAATGGATGTCCTTACCGCATATTCTTTTTGGTTTCACCGGACATAAGGGGTGGGAATTGCTGTGACTTTAAAACAACTGGAGTACTTTTTAGCCATCGCCGAAACGGAGAGTATCACCCAGGCGGCGGAGATGCTGCACGTCTCGCAGCCTCCTCTGAGCCTTCAGCTCAAGGCGCTGGAGGATGAATTTGGCGTCCCTCTCTTTGAGCGCACCAAACGGGGGCTGATTATTACACAGTCCGGGCGGTTATTGGCCCAACGGGCACAGGATATCTTCGACCTGATCGACCAAACCGTCAACGAGGTGCGGAGCAAAACCGCCTCTCCGAAAATAAAGCTCCGGGTGGGCACCGTCAATTCCGTATCCAACCGGTTGATCCCCCCGTGGATCTATACCTATAACTGCACCTACCCCAATGTGGACATCCAGGTCTCCGAGGCCAGCACCACCGACATCCTGTTCTCGCTTGACGAGCACAAGATCGATTTGGGCATCGTCCGCGAACCCTTTAACAAAAGCCGCTACAACTGCCGCCTCATCCGGGACGAGGCCCTCACCGGGCATGACTATGACTGCTTTGTGGCCCTGGCCTGCCCCAGCTTTTACGCCGGTCTGGAGGGCAACACCATCCCCCTGACCGAGCTGCGGGACTTTCCCCTGCTGCTGCACCGCCGGTATATCTCCATGTTCACCAAATACTGCAAAACCTGCGGCTTCATTCCCAATATCACCTGCAAGAATAACGACGTCATGTCTCTTTTAAGCTGGGCCAAGGCCGGAATCGGCATTGCGGTGCTGCCCTACTCCTCCTCCCTTTTAAACATGGACCCCAACCTAGTGCGCAAGGAGATTGTGGAGCCCCTGATCCCCTCCAGGATCTATGTGGTGTGGAACCGGGATGTGAAGCTGTCCGCCGAGGCGGAGCGGTTTTTGGACCTCATCTCCGTAAAGTCCGGCGGCGGGACAGATTAGGACGGCTCCGCGTAGACATCAGGTCTCCGGCCGCTGAGGAATATCAAAGCGATTAAGAAAACTGTTAAAAACACACGGCGGCCGCAGAGCGAATGCTCTGTGGCCGCCGCTATTTTGTTGAAAAAACATATTCAGGCAAAGGCCCCAACAGGGCACGTTCCCCGAGAGGCCACCCCCAAGCTTCTCCTCGTCCCCGCAGTAGCTCCTCTCCATCTCCGCCGGCGGTGATATGCCTCAGCCACCGGCCCTGGGGCAGACAAAGCAGCTCTGGTCCCCGCCGCAGGTGAAATCACCGTGACAATGGGCGTCTCTTCCGCCTTTATGTGTGGGCCAGCCGGTTCTGAAGCAGAAAGCTCACCGTATAGAGGCAGCCCTCCACCAGGAGTTTACAGAAGAAGGCGGGCAGGTGAAGCAGGTCTACCAAAAGATACATCATGGCGCTGTTCAAAAGGAGGATAACGACGGCCAGCTTCACATAGTTCCACAGTGTATACCGCTCGCCCCTTTGGGTAAAGACCAGATATTTATTAACCGTGAAGTTGAATGTCCCACTGAAGAGCCGGGCCGCCACGGTAGCCGGAACGGTCCGCCCCCCAAGGCGATAGTAAAACAGGTTGAACAGGAGATAGTCCAGGCCAAAGGCACAGAGTGAGGAGACCATAAATCCGGAGAGGTTGTGAAACAGCACAGTGTAAATCTTCACTCCGTCCTGCAGCGGGCGAAAGTGGGAGGCGGCATTATCGTCGTAATACAGTGTTTCAATAGGAATCTGGCAGATTCCCGCGGGCCATATGGCCCGTGCCCGGATCAGCATCTCCATCTCATACTCATAACGCTCCCCCCGGAGCTCCAGCAGAGCAGAAAGGGCGCCGCCGGCAAGCGGGATGCCCCGCAGTCCGGTTTGGGTGTCCTGAATGTCCAGACGGTAGAGCAGCCTGAAGAGGAGCCGGGTCAGCGTGTTGCCCGCTTTGGAACGCGGCACCATTTGGGCAATATCCCGCACCCCCAGCACCAGCTGACCGGGGGACTGCTCCATCTGCTGCGCCACCTTGAGAATGTCGGCAGGCGTGTGCTGTCCGTCGGCGTCCGCCGTGACCAGGCCGTCAAAACCGCGCTGCGCCATATAGGCAATGCCGGTCTTCAGGGCCCGGCCCTTGCCGCGGTTGACCTCATGGTGCAGCACGGGCACCCCCACCTCCACAAGGCGGGCAAATATCTCCTGTCCCGAAGCACTGCCGTCGTCCACCACCACAGTCTCTACGCGCAGCTTCAGCAGGGCCTCTGCCAGCTCCGTCAGCCGTCCGTCCGGCTCATAGGCCGGAATCAACACGCCGTATTTCATCCGTACCTCCTATTTCCGCCTGCGACAGATCCGCCCGTCCTTTCGCCTCCTTCCGCTCCCACTTTCTCGCGCGGAAGAGGAATACCGCCGTCAGCAAAACGCCAAGCGCACTGACAGCCAGCCCCTGCCACAGGTAGGGGTATACCAGCTGGATCTCAGTGGTCCCCTGGTCCACCACCAGCAGACGGTTTTGCTCTTCCAGGGGGCTGTCACTTTGAAAAATATCATAAAAGGCAAGAGATGTGTTTACGCCATCCTCCGGAGATCGAATGGTGACAGAGCGCTGGCCGTAGGAAACATCCAGCGGGACAATCCTGCGCCGGGGCAGCTCGGTGGACGAAAGATCCATGGCACGGCTCAAAAGCCGCTCCACAGCCGGGTCCTGGGTCATGGATAAAAAGAAGGTGAGATTCAGGCCCACAACCACAATGTTGTCGTTCTTTACC
Source organism: uncultured Oscillibacter sp. (assembly GCA_950097035.1). Taxonomy (GTDB): domain Bacteria; phylum Bacillota; class Clostridia; order Oscillospirales; family Oscillospiraceae; genus Oscillibacter. The sequence continues at coordinate 28,206 of CATNDT010000007.1, forward strand.
GTGCCGTAAAAGTCAAGAAGGTTCTCCCCCTCCCGCACGGACCCCCAAACCTCGTCCAGCCCTTCGGTATACACGGTGCTCCACTGTCTGTAATCCTCCGGGAAGAGGTCGGTATTCAAAATGCCGTCAACAGTCTCCAATTCAGGATAGCCGTAAGAAAAGGAGATGGGATTGCAGAGTACCCCCAAAAAGGAGCGGTTCTGAATCCCGCGCTCCTCGGGTATGCCGTCGGCGGCGATGACAATCCGGACGCCGCTCTCACTCAGGCGGAGAACCAGCTCCTCAGCAGACACCCGGTCGTCATAGGTAAAGGCCGAGAGATAAATCAAATCATACTGTGAGAGTTCCTCAAAGGTATAGTCGTTTAAATTGGCGGAGTCGGCCTCCTCCAGAGCGGGAAAGCTGCGGCAGATGCCGGTTACGAATACATCATCGCCGATGGCAATGCCGCGGTACCGGGAGACCGTTCCCCAGTTGCCGGAGACATCCATATGGTACAGGCGGGTCGCCTCACCGGCATCCACAAGACTGTACCCCACGGCCGACGCCTCGGCATCCAGATCCTCCAGGGTCTTCTCTCCCTTTTTGATACACTGACTCAGCATAAGAACCGTGTCGCAGCCCAGCTGTTTGCACCGGTCAAAGCAGTAGAGATAGTTCTCCTCGTTCACCGCCCGCTCCAGCTGAGAGATATTGGGACCTGTCTTCGCAGCCTCCCAACCTGCGCCATGGGCGCAGGGGGTGGGCGTACCATAATCCACAATATACCATGAGCCGTTTTCCAATGCGTTTAAATCTATCAAAGCGATTCTCTGCCCTGTGATATCCTGGGCCTCCTGAATCAGATAGCTCTCGTAAGTCTCCTGCAGCCGCTCGTCCACCGGCCGGCCGGACCGGTACCCGTAGAGCAGGCTAAGGGAGGGAACGGTGTCCAGCACCAGCAGGGCCGCCAGCAGCACACAAAACGGCCGGCGCAGAGAGCTCCAAAAAAGAAAGCTCATTAAAATAAGACAGAGGGCAATGGAGATAAACCGCATCATCCACAGGTATTTACCGCCGGGAAGCAGCCGCAGGATCTGATACATCGATGAGGCGGTGGACAAAAAGAGGAGAATCCCGGTCAAAAAGCCCGACGCCACTCTTCTGCGGCTGAAAAGAATGCCAAAGACAGCCAGCACCACGGCGGCCAGGCCAAAATAGGCGGCCATATGGTGCGTCTCATACCGCGCAAAAGGGTTTAGGGAAATCCACAGGTCCTGAAAGAAGTTCCGCATACTCTCAGAGGAGTCTATGGAGGTAATTCCGCCTGTCAGCGAGGGCAGCACCCATATACCCATGACGAGAAAGGCCAGCAGCATGGCGGATATAATATCCATCGCGCCCCGCTTCCGCCGTGTGATGAGCTTATCCAGCAGGAGAAAGAGCAAAACGCTCAGAGCCACCATGCCGCTGTAGCCCAGGTGACAGAGGGCGGTCAGCAGAAAGCTGACGGCAGTCATCGCCAGCATTGTCCACCTGGGCGTCTCCAGATAGGAGTAGATCGCATACAGAAGCAGCGGAAGAAATATCGAGATCATGCAGCGGGCCAGATTCCCCTCGACAAACATGACGTACAGGTTTCCCGGCATAAAAAACCAGAGAAGGCCGAGAAAGGTCCCCATCCAGGGTCTGCCCCTGTGGAGACCGACATAAAACCAGGACATCGCGCCCAGAAAGCAGACGGCCCCCACAAAGATGAGGTAGCCGTACATAATGTCTCCACCGGCCAAAAACTTGCACAGCGCCATGAAATAAGCCGGGAGCGGCGCCCAGTAACGCAGCAGTTGAACCCCGTTATACCACATGGGGTTCAAAAGGGGATACCAGTTTCCCTCCTCAATGGAGCGGTAGAGCCAGTCCCCCCGGTAGATGTGGTACATCACATCCGAGCCGTTTGGATACGTACCGGACCTGCAGAGCAGCGTCACAACAAAAATGGAGACCGCCAGAAACAGGACCGGCGCTAAAAATATGAAGATATTCCCGCTCCTCTTTTTCTGCATAGCAGCGCTCCCTCTATTTCTGCCCGTCAACAAGGATGTTATCCAAAATGGAATCCACCAGCAGCGGCATATTGGCATGCCTCACGCCTTCCGTATCCTGCTCTATATTCAGAATATAGCTTCGGCTTGGCGTTTCGCTGGCCTCCACCCGCCGCAGGCTTCCTCCAATCTCGTCAATAATGCGGTAAAACGCCTCGGCAAAATAGTCCATCATATTCTCCAGCGTGGGCAAAATCTCCTCAAAGGGCGGAATTTCATTGAGCGTCTGATTCTGATAGGGCGCTAAAAATCTGTTGATCTCCTGCTCAAAGGTCATAAAGGGGGTAAACGCCCCCCGCCCGACGCGGATATCCAGAGAAAACTCCCACGTGTGAGGATGGACCTCTCCCGCATGACCGTCAATGACGATATGGTGTCTGGCGTTCAGATAAAATTTCAGCTGGTATTCACGATATAGCCGCAGTCCCATAGATCTCACCCCTATGCCGCACTTCCCTTACGGCCTCCTCAATGTCCTGGCACTTCGGGTCCTCCACTGTTCGGGTCCTGCCCAGCGTCGTCTCCCGCGAGAGGAGGGGAATCACATTCAGAAACGCCGTGTCGTGCTCCACCCCCACAAAGATCAGAAGCAGATCGTTGCCCTCCGCCTCAAACCGCAGCACCTTATGGTCCAGTGTGTAGTGGGAAAGCGACAAAAACTGTTCCTTCGCCTGCTCCGTAGCGCAGTGGATCTGCATCAACACCACGGGCGCCGCCTTCCTCTCTTTCAGGCCCCGGACAAACTCGGGCAGCATATCTGCCTTCCAGAGATTAACTCCCGTGTTGTGCAGATCCCGGTTGGACAGCCGCTCGTTCATTTTGCCGATAACGTCGTTTAACTCCGTCACCGACTGCTCAGACTGCTCCCAAAGCCTCTGCATCCGCTGCAGCTCCATCACCAGCAGCATAGGAAGAATAAACAGCGCCCCCAGGACAGTGAGGATCAGCAGCCAGAGCTCTGTCTTTGCTTCCAAAAATCTGTTGTTATCCAGCAATACATCCCGGTTGGTCAAAAGGCAGAGCTTGTAGGTATCGCCCCCGTAGGAAAACATCACGCCGGAGGCCACATATTCCCGGTCCGACACGGTGATATTTCCATGAATCACACGGTTCAGCGGCAGCCGGTCCATAAAATCCCGGGCACTCTCCGAGACAAAATACGTGCTTGTGGTAAACCCCCTGTATTTATTGGTCTCCAAAACATCCTTCACAAACAACATGGTCTGCTCTGTGGAAAGCGCCCAATACTTATTGGTGGACGCATCCAAAGTTCCCAGAATCTCCTCAATAACCTCCTGATTGGCCCGATCCTTTCGCAGATTAATCTGATCCAGAACCAGATTTACATAGGCGTCCTGCTGGGTGGCACATACATCCAGCACGCCGGACTCCATGCGGCGCATTTGAAAGGCAGCAAAAAAGCCGGCGGCAACCACAATCACCGGCATAAAAACGGCTGCTGCAAAAAAGAGTTTACGCGCTCTCGATCTCTTGGTTTTTTTCACCCGCACGGCAGTCAGCCCCCTTTCTCTGCCGTATAAACCGCTTGCAGCAACGGCTCTGGCCTGTCGCTGCAAGCGGCCGTGGGACCTACTCCCCTTCAGCTACACCGGAGAGCTCCGGCGCAAAGGTCTCCACATAGTAGTCTGAGAATTTTGAGACCTCTTTGTTGATATAGTCAAACCCAAAGCGCTCCGCCAAAGTCTCTTCCCGGGAAAACAGGTTGGTCCCCAGCCCCAGGCGTTCACCCTCGATCTCAAAGCCCATGGCGGCCAGCACCGTGGGAAAGAGATCCATATGAGTAAACTCCCGAAATTGGGTGTTTTCCGCCTCTGCCGAGCTGTTGAGAATGCAGTTGTACACCGTTCTGTCGTAATAGGATACCCCCTCCACCAGGCAGGTATCCATCCGGGGATGATCGCCGGTGATGACAATGACCGTATCCTGATAAAAGGGCTGCCGCTTGCACCAGTCGATAAACGCGCTGACCTGGCGGTCCGTGCAGGCGGCCACATTGGCCGTGTCCTGGCTGTAGCTGCCGCCGCACTCCGGGCAGACATAGCCGGCGATGTGGTGGAGGTCAACCGTCAAAAGCGTCAGATTAAAGGGCTGATCCTGCGCCGCAAGGCGGGCGGCCTCATCTTTTGCAATGTCAAAGAGGGTGGTATCCTCGTAGCCCCACCAGACAAAGTAGTCCTCCAGAATATAGCCCTTTTCCCGGGCGGTAAACAGATCGAAAATCTCATAATTTCCATGATTTTGAAAATACAGCTTCCGCCCGCCGAAGGCCGCGTCGGACCCGCAGAGGAATTCCTGACAATAACCCCGTTCCGCCAACAGGTCGCCAAGGCCTGTAATCCCCGAGGCAAAGGAGCCTATCTCGTCAATTTTTGTGGAGTCCACCGGCAGTACATAGGGCACGCCGGTGGTGGTGGCGAAGAGCGCCGCCATGGTATATCCCGCGCCGGTAACCGTGTGGAATCCACCCAACTTGTCCGTGTTGGAAAACGAGGTATTCTCCCGGGCCAGGCGGGTCAGATTCGGGATATAATTTTCAGGCTGGATACCCCCGTCCTCCACTGAGGCGTAGGTGGTCTCCATACTCTCCAGATATACATAAATCAGATTTTTCGGCCGCTCCCCGGTAATGACGGCGGCGGCCGGACTGACGTAATTGGCCTCATAAATACTGGAGAAACTGTTGCGGGCCACATAGTAGGACAGCACGTCAAACTTCATATTTGTATACAGCACTGCCCAGGCCAGCACCAGCGCACCCAGCTGCGGAAGCCGCCTGGAGACAAACGTACCGGGCTTGCGGTCCGGCTTTTTCCTGCTGCGGCGGCGGCTGTAAACCCGGTCAAATACGGCAAACAGGATGTAGAGCAGCATCACCGCTGCCGCTGGCACAACGCAGCCACGCACCACAGCCATAATCACATCTTTGCCGGTACCCTGTAAATTGCCGGTCAGCGTATTTAAGATCTCATTGAGACCGACGCCATAGACCCTGCTGACCCAGTGTACCGTAACCAGAACCGCAGTTCCCGCAAACAGCAGCAGCCCGGAAAAGAAATACCATCCCACGGGAAGCACAGAGACCGGCTTCACCGCCTCCTCCCTGCGGTTCACCTTTCCTCGCAGAAACGACATCACACGCAGCGGCTTTTTCAGGTCACCTGCGAAAACCGCCGCCGCCGCATCCCGCTCCTCAGTGAGGTTTTTGGTCTTCCAGGTACTGTCGGTAAGAATGGAGTTGATGATACCCGCCATGCGGACAAAAAAGATTCCCAGATTAAAAAACGGAAGAAAGGCCACTACCCACCAGTGACTGCGGTAATAGGCGCGGACATCCGGCGTCATGCGCAGGAGGGTGAGCGCAAAAAAGTAATAGAGATAGCCCACCAGAATGTACATGCCGAAGATAATCGCGGTGGAGATCAGAATAACCCTGGCGGAGTAATTCATGCACACCATCCCCACCAGCGCCAGATACCAGATCAGACGGGGAAAGGCAAAGGTGTGGTCGTAGAGCAGCGTGCGGACATTCACATCCCGCAGGGCGCGCAGAGGCCGCAGCCCCTGACTGGCAAACATCTTGGCAACCTCCAGGCTGCCCCGCTGCCAGCGCTGGCGCTGGGTATAGAGCTTATTGACGCTTTCAATCGGCTCTGTAAAAAAGATGGCGCTCTCGCACACCTCCACCCGCTCCCTGTACAGATAACGCATCTGAAAGGTGAGCTGGGTGTCCTCACAGATCGTATCCGTGTTGTACATGCGGGATTTCAGCAGCGCGGACTTGCGGAACGCCGAAAACGCACCTGAAAGGGTATAGATGGTGTTGAGCTCAGAGGCGTAGCTGCGCCCGGCTAGAAACGCCTGGCCGTATTCCATAAACTCCAGATTTCGGAGCAAACGGGCAAAAAAGCCCCTGTACTCCCGAATCTTGTCCGGCATGGTCATGATCACGCCGGTCATGCAGTTCAGGTCCAGATTCGCCTCGAATTTATCCACCAGATTCTGCAGGGCGTGCGGCTCCAGCAGCCCGTCGCTGTCGATATTGATGATATACTTGCCCTCGCTGTTGTACATGGCCAGATTCAGCGCTCGGGACTTTCCCTGCGAGGCGTTCAGCCACTGCATGTTCAAATCCGGAAACTGCTCCTGGCACTGGGTATACACCTGAAAGCTGTTGTCCTGCCCCTCGTTATTCACCAGGAAAATCCGGATGCTCTCCAGGGGATATGTGCCGTTATGGATGGACTGCAGGCAGGCGCGCAGCGTGTCCGCCGAGTTATACACCGGGATAATCAGGGTGATATCCGGGTATATCTCCGGCCGCTGATAGCCGCGAAGCCGGCGGAACCGGCGGCGGAGCAGCACAAACACGCTGCCCAGCGCCGGGAGAATCTCCATCAGAATGGGGATGATGATCCAGGCGCCCCAAAAGATAAACGAGTTGAGAAAGATCCTAACCTTTGCCATAAGAGAAATTTCCAACTTTCATCTGAATGACCTGCGGCTTGGTAAATACATAAAAATACAGCAAAACGCTCAGTCCGTAAAAGACCAGCCGGCCCACAAAGGTGTGCATCAGGAAATAGACCTCAACGCCCCAGAAGTGGGAGGCCAGGCAGATCAGCACAATCCGCAGGGCATTGCACACCATGATATAGGCGGTGCCCAGCAGGCCGACGATCATCTTCTCATAGGTCTTATACACCGGGAAAAACGCCAACAGGCAGATAAACGCCAAAATCTCGATAATGCCCGAGCACTCAAAATCCACTCGCAGCGTCAGGGAACCCACCGGCATTTGAACAAAGATGATACCGTATTTAAAATACGCCTCAAACGTGCCGGTCAACGATCCCACCACGCCGGCCAGAGCGGAAACCGCCCTGGCCAGCGGCATGGTCAATACCGGCTGGAGTATAATCATCAAAATAGCAAACGAACCCATGCTGCCCAGCAGAAAGTGCCAGAAGGGCAATTCCGCCCGGGAGAGCACCCGCAGCAGATAGAGCCATGCGGCTGCAAGCACAATGATCAGTACCGGGTTCACGCCGTGTGCTCCTCTCTCTTCCGGCGGCAGCACAGCAGGGCTGTGACAGGGGCCGCCGCAAAGACCAGCAGCCACGGGCCGCTGGAGGCGCCGCCTGTGGACACCCACTCCTGGCCAAGCATTCCAAACTGCGCCTCAATCAGGTGAAAATCCTTGGCATCTACGCCGATATAGGCGGCGACCTTCTCCAAATCCAGGGCAAACTCCATCTGGTCTTTGCCCCCGGTGACGGTGAGTATCATCGTGCCGAAAACCTCCGGGTTGTTGCCTGCGGTGCGCGTATCCAAAATCTCAAAGGTGTATGTACCGTCCTCCAGGCGGGTATTTCCATCCAGCAGTTTAATTTCGCCATCCTTTGTGCGGATAACAGGGTAAAAATTCCCCTCCGCCGGAGTCCCCTTATAGTCGCGATCTCCATTGAAGGCGATGGAGATCGCACCTAAAAAAGCGCCGCCCTTGGAGTCCAGATGCGGTATCATCGTGGAGGTGGCGTGTCCGTAAAGAATACCGCCCTCCGCATACAGCGCGGCCGTGGCATCCGTCACGCCCTCCTGCGTGCCGGCGGTGGCATACTGAATCTGCGTGGTGGGATAGGCCTCCCAATCGTCATACTTTCCGTCCAGCTCAATGCCTGTAAAATCACTGTCCACATTTCCGCTGCCGCTCATATTCCCCACATCTGAGACCGCCGGCTCCGCCTGATACAGGCCCACGGAAATCGTCTGCTTGTGCCGGGGCAGCGCACTGCCGGGAATCCTGATCTCCCACTCGGCGCCAACCCGATGGACCTCTACCCCTTCCGGCCCGGTAACCGTCCCATCCGGATTCAGCTGAAACAGCAGTACCTCACCCAAATCGGTGGTAATGGCGTACTTTCCGTTGCTGTGGGTTCCGCTGCCGGCGGCAGAGCCGCCCTGCACCTCGCGGATGTAGATGTAAACGTCCCTGTCATACACCACGGCCATCTGATCGATACAGCCGTTGACGTCATGGGGGTCGTGTTTGGGCACGGCGTCCCAGTCTGCAAACGTGCCGTCAATACCGATCCCCTCGTATTTCGGCTGCTCCGGCTCTGTCCCGGGATCCGGGCCCGGCGCCGGATCCTTGCCGTCCAGCACCGGAATCGTTCCCACCGGAACATTACAGCCGCCAAAGGTAATCGTGAAGTTGGGATCATTAAAATATTCGGGCGGAATCATGACCTCAAGGACATAGGGCGCCTCGGAAGTTCCACTTGCTCCACACTGGTAGTGGAAGGCGCCGCCCTGATTCTGAAGTCCCGAGAGCTGATAGGTACGGGTCTCTCCGTTTTGGGTCACATGAAAGCTCATCCACTGGGCGTTGCCGCCCTGGTACTCATTGGCCTCGCCCTGGATGCAGAGGTATACGGCGCCGCTCTCATCCCTGGCCACCCGCCACTGGGAAACCTTCATATCGGTGCCGGAAGCGGGCTCCACCGGCGTGAGGGCGCCGATTCCGCTGCAGTCCCAGTCGTCGGCAGAGCCGTCCATTGTGATTTTACCGGGTGTGGTGCCTCCGGCGCCGGCGGGCGGCGCCTCAGGGATCCCCTCTTCCGGAAGCACCTCCCCGGTGTTCTCCGTTTCTTGGCTTTCATCCGGGATCTCCGCACTCTGGGTTCCGTCCGGAGTCTCCGTCTCCTGATTTTCGTCCGGGGTCTCCGCGCCCTGACTTTCATCCGGGGTCTCCGCGTCCTGGCTTCCGTCCGGAGTCTCCGTCTCCCAGTTTTCATCCGGGGTCTCTGTGCCCTGATTTTCGTCCAGGGTCTCCCCGCCCTGG
>CATNDT010000008.1 GCA_950097035.1 uncultured Oscillibacter sp.
AAGTATTCCGATACGCAGATCACCGGCGGGCATATCAGCACTAAGGCCGTAGGTCCGGACGGGAAACAAGCCAATGTAGAGCTGTTCAGCGCAGCCCAATACGAGCGACCGGACAGTCCATACAAGCAGGTACAGGCCGCGGACGGCAGTATGTGGTACCAGATGGCCTCCGGCGAGGGAATGGGCGCATTTTATGCCGCACCGAACTTTACCGGTGATCCCTCTGAGGCATCCCAGGTATCTGCTGCATTTCCAAGCGCACCGCAGGATACGATGCTTCGCACGGTGGACGAAGGTACAATGGAGGCCAACTACCCGGATGGCAGCAATGCCCTGTGGTATAGCAGCGCTTTTTATCAGGAGCCGGATGCACCCCATGAGATCATGCAGGGTTCTGATGGCCTGAGCTGGTATGCCATGACACCCCAGGCATCGCCTCCCCAGTTTGAAGCAGGCGATGCGGCTGCGCCCTTCAATCAGGCACAGTTCCATCAGTTTATGCCCGGTTTCGGACAGGAGATCACTACGGTGGACGCCTCCCGCGCCGATGACGGCGTACTGGAGGTACGCCATGCGGATGGGTCTGGGACTGCATTCTACGACCGTACCCGGTATCAGCCCCCCAGAGGCGATTACCATGTCTATGAAGACAGCAGCGGCAGTCAGTGGTATGCAATCCCCGGTGTTGCCTCTGTGGAGCGCAGGCCGGTCTATCAGGACGGCAAGCCCGTCTATGATGGGGACTCTTTGCGGACAGTCAATGTGGAGTCCGTCCGCTATCCTTCCACCCCCAGCAAGTTTGCCCCCACACCTAAGCAGCGGCAGGCCAATGACCGCAAGCCGCCGAAACGCAAAAACTGATCGACAGCCCGCACATCTCAACCGATGTGCGGGCTGTCCAATTTCTATAAAGGAGGTGGCTCTATGTCCGATGAGCAGCAGCGTTTTGGTGATGGTCAGGACGATTATCTGAAAGGTGCGCGAAAGGCAGCGGAGGCCGCCAAAAAAGCGGGGACAGCCTCTGCAAAGGCCGCAGGAGCCGCTGCTGGTGAAGCAACTGCAAATGCGGCAGCCGCTACCGTGCAGGCCGGTGTGCAGGGCGGCAAGGCCGCGGCTGAAATTGCGACTGGCACTGCAGCAGGCGGCCCATGGGGTGCGATATTATCGGCAGCCTGGTCCTTACGGCATACGCTCTTTAAGATTTTGATCTTCATCTGCCTATTTTTGCTTTTGATTATCGTGGGCGTTGTATCGCTGCCCTCTATCGTATTTAACAACATCTTCCATACCGATCCAAGCAGTGTGGATCCCAATGCGCCAACGAGCGTTACCGCCAGCTTCGATGATGCGTCCAGCGTAGTGTCCGACTGCATCCAGAACGGTTACGATATGGCGCTGGCCCGGGTAGAGCAGATCATCACTGAGGGCGGCTATGACTATGACCTATCCATGGACGCTCTGGTCAACAATGGTCTGATCTCCACTGATTACGATACCTGTTATACGCTGGCGGCCTATTCAGCCTCCATGCAGCAGCGCGGCACTACCAAGGCGGATATGAAGGCCAAACTGGATGCAGTTGCCGGACAAATGTTTGCTGTTACCTATGAAGTGAAGGAAACAACAAAAACTGTGCAGCCGGAGGTTGCAGAGGGCGAGGAGCCGGGTGAGCCTGAGGAAGTCATTGTTCAGTATGTGGTCTGTACCATCCACCCCTTTGACCAGTCAGTGATCTTAACGGCTTTCGGCATCGACACCTCCGCCCAGTATGACCAGTTTGGCATCACCTACGGCGAGGCCATCACCAATATGTCCAACGCTTTGAAGATGACCATGTACGGAACCTTGTCCAACGGCTCGGTACCGCCTATCACCGACGCGGAGCTGAATGCCTTTTTGAACAGCCTGACCTGCAGCGGTACACGGAAGGAACTGATGCGCGCCGCCCTGTCCCTGGTAGGCCGTGTCCCGTATTTCTGGGGCGGCAAGAGCGCTCCCGGCTGGAATGAGGCATGGAACACGCCCAGATTGGTGACCTCAGCAGGCTCCAGCAGCACCGGTACCATCCGGCCCTATGGGCTTGATTGCTCCGGATTTACGCAGTGGGTCTATCAGACCGCGCTGGGCGTGACCCTGTATGACGGGACATGGAATCAGTGGGATGCGACCTTTGCTATCACCGAGGACGAGCTGCTGCCTGGTGATCTGGGATTTATGGCGGCGCCGGGAACGGTGCCTGTCAACCATGTGTTGCTCTACGCAGGGAAGGACGCCGACGGAAAACAGCTGTGGGTCCACTGCACCAGCGGTTCAGGCGTGGTACTGAACTCACCGACCTATGTGACCCAGTTCCGCCGAAGGAAAGATATCGACTTGGAAGCAGACTTTATGCCTGCGCCGATAGAACAAGGAGTCAACGATGGCTGAGGACAGAGAATATACCAACATTTACACGATACCACCCAACTACACCGATTCCGGCAAGCTGCTGGGCGGTATGCTGGAAACACGCAATACCGTGGAAGCAGGTATCCTGCTTGTTTTAGTGGGCTACCCGGAGCTGATGTGGCTCCACCTACCGGTGACGGCCAAGGTGGTTGTCATGACTATAACCCTGCTGCCGCTTGGCGTCTTTGCCCTGATGGGCCTGGGCGGCGACTCACTGCTCCAGTATGTTTCGCACATGATCCTTTTCCTGGTGCGGCGACGGCAGCTTCACTATAGGAGGATCGGATATCATTATGGCACAAACACGAAAAAGAACCGCCCACCCAAGAGGCAAGCGGGTAAGCCCCCCGTCAAAGGAAAAGCTGGAGTTCGTTCAGGACTTCATTCCACTCAAAGAGATCAAAAACGGCATCATTGAGACGACGGATGGGCGGTTCATCAAAATCTTGGAAATCGAGCCGATCAACTTTCTGCTCCGGTCAGATGAAGAGCAGTGGGGAATCATCTCCACCTTTGCCAGCTGGCTGAAAATATCCCCTATGCGCCTTCAATTCAAATCCATCACCCGGAAGGCGGACTCCGACCAGTATGTGGCCGGCCTTCAGGCGGATTTGGAGCTGGAGGATGTGGAGGCCTGCCGCAAACTTGGCGAAGGCACCATCCAGTTCATTCGGGAGGAAGGCAGCCGAGAGGCGTTGTCCCGCCGGTTTTTCTTAATCTTTCAGTATGAGGCCCCCTCCGGGCGGCGGCAGATGGATCCCGACTATGGCGAGATCTACTCTGCCCTTCAGGTGGTGACCCAGAATGCCCGCACCTATTTCGCCCAATGCGGCAATAACATCGTGCAGCCCAAGGACGAAGATGCCTTTGCAGCGGAAGTGCTGTATATGTATTTCAACCGCCGATCCTGTGTTAATGATCCCTTTCAAGACCGCCTGAACCGAGTCGTAGTGGACGCTATGGCCGCAAAGAAACGCATTGTAGGCGTTGATCCTGTACCTCATATTCGGGCGGCCAACTTCATTGCACCGCGGGGCCTTGATTTGACCCACCCCGGCTACCTGATTATGGACGGCACCTACTACACCTACCTATACATCCGAAAAAACGGCTTTCCCCAGACGGTTCGAGGTGGCTGGATGTCGGCGCTCATCAACGCCGGCGAGGGCGTGGACATCGACCTGCACCTGCGCCGGGAAATCCGGGGCAAGACCATTGACCGGGTTGCCCAACGGATCCGGCTCAACCGCACCAAGCTGCGGGAGCTGCAAGACACCTCCACCGACTATGAGGAGCTGGCCGGTTCTATCCAAGCCGGCTATTACATCAAGCAGGGCCTGTCCAGCCGGAATGAGGATTTGTTCTACATGTCGGTGTTCATCACCCTGTCCGCCGCCAGCTATGAGGAGCTGCAGTGGCGCAAGCAGCAGATGACCGACCTGATGAAGTCCATGGACATCCAGGTCGCGGACTGCATGTTCCAGCAGGAAGCCGCCCTGCGCTCTACCATGCCCTTCCTCTACATGGATGCCAGTCTGGAGCGCAAGTCAAAGCGCAATGTGCTCACCAGCGGTGCAGCCTCCACCTACATGTTTACCAGCTTCGAGCTATCCGATGACAACGGCATCCTGCTTGGCCTCAACCGCCACAACAACTCGCTGTGCATCGTGGATCCGTTCAACACCAAGGTGAACAAAAACGCCAACTTCACCATCTGCGGCACATCCGGGGCGGGCAAGACCTACACCATGCAGGTCATGGCCCTGCGGATGCGAATGCGGGGCATCCAGTGCTTTATCTTGGCGCCCCTGAAAGGCCATGAGTTCAAACGGGCCTGCCATAAGGTGGGCGGCGCCTACATCAAGCTGGCCCCCGGCTCCACCGCCTGCATCAATGTCATGGAGATCCGTCCTACCCTTACGCCGGAGATGGAATTGATCGACGAGCTGGATTACAGCGACATCGACTCTATGCTCGCACGGAAAATACAGCAGCTGATGATCTTCTTCTCTTTGCTGATCCCTGACATGAGCAATGAGGAGGAGCAGATGCTGGACGAGGCGCTGATCAAAACCTACTCCCAATTTGGCATCACCCACGATAACGCCTCGCTCTATACCGATGCCAACCGGACGACCATGAAGCCCATGCCCATCTTAGGCGATCTTTATGAAAACCTGAAGGAAAATCCACTGACCACCCGACTGGCCACCATCGTCAGTCGGTTCGTCACCGGCAGCGCCCAGAGTTTTAACCGGCAGACCAATGTGGATCTGAGCAACAAGTACATCGTGTTGGATATTTCCGAACTGAAGGGCAAGCTGCTCCCAGTCGGCATGATGATCGCCTTGGACTATGTATGGGATCAGGTAAAGGCCGACCGCACCAAACGGAAAATGGTGTTCATTGACGAGATCTGGAAGCTGATCGGCGGTGCCGCCAACAAGCAGGCGGCCGAGTTCTGCTTGGAGATTTTCAAGATCATCCGCGGCTATGGCGGCGGGGCATTGGCCGCCACCCAGGATTTGTCCGACTTCTTTGGGCTGGAGGACGGCCGCTATGGACGGGCGATCCTCAACAACAGTAAGACCAAGATCATCCTCAACCTGGAGCCGGACGAGGCCGAGTATGTCAAGGATGTCCTCAAGCTGACCCGCACCGAGATCCGCAGCATCACCCAGTTCGAGCGCGGCGAGGCGCTGATCTCCAGCAACAGCAATAAGGTCCCGGTGGTCATCAAAGCATCCAAGGAAGAGCAGCAGATGATCACCACCGACCGGGCCGAACTTGAGGCCATGCTGGCGGAAATGCAGGCCGTGGCCAATCTGGCCGAGCAGAGCTGTATCCCCGCTGACGAGGTGGATACGGAAAACGCATAAATCACTCAGACACGCATTTATCCCACTATACGCACAAAAGCGAGGTGAACCTATGTTATTGCAGGAAGAACAGTACATCATCCACTGGCTGACGCAGTACGGGGCGCTGACCAAGGCGCAGGTGGTCCGGCTGCTGAAGGACAAATCTCCCCAGACCGCTGAGAAGATCATCCGTGGACTCAAGCGAGAGCTGATGATCCACGACATTGCCGGCGGCTATTATCTTGGCGTCGATCCCATGTGCCAGCCGGAGCAGCGAATCATTTTAGCGGTGTGGGTGCTGCTCCAGTTCATTGACCATGTGGAGCCGATGGCCCATTATCCGGCTACCTATCCCTCACAGATTTTCTTTCTCAAAGAGGATATGGGCTATGAGATCGTGGTGCTCTACGACGGAGAACAGCATTTGGCTCGGCTGCTCCAGCCTCAGGAGGATCTGCGGTATATCTTTGTGCTGCCTAAGATTTCCATGGCACAGGAACTGGTGCTCCCCAATGTGCCTTGCCTGTTTGCCACGGTGGACTACAACGGTCAGGAAGTGCCGGATGTACGATTCTATACGGAAGGAGGAGAAACGGATGGGGCAGTCTGATTTTCTTCGCAGCATCGCATCAGCGAAAGACCGCCTGCGGCGTGCCGAGATAGAACTGATCCGCACAAAAGAACTGGCGCTTCAAAATGACATGGCAGGCGCCTTTGGAACGGCCTTTGCCTTTGAGGCTGAGGTGGAAAAGCTGGCTCTGCTGGCCAGAAGCATTCCGGCGTATACAGGGCATCCCCTGGCACAGGAAAAAATGGACGCTGTTTTGCAGGCTGCATTCCCAATAGAGATGGGCTACACGCAGGAAGGCTGGTTCTGCCTGCGGATCCCCGCGCTCCTCCCCAAAAAAGGGAACGGCTCTCCGGTCTACATCCAGCAGGTGCTCTACCCAGCTATGGGACGGTTCTTTCAAGGAAAGGTGCCGGCCAGCTACTCCGACTGTGTGCTGATCTACCGCCATGTTTATGACAACTCTCGCCCGGAGCGGGCTTGGCGCGACCACGACAACATCGAGCAGAATATGGTAACGGATATCATCACCCTCTACCTGCTGCCCGATGACGCTCCCGCCCGGTGCGCACACTTCTATTGCAGCGCCGCCGGACCGGCAGACTGCACGGAGGTCTATGTGGTACCCCTGGAGCAGTTTCCCTCTTGGATCTATGCCGCATTTCACGATGGATTGAAGGAGGTGACGCTCTATGAAAACCGGGCATAAGGTTGGAAAAAAGGTAAGTATGAAAGGCCGAAATTTTCCGCCGTCCAATCACCTACAGTTCAAACACCGGAAAATCCCTGAAAAACCAAGAGGCCGGCGGCATGACGAAGGGCCGGATTGCGGCAAAGAGAGAATGAGAGATGCCGCAAATCAGGATGAGGTGGAGGCACAGACATGATCACACTCCGCCCGGGCAGTCATGCGTATCGCCTCCTGTTGCTTCTGTCCGCTGCCGGCGAATTTCCAACACGCTCACTGCACCTGTTGGGCAGTGTCCGCACTCTGGAAGCGCTGGTGCATCGGCTGGAGCAGACCCAACGCTTCCGCACTGAGGATGGGACGGATCTTGGCTGCTGCAGAATGCTTTCCGTCAGTGGAAAGCGGGACAAACGCACCATCCGTCTCTACAAAAACGCGCTCCCACTCCTGCAGGCCCTCCATCCGGCAGCCCTGGAGCAATACCTCACACTTTCGGGCGGGCATCGGTTCTCCGGCAGTGACGCCCACATACAGCGCAACCACCGAGTGGCGGAAACACTGGCGGTATGCCTGGAAGCCGGCATTGAGTTTCGACCCTATATCCTGCCGGCCTTGCAGAAACAGCGCATTGCCCAAATCGTGCCTGCGTCACCCGCGTTCTATATCGCTCGGTCGTTAAAGCGCCTGGACAGCACCGAGATGAACAAGACCATCTTCACCCGCTTAACCGGAGCGTTGTTTGCTTATGAAACCTGCTGGGCTGTTTACAATACCCGCGGAGCCGTCATGAAATGGAGCGGAATGGGCGAGTTCAAAACTGCGCAACACCTTGCGGAGCTGGCCCGGATGAACGCCGGTCTCCCCCGGGCAGACCATGCGCTGCTCTTGGGTGAGAGTATGGATGTTGCATTGCGCACCATGGAGGAGTCGGATAAAAGCCGGCGCATGGAGCTGCGCTTTGACCGCATCTACCCGCATGTCCATTTCATCCCGCTGAACCGGCAAGGGATCCGGCTGCTGAAAATCCTGACGCTCCCGGACTGGAACGAACAAATACTCTCGGCGGTATTCCCGCCGGAGTGGCGCGCCATCGGCCCTGGCATTCTGGAGCACGATGCTCAACGGGAGGGAACCTTCATCCTTTCCTATCTGGACGGAGATCTGGCGCGACTCCTGCGCCTGCGACAAGCGTTAGAGCACAGCGACGCCCACTGTGAGGTGGTGTGTTTCCCTTGGCAAACGGGATTTGTTCGGGCGTATCTTGGCGACCGTGTGACTCTGCGGGAAATAGACATGGATGCACTGGAAACGGCCTTGGATTTAGCAGAGCCGGGAGATGGGGAGCTGTGAGAGGAGGTTTTGCCTTGAGAAATAGCCGTACCCGCACCATTGGCATTGCCATTGCCGTCATACTGGGATTGGCCGCACTGCTCTACTTGGGCGGGTTGGTCTGCCAGCTGCTGACTGAGTATCAAATCTGGCTGGCCAGCGGCGGTATGCAGGGACAGTCCCAAATCGGTGACATCCAGTTCGGACCGTTTGCGTGCTGGCGCCATGCGCTCACGCTATCCGGCTTGAGATACACCGGCTTGGTGCTTTTGATAGGCGGCAGCATCTACGCCTTTGTCCGGCTCTATGACCGGTTTGGGAGCCGCGACTTCGACGACCGCAACTTTGCGCGTAGCCAGCGTGGTACCTATGGTACCGCAGGGTGGATGGATGAGAAAGAACTGCGCACTGTTTTGGAGGTGGCCAGTCCGCAAAAAGCCAAAGGCATCATACTGGGCCAGAACGACCGAGGCAGCGTGATCTGCCTGCCGGAGGATACCAGGCTCAACAAGCACATTGCAGTGTTCGGCGCCAGCGGAACCATGAAGTCCAGAGGCGTTATCCGTCCGGCACTGTTTCAAAGCATCCGGCGCGGAGAGTCGGTGGTGGTCACAGATCCAAAATCCGAAATCTACTCCGATACAGTGGAGCTATTCCGAAAACACGGCTACACCGTCCGCGTGTACAATCTGCTCCAGCCCGAGCTGAGCGATTCTTGGAACTGTATGTTCGACTTGGGTGGTGATACCTTGATGGCCCAAGTGCTGACCGATGTCATCATCGCCAATACGAAAGGGGACGGTAAAGGGGATCATTTCTGGGACAACGGAGAGGCCAATCTGCTCAAAAGCCTGATCCTTTATGTGGATCTGGACTCTACCCGCCGCCGGTCAGAGCGCAATCTACCTGCTGTTTACCAAATGCTGACCCAGAACTCGGAAAAGCAGCTCACCGCCCTTTTCGACCGTCTGCCCTTGGATCACCCGGCCCGGGCGCCGTACAACCTGTTCAGCCAGGCCAGTGACACGGTGCGGGCCGGTATTGTTTTGGGGCTGGGTACCCGATTACAGGTACTCCAAAGCGAAGCGGTCCGGCGCATCACCCGCCAGTCCGACATTGACCTTGCCCTTCCCGGGCAGACCAAATGCGTATATTACATCATCCTGGACGACCAGAACTCCTCCCTTGAGTTTCTGTCGTCCCTTTTCTTTGCTTTCCTGTTCATCAAACTCGTCCGCTATGCAGACAGCACGCCGGAGCAACGATGCAAAATCCCTGTCAACATCATCCTTGAAGAGGCAAATAACATCGGCGTGATTCCGGATTTTTCGAGGCGGCTCAGTACCATCAGGTCGAGGGCCCTCCAAGTTCTATTGTGCTGTCAAAACCTTCCGCAAATTCAAAACAGATACCCCGATAACCTATGGGCCGAACTGATCGGCAATGCGGATACCCAGCTGATGCTGGGCTGTACCGACGATGTGACGGCGGAGTATTTCAGCGCCCGAAGCGGAGACATGACGGTGGAGGTCAATTCCACCATGACGACCCGGCAGAGCATCGCCATCGCCCAGATCATACCCCAGTACCGATATACGGAAGGCCTTGGCCGGCGCCGTCTGCTCACCCCCGATGAGGTGCTTCGTCTGCCCAACGACCAGCTGCTGATCGTCATCCGCGGTCAGAAGGTGCTGCGGGCAAAGAAGTTTGATTATACCGGCCATCCTTACGCCAAGGAATGCGTCAAGGCCAGTATTCGGGATTATCCCTCTATCCAGCATGGATCCGGTGTATCGCAAGAACCTGCGCCCCAGCCACCGGAAGCGGAGCAGGAATCCGTCTGTACGGAAACAGTGGAAAGCTCTCCGCCCCCGACAGTGCCACCGCCCAAGCCCGCCAAGCGTAGACCGGTTCTTTACGAAAGCGCAAAACCGCCTACAGACTTCTGACCTATACCATTTCGTCAATCATAAAGGAGGAAACAAACCATGGCACGAACCAAAAAAGACACCAAAGCAGAAACCCCGACCGAGCAGGAGCTGCTGGCTCAAGCCGCTGCCGAAGCTGACCTGCCGCCCAGTGACCCGCCCCCGAAGGGCGAGCTTGACGCACAGACGCTCGCCGACCTGGAGCTGGGCGCAGCCGCATCGCTGGATCCTGATGCACCCCAGACGGAGAGAGAACTGGATCCTGACAGCGGGCAGCTGCCCCAAACTGACCCGGAACTCGGCGAAGGCGCAGAGCACCATGATGCCGGGCCGGCGGATCATCCTGATTCGCCCCAGACTGACTTGGAATCCGAAGGGGATAGGGTACCTTCAGCTGCAGAGTTTGCCGATATTTCCCAAACCGACTTAGAAGCGGCGGAAGGGGCTGAAGACCGGCCGGGTACTCCCCAGACTGACCCGGAAACCCCGCCTGATGAAGGGATGACCGAGTCTGATCCTGAAGAGGGCTCTGAAAATCCCCATACTGACCCTGAGCAGCAAAAAAACAGGCTCCGAATGCCTGGCCGGCGTGGCCAGCGCGTAGTTTCCATTGACGCTGAGCGCACGGTGGAGACCGATACGGACAAACTGCGCAGCGATCTGCTGGATCTGGTGGAGTCCCTCAAGGGGAAAAAGATCCTTACCGGCACCATCCAGGGCGTGGAGCGGCTGGCGGATAACCCGGAGATGTCCTATGCCGTCACCTACCATGGCGACTACAAGGTCATCATTCCGGTGCTGGAGGCCGTTGAGGAACCGGAGGACTACCGTGACCAGCCCAGAGGCGATGTGCTTCACTACCTGCTCAACAAGCGTTTGGGCGCCGAGGTGGACTACATCGTCAAGGGGATCGACCAGGAAAGCGGCATCGTGGCGGCCAGTCGTCTGGAGGCCATGGCCCTGAAGCGGCGTGAGTATTACTTCCGCACCGACCGGGACGGCAACTATCAGATCTATGCGGGTATCCGCGCAGAAGCTCGGGTGGTCTCCGTGATCCGGGCAGGTATCTTCGTGGATCTGTTCGGTGCGGAATGCTATATCCCCTTGCGGGAGCTGTCCTACCAGCGCTGGGTAGACGCCACTGCCCACTACCAGCCCGGCCAGCGTGTTCTGGTAAAGGTACTGGAGGTGGATCGCAGCAACCGTGACAAGCTGCAGGTATCTGCCTCTGTCAAGCAGGCGGGCGAAAACCCGTATGAGAAAGCGCTGAAGAAGTACGCGGTGGGCAACCGGTATGTGGGTACGGTCAGTATGGTGGACACCACCGGCGTGTTCGTCTCTTTAGACGGCGGTATCGACTGCCTCTGCACCTACCCCAAGCGTGGCCGTCCTCCCCGCGGATGCCGTGTCACGGTTCGCATCCTCGGCATCAATCATGAGAGCAACCGCATCTGGGGCGTCATCACCCATATGTCCACGGTGCGCTGAGGAGGTAAAAAGATGAATCGGAAATCTCGCTTTTCTCTCATGCTGGTACTGGTTTTGGCTTTGTCTTTGGCCATGAGCACCGTTGCCTTTGCGGACACTGACGGTACCGAGCCGAAGATCACCCAGCAGCCCGACCAGCTGGTTCTGCAGCTTGGAACCCGCTGGGCGGGGGTGGAGTTTGAACTGCGCACCGATGCCGGTATCTTCCCCATGCCGGTCGTGGTGGACGAGTCAGGTGTTTTGCGCATGGACTTGGGCGGCAGTACGACTTATACGCTCAGCTGTTTGAACTCTACAGTCCCGATCCCGGACCCGACCGTCACCACGGATCCGGACGATCAGCCGCAGCCCAACCCGACAACGCCCGAGCAGAACGATCCGGCCCCATCCCAACCGCAGCCGCAGAAAACCGCGCTGCCGCTGCCTGCCATTATTTTCTTCGTTGGTTTGGCCGCCGCAGTGGCCGGTTTGGTTGTGCTCCATATCTCCAAAAGGCGCCGCGAAGCCGCCTATGAGGAGTGGGATGATGACGAAGATGAGCCGTGAAACTGACTTTGTTTTCCCATACTGACTTTGGCGCTAAAAGTATGAATAAACCGTGTATTTTCAAGGTTTTTCGTTGACTTTCAAGGCGATTTATGGTAATATTTATTTGTAGCAAGACACTGCGCTCAGGCTTTCGATACGCCAGGGCGCCCTGACGGCAGACCCACTGAAATATGGTGGGAAATCGTTACGGATCCGCTGCTCAGTCGGATCCATACAGCGCAGGTCTTGTAGCTAAAAAATTGTAGCCGGAAGGCTGCTGAAATACAGTGCAGAGTCAATGGCTGGGTGCGACACCACTACCCCAGCATTTGGCTCTGCATTGTCTTTTTTCGGCAGCCTTCCGGCTTTTTTCGTTTTTCAGGAGGTTTTGACTATGAAATGTAAATCCAATCGTGGACAGATACATACACAACAGGGAACTGGGCAAATTCGGTGCCATTGCGGCCGGCCGGCTATTCTGCGCAGTGCAGAGGGAATCTGCAAGACCCATCGGCCTGGCGCCATGGTCTATGTATGCTCCAATTACCCCGCCTGCAATTCCTTTGTCATGGCCCACCCGGGAACCCAGAAGCCCATGGGTACCTTGGCAACACCGGATCTAAGGCGTCTGCGGTATGAAGCCCATCAGCAGTTTGACCAGCTCCACAAGTCCGGTTTGATGACCAGGCAGGAAGCGTATCGGTGGCTGGCCTACATGGTGCAGGCGCCCATGTCCCACGCCCATATCGGGTATCTTGGCGAGTATTACTGCAAGGTCGTGATCCAAGAGAGCAAAAAGCTGCTGGACCAGCGGCTCAGACCGACGGTGTTAAGAAAGGTTTCGGGAGGTGAATGTTATGCTGTCGCTCACTGAAGAGCAGCGAGTAAAGGTTGAGGAAAATATGGGTCTGGTAGGAAAGGTCATTCGGGACTGCGTCCATACCCTGGACAAGGGCTGCATCTATGACTATGACGATCTGTTCCAGATCGGATGTATCGGTCTTTGCAAAGCTGCCCAGACCGACCGGCCTGGGCACATAGGTGCCTTCTCCACCTACGCTTATCTGCTGATCCGCAATGAGATCTACACCCAACTGGAGTACGCCACCCGTCGTGGGCGGGAACAGGCCACAGATCCGGCGGAGTTGCCCTGCCGCACGGAACCGCAAAGTCCGGAGCAGACCGAATCCTGCGAGGCCCTGCTTGGAATATTGGATCAGGCAGAGTCCGTAGCGACTGGAGTTACGCTGAAAGGCGTGCAGGCCATCCGGTTGCTGGCCAATGGCTACAGCAACCGGGAGATCGGTGAACGCTTCGGCGTCCCCGCCAACCATGTGACGGCATGGGTGGCCAAGGCGAGGAAATTGATTGCACAGCAGTGTGCAGCATACTCTTGAACTGCTTGGTCGTCACCGCTGTTATCGTTTTTTGTGGACTTTTGAAAACGGATATGGTGTACATATAATGTACAGCTATGCGAAAATACTGATATCTATATTCCTCTTTGCGGAAAAGCGGCAAGGCGAAATGCCGAAATCAGCCCTTAGCTCGGCTTTTCTTCCTCCTGCTTTTTCATCAGCGTCGCATAGCGCAGCAGCTGCTTTCGGGAGGAAACGCCCAGCTTGTTATAGATGTTTTTGTTGTGGAATTTTAGCGTGTTTTCTGAAATCCCAAGAATTGCAATGATCTCTTTCGCACTTTTCCCATCCAGGTAAAGCGCAAAGATCTTGTCCTCTGTAGGCGTGAATTTGCTGATCCCATCCAGGAAAAATTGAAAGTCCGCCGGGTCAATTTCCTGCGTTCTGGAATAGCTCAGTCGGGAGATATCCTCTTGCGCCGACTCATATTCTCGATTGACCTGCATCAGTTCATTTTGCAGACGGTCCAGCCGGCTCTTTATTTCCAGCTTCTCCTGGTACAAAGCGTCCAAAGCGGTTTCGTATTTTTGATCCTGCTGTTCAAGAAAATCGAAAAGGTCTCCGATCTCTAAAACATTGGGATGCTCCGCCTCTGTGCCGGTTCTGCCTTTGATCCAATCCAGAGCCTCCAGAATAGGAGCAACATACTTTTTGCTGCCCCAGAGCGAGACAAGCAGAATTGCAGCGGCCAGGGCGAACAAGACGACTGCGATTTTACGCTGTGCAGTCTTTACGAGCGCCTGATAATCCTCGGCTGGGAGCATGACAGCGACAACATGGTCGCTCTTTCCCAGCGTCACATCCTGCATCTTTCCGATAAACTCAACATTTTCATCTTTGCTGCGGAAGATGGTCCATTCCTGGTCAGGCTCCACGGAGAAGGCACCGTTCATCGAGGGGAAGTAGCCGGATTGATTCCCGGAGATCTGACCGACATAGCTATCCGTATCGCGGTCCAGAAGAGCGCAGAAAATGTGGGACTGCTCCGGCTCCACGACCTTGTACGAGAGCTTAAAATACAGGCTGCTGATTTCAAAACCGCAAATGCCGATCGTTGCGCCCCGAGCATCAACAACAGGGATGCAGAGAAGGCGCACCGTTTCCCAACTGTCGGGCAACTGGTAGACCGGGGTGAGAAGGTAGGCCTCAGAAATGCGCCCGCAGTCCTCTGTCATCAAGGCGTCCAACTCCGGAAACACGCCCGCCTGCGCTTCAAGCTGCCAGGTACTGTATAAATTGATGTTGTTTTCTCTGGCAATCGAGGAAAAACCCCGGAAAAGGCAAATGTCATTTTGCAGCGTGTTTTCCGCATAAAGGTTCGCAAATTTTAAGTACACGCCCTGATAGCTTTTATCAGGCAATGTATCGTTGACGGTGGTATTCAAAATGCAGAAGGCTCCGCTGCAGGGCACACGCAGCATACCGTCAGAAACAATATCATAGAGACTGCGCTGGATGGACATTAAGGCGTCAGGGTCGTTGCGCAGTTCATCAAAGGTAATTCCGGAAGCGGTGAGGTCGTCCCGGATCGCTGCCGTCAGCTGACGGGACATGGCCACAGCATAGGCCGCCTGACCGTTGGTCTGCCGCTCAATGTCGTTGACGGAGTTCTCAAGCTGACTTGTCAAATTCATATCTATTTTGGAATTCACAGGGTCGATGAGTCCAAAGAGGAACAGCAGCATGAAAAGCAGCAGTGCGAAAAAGAGCAGGATGGAGGTCAAGTAAATAATAAGGCGCCTGCGCATGGAAAGACTCCGCAGCTGAGATCCCATCAGTGCGGCTTTGATTTTCTTCAGATGCAGTGTCATGCTTGACCCCCTTTCCTTATTACGCTATCACGCTCCTATGGCGTCTTTGATCTCTGCAAGGGTGGAGGCGAGAAGCTCCTCCATAACGGCTTCCGGATCTTCACCCTGTCCCACCCGGTTGGCATACGCAATGTGCGCTGTTGACAGAACATCCTTCATGACCGCCTCAAACTGCTTCTGCGCCTGGGCAGAACCGTCATACAGCGGCAGCGGGCAGAAGGAATAGGAGCTGTGCATCTGGCTTACCGTATTATAGAGCATTTGGTATTTTTCGTTCTCGACCCCGCTTGTATCAGAATGCAGGGCGGATAAGGTGTCCTCTGTAACAGGGAGATATCCCGAGGCCACGGCAAAGTCCTGATTGTGGTCATTCTGCGTGATCCACTTGGCAAAGACGGCAGCGGCCTGGTTTTTCCGCTCGTCATCACTTTTTACGGCAAACAGGCTGGTACCCCTTTGCATGACCACAGGAGAAGCCCCGGAAAGCACGGGATAGGGATACACCGCCAGCTCGATGTCCTCCGTGGTGTTATCTTCATAGGTCACATAGTCGCGCAAATACATCATCCCCGCCGTGGAGCCCACATTGCTGATGATCTCGGCGGTCTTCCAGCGGTCGGAGGCGTAGCCGTCCCCGGTACACAGTCCTCCGTGGATCGCTGCCCGCGCCATGGGCAGATATGCCTGCTCAAATTCTGCGCTGCCGCAATCAGGCCGGCCATCACGGATAAACTGTCCGCCCAGCCCGGTTATGCTGGACAGGAAGTAGTGATAGAAATCATTGATCTGGAACATCTCCGCGCCGTCAGACCAGTCGTAATACCGGCAGCAGAGGCCGAAAAGGGACTCAAATTGGAGCAGTTCCTCCTCCGAGGCCTCCGTATCCGCAGCGAAACGGTCAAATATCGTTTTGTTCAGGAACAACAGCTCTGTGGATTTGGCGATGGGAAGCGCGATCTGCCGCCCCTGGATATTCCCCTCCGTCAAAAACGCATCCACATAGGCGGAGCGTTCGCTTTCCGAAAGATAGCTGTTCCAGTCCAGGAGATTTTCCAGACCGATCTCCTCCGCCACTCGCGGGTAGGCGGTAAACAGATCCGGCATGGGGGCTGCACCGGGTTCTCCGTTGGCAGACGCGATCAACGCCTCGTCAATGGCGGACGAGTTCGTGACAGAGTCAACAGAGACGGTGATACCCATCTCTTTTCCCTGGGTCTGGTTAAATTCATCGATCATCGTGTTCATCGGCGACTCGGTCTGACTTCCATAGACGTGCCATATCGTCAGCGTGACCGGCTCCGGCGGGGTCGACTTTCCGCAGCCTGCGGTGCCGACCAGCATGATACTCGCAAGAAACAGAATGAACATCCTTTTCATTTTAGGATTCTCCTCACATCACCCGCATTGGTCAGGGTAAGTATTATGTTGTCCTCCCGGATTCAGACCATGTTCCACGCCCACTTGGGGGCGGGAATCGGCAGAAACGCATAATTTTTTCTCGTGACCCTACCCTTTTGGCGGTTTGGGGTGGGGACAAAAGGGGGAAAGGAGCTTAAACTATTAGTGTCAGAAAGTCTGAGTACTTGGGAAGGGCGCTGTTGGAACTATAGCCGATCTATTATAGCATAGTATTTCGACAAAAGCGAGGCCTAAAAGAAAACTTCGCTCCTTCGTCCGGATCCTGACCACAGGAAAACCCCGCTTTTTCCTGACAGTCAGCGTTCTGCGTAGACACAAGATTAGATTTTCGCAAAAATATTTAACAGGGGTATACCCCTGTTAACCGACAAAATTCAAGGCAGGGGGTGAGGCAAAATGATGAAGCTGGCAAAGCATGACAAAAGGGCGGCGGTCGCTGTCGTTTTGCTGATCGCTTTAGCCATCGTCTGCCGAATCCTGGGCAACAGCGGTTATCATAGACATCTGCTGGGTCTCCTTCGTTCCGGCATATACATATTTCTTTTTGCCGCGTGGGGCGTCTCCATCCAAAGACGCATTATGCAGAAGTGGCAGCGCCGCCATTTGATTTTGATCGCCGCCTGTATGGTCTTCTGGTTTTTTGTTCGCACGCTGAAATACCATCTCTTCCCGACGGATACCACGCCGGATATTGCACGGTTCCTCTGGTACTGCTATTACATTCCCATGTTGCTGATCTCCAACCTGTTTCTCATGACTTCCGTCGCCCTGGGCAAGCCGGAACAGTACCACCCATCGCGCTCTCTGCGCCTGCTGTGGATCCCTGCCATTCTTCTGATCCTGGCCGTGCTGACCAATGACCTGCACCAGCAAGTCTTTGCCTTTCCCTATGGCGCCAATGTCTGGACAGACGACCGTTACGCCTACGGACTGGTATATTGGATCATCGCGGTATGGATCTTCTCAAACGCCATTGCAGCCTTTGTAATCACCATCAGCAAATGCCGCGTTCCACGGATCAAAACGATCCTGTGGCTGCCGCTGGTTCCCTTTGCTTTGATGATTGTCTACGGCGTACTCTGCATTACCGCATGGTCTGCGATCCAACCCTTTTTGGGCGATATGACGGCGGTGTACTGCCTTTTGACAACGCTGGTGCTTGAAAGCGGGATCCAATGCGGATTGGTTCAATCCAACGGTCATTATGACGAGCTATTTCAGGAGTCCACCATTGCCGCACAGATCACGGACAGAAGCCTGAATGTCTGCTATGCCGCTAAAAATGTGAAGCTGGTGGAACAGCAGGCCTTGGAACAAGCGGAACAGAAAAGTGTAATTTTAGACGGCGGCATCCGTCTGCGTGCCGAGCTGATCCGTGACGGCTATGTATTTTGGCAGGAGGATGTGTCGGAGCTGCTCTCCGTCTTGGACGCCCTGGGCGACACCAGAGATGAGCTGAAAGAGTATTCGCACCTGCTGGACGAGGAAAACCGGCGCAAGCAGCGCCGCCGTGAGCTGGAGGAGCGCAAGCGCCTGTACGATGCGGTGCAGGAGCGGATCCACCCCTCCATAGAGCGGCTGGAAAACCTGCTGACCCGGCTTCAGACAATTCAGGATGTGGACACGGCGAGGTGGCTCCATGGAAAGGTCGCCGTTTTGGGCGCCTATCTCAAGCGCCGGAGCAATCTGGTCTTTCTTGCAGACCGAACCGGCAAAGTGGACTCCCGCGAGCTGTTTCTCTGTCTCAACGAATCGGCATCCAGTCTGCATCTGGCGGGGATCCCATGTGCCATCAGGTTCGATGTGGAGGGCAGCATGGACGGTGAGATCGCCGGCACGCTGTATGACTTCTTTGAAGGAGCGCTGGAAATTGGGTATGACGCCATCTCCGGCATGAATGTGATCATGACCTCCGATGGCTCGGAGTATCGAATGACCCTGATGCTGAAATGCGAGGCAGATATGTCCGCCCTCGCCGAACGGTTTTCCCGGACGGTCATAGAACGCGACGAGGACATTCGCTATTGTAGCCTGACGTGCAAAGGGGGCGAGACGGTATGAGCCTTTTGAGGTACAGACGCAGACCGGGCAGAGCCTCCATTAAGGAGGGACTGGACAATTTGCCCTCCGGCATTTGCTTCGCAGACAAAAACGGCATGATCGTCCTGTGCAACAGGCAGATGTACCGTCTGTGCTACGAACTGCTGGGCATGGATCTGCAGCACCTGAGTGAGCTGCGCCGTGGGCTGGAAGCGCCGCGCTCCGGCGTGAGAACTGTAGATGGGAGCAAGCTGATCTACCGGTTCCCCGACAATAGCCTCTGGCAGTTTTCCCGGCAGGAGATCACTTCCGCCGAGGGCAATCTCTACACCCAGATCCAAGCCATCGATGTGACCGAGCTGCATGAGCGGATCAGGGAGCTGAAAAAGGAGACCAAAGCCCTGAACGAGGCGAACGCCCGGGCAAAGCTGCACTACACCGCGCTGGATCAAATCGTTTTAGAGAAAGAAACCCTTGCCATGAAGATGCGGGTCCATGACGAGATTGGAAAGTGCCTGCTGGCCAGCCACAGACTTTTGTCACAAAACAGCACCCTGGTGGATTATAAAACGGTAGGCGAGCAGTGGGTACGAACCGTTTCGCTGATGGAGACCGCCTGGCACTCCGGCTATGCGCCCCAGACCATTCCCGCGGGCGAAGTGCTGGCGGAGATCGTCACCTCCGCACGGGAGATCGGCATCCGGGTCATCGTAAAGGGCAGCCTGCCCACCTCCAGAGACGGAGCCTATCTGATGACTGTCGCCGTGCGCGAGTGTATCACCAATGCCATCCGTCACGCCGCCGCAACGGAAATGACCGTGGTATTTACCGGAACAAATCAGGCCGATACGGTTTCGATTACCAACAACGGCAGACCCCCGAAAGGCACGATCATAGAGGGTGGCGGACTTTCCAGTCTGCGCCGCAGTATCGAGGGCAAGGGCGGAACCATGAAGGTGGAGAGCGCCCCAGTGTTCCGACTGACCGTGTCGCTGCCGAGAGAGGAGAATACAATATGACCAGAGTTCTTTTGGTGGAGGACACCAAAATGGGCCGTGACTGCATCACCGGCTATATCGATTCCAGCGACCGCTATGAGCTGGTTTCCACCATTGCCAACGCCGGCATGGCGGAGATGACCGTTATGCGGCTGCCCGTCGACCTTATTTTGATGGATTACCGCACCGCCAATAATGAGGACGGCATTGAGGCTGCCGCCGCCATCAAGCGTCACTTCCCCAAAATCAAAATCATCATCGTCACCAGCATGACCTCCGTTGACCTTATCGACAGGGCGCGAAAAGCCGGAGCCGACAGCTTCTGGTACAAGGAGACCAGCGACACCGAGCTGCTGGAGGTGATGGACCGCACCATGAACGGCGAATCCATTTACCCCGACACCACGCCGGTCATTCAAATCGGCAACGCCGCATCCACCGAGGTCACGCCCATGCAGCTTGAGGTGCTGCGGCTGGTGGTGGCGGGCTACTCCAACCCCGCCATTGCGGAAAAGCTCCATATCAGCCCGGACAATGTGAAGTGGCACCTAAAGGAGTTGTACCAGAAAACAGGCTACAGCGACAGGGTAAGTCTGGTGGGCGCTGTGATCGACAAGGCGTTTATCATCCCCGGTCTATAAAAAGCACAATGCGACGATCCGCACCTGAAAACAGGTGCGGATATTCTTTTCGAAAATCTCCGAAAAACTACCCGACCGGGTAGGGTGCTTTTGCGGGAAATCCTTTATGATGAACATAGAAAAGTGGAGGTGCACCTATTTGAAAGCGGGTGATGATATGTGAAAAAGGTTGTTATTGTCAATATGAGGAATTACATCTTTGCCGACGCAGTGGCGCAGGCATTACAGGCCGACGAACAGGGCGGATTTCAGGTGACGAGAACCACCTCCACCGAGGAACTGCTGCAACAAAGCCAAATGTTCGATCCCTACGCCGTGCTGATGGAGGTCAACGGCTACCCGCCCTATGTGCTGGAGGAACGGCTGAAGGCACGGGACGCCATTAAAGACAAGAACCCCAACTGCAAGATCGTCTTTGTGGTGGATGAAAACTCCGAGCCGGAGATCGCCGAGCAGGTGCGTCAGACAAAACTGGACGGTCTCATCGACCAGTTCATCTACGGCTCCATCAGCGCCAGCTATCTGGTGGCCCTAATGGCAACATTATAATAGGAAGGAGGAATCTTGATGAACAAAACAACGCACAAACGGCTGACGGCGTGGCTGCTGACCCTTGCGCTGGTGGTAACGCTGCTGCCCGGTATGGGCACGACCGCGCTGGCGGCGGAGGACGGTGATGAAGGAAACGGCCCGCCCATCGTGGAGGTCGTGGAGCCCGAGGACGAAAGCAGCGGCTCGGATGAAACCGTGGGTACCCCGCCCTCGACCGAACCGGAGCCCCCGGCTCTGCCGGAGTCCAAAGAGGAGGACAAAACCACGGAGGATGAGGGCGACCCGTCCGGGAGTGACTACGACATCGAGGCTGACACCCAGCCGCGAGGACTCATGAGAGCGCTCGCAGCACCGACGGCGGCGGGTGAACTGCAGGTGACCGGCGCGTATGTCGGCCATGACGCAGAAAGCGCCCAATCCAATTGGGTCGCTTCTTCCAGCCCCGGCAGCTCCATCACCGCCATTGACCCCGGCATCTTCTATGTGGGGGAACAGGTTTACATCAAGCTCGTAGCTGATTCCGAAAATGTGAAGTGGGCTGTAAAAATCGGCTCACTCAGCGGCACCGGCCTGACACTGGACGAAAACACCGGCGTGATCAGCGGAACGCTCGCAGAGGTCAGAAATGGTTACCTGACCCTTCGTGCGGAGGATACGCAAACCGGTGCTTCTCTCAGCTTTTGGCTCTTCACGGATTTCTATTCTGATAGTCAAAAGCCGGTCATCACCACGGACTCTCTGCCGAACGGAACCGCGGAGCAGGAATACTCCCAACGGTTGGAATTTACCGGCTATCACAGCGGTTGGGTGGAATGGACCGTTGTGTCCGGCAGCCTGCCGGATGGCCTGACGGTGGGGTATTACTCAGGCGGTGGCGGCTCCCTTATTAGAGGAACCCCCACCACAGCGGGAACCTACACCTTTACCCTGAAGCTCAGGACTGTGGCCGGCACGACACAGAAAGAATTTACACTTGTGATCAACGATGCGCTGATCGCGCCGGTTTTCAAAGAGCCCAACTCGACCATTGATTTGCCCTACGCGGTGATCGGCGAGACTTACAGCTATGATATGCATGAGTACCTTGCAAACGGGTCCACCTGCTCTCAACCGCTGACATGGTATGGAGTATCGTACCTTCCGGACGGCCTGTCATTTGATGAGAGCACGGGTTTCCTCACCGTAGCACCGACCGATTCCACTCCAACAGCACTCCACTATTTTACGGTACATGTCCGAAATGATGCCGGTGCTGCTTCACATAGTTTTAAGATACAAGTCTATCGGCGGCCGGCCATCCCCTCCACCGAGACCGAGTTTAATCTCACCGCCGGTGTCTATTATGAGTGGACGCCTACATGCACAGGAAGCGGTGACTGGAGCGCAACCGAGCTGCCGGCAGGATTGAAGTTCTCAGAGGGGAACGGCTCGATCTACGGT
Organism: uncultured Oscillibacter sp.; assembly: GCA_950097035.1. Classification (GTDB taxonomy): domain Bacteria; phylum Bacillota; class Clostridia; order Oscillospirales; family Oscillospiraceae; genus Oscillibacter. The sequence goes on from CATNDT010000008.1 coordinate 22,158, forward strand.
ACACCCACCGTTCCCGGCACCTATAATGTTACCTTAAAGCTGACGACGAACAGCGAATTGTTCACGGAAAAGAATTTGAAGCTGGTGGTGGCGGAGAACAACGGCATCAACATCTCGCAGACCTCCGAGCATACCTTCTACGGACAGCAGTCGGGCTATGCGGCATCTGCCTTGATTGCAAAGGAGGTCACGGTCACAAATACCGGCTATTCCGATCTGCCGCTCACTTATGAGTTGACCGGAATAAATAAGGACAGCTTCGTGCTTTCCAAAGACTCCGAAACACTGGCGCCGGGAGCAAGCACCACCTTCACCGTTAAGCCCAAGGTTGGACTACCGGAGAGAACCCATAAGGCGACCGTGGAGGTTCGCAGCGGCAGCCTTGTTTCCGCGTTCAATGTGAGCTTTACGGTGTCCCAAAATGCGGTGAGCCCGACGGTGATAAGCACGGGCGAATTCCCCTATGCGGTGGTGGGCAAGCCGTGGTCATATCAGCTTCAGGCCAGCGGCACCGGACCGATCATCTGGGCGAAGGACAAGGAGAATACCAATCCATGGCCGGCATGGCTAAGCCTGGATCCGACCACCGGCGTTATCTCCGGCACGCCAACAGGGAGTGCAGGGCATGTCTCTCTTAATGTCAAAGCGACCAATGATGCAGGTCCGAATGTTGGATATTTCTACTTCCAGGTATATGACAAGCCTACCATTACCCTTAAGGTACAAAACTCCTCGGGAGAATGGGTTCCTCATACATCCAACACCCTGCCGGATGCGTACACCAACTCATGGGGGGATTATGTGAGATTTGATACCGGCGAAGGAGGAGGACACACCGTTACGACCATCGAGGGAGTTATGCCCTCCGGGATGTCCTTCCAGGCTGATAACACTTCGGGAGAATTTCTAATTGAGAACAACCTCTCTGCAGGGACTTACAGCTTTACACTGGTCAGCCGCAAGTACACCGACAGCGGAAAGACGCAGTTCATCGGCGAGGATCGCAAGACCGTGACGATGACAGTCTACAGCACGCCGCAGTATAACGGACCTTCGAACTTCAGCCTCGGCGAAATGACGGTGGGGACGGCAATCACCCCCATAAATTTTTCCGAGCTGTTCAGCGGCGGAAAAGCGCCCCTCACCTACACAGTAAGTGGAACCTTACCGCAAGGTCTGACACTGGATTCCAGCACCGGCATTCTGTCCGGCACACCGCTGACAGCGGGTGGAAGCAGTAGCGTTAGAATCCACTGCACGGATGTGAACGGCCAGTACACGTACCCGCCTTTTTCCTATGGCTATCGCTATTTGCCGCAGGTCGCACTCGGCACATCGTCCGGTGCTTCCTTCCTCTATAGTGATGGGCTGGATCTGAAGCTGGACTATCCCGCGCTGGTCGGTAACGTGAAGCTCTACTACACCACCGACGGCACAGATCCGGAAGACAGCAGCACGAAAATAGAAGCTGCTCCCGGCGCAACCGTAAAGATCGGCGCCAACATCGGTGTCGGCAATAGCGTGACGGTGCGGGTGCGGGCCTACCAGTCCACGGCGGAGAACGGCTACAAGTGGAGTGACGAAACCAAGGCGACCTATGTCAGCGTGAACAGGCCCCTCGCTCCCACGGCAAACTGGAAGGATGGCACGACCTTCACCACGGCGCTCGGCGTAATGCTCTCCTGCGACACTGCCGGAGCAACGATATATTACAAGCTCAATGGCAGCACGACCTACACAATATACACCGGCAAGCCCATCGTTTTGACCGAAACAACCACCTTGGAAGTTCGCTCTTCCCTCAATAATATTTTGAGCGCGTCCGTAACATACACCTACACCAAGGTGGCCGGTGTGACCGTGAGCGGCAGGGTAAAGAGCTACAATCCCGGCAACGCGGTCACCATTCAGCTCAAGCAGGGGGCGGAAGTGAAGTATACAACGACCATCGCCGCGGAGAGCGGCAGCGGTCAGGTGACGCAGGACTTCAGCTTCTCCACCGTTGCTGCCGGTACTTATGATCTGGTGGTCACCAAGGACGGCCACCTGCCCTACACCGTCACCGGCGTTGTTGTCGGCTCCAGCGATTTGGATCTCACGACCAACAGCAAGGAGTATATCAGTACTATGACCCTGCTGGCAGGGGATATCAACGGGGATGGAAAGATCAATGAGGTCGATGTCTCGGTGATTCGCTATGGCAGCAACATCAATAAGCAGACCTCAGAAGCGGCCAATAAGCTGGCCGATGTGAACGGAGACGGAAAAGTGAACGAGGCCGATGTTTCCACTGTCCGCTATGCCCAGCATATCAATAAGAGCACAACCGACTGTACCTATACCTATGCCGGGTAAGAAAGGGGGCTGAAATGAAGAAACTGTTTTTAGCCCTTATCCTCGCGCTGGCGCTGACGGCGGGGCTGTCCGCCACGGCGCTGGCGGAGGAGCTGGACACGATGAGCCGCGACCCACCTGATGAACTGGTGGAGGCTGACCTCATCTGGGAGGAGTTTCTCCCGGACCCGGACTGCCTGCCGGACAGCGAGGAGATTTTCGCCGCCTATGTGCAGAGAGAGTTCGACCGGGAGATTTACGGCGATGTTTCCACCTTCGGCACTGCTGCCGGGAATCGGCTCTCCGGGCTGGAAAGAGGCGTCTATGACGACCTGAAAGCACAGATTTCCAAAGTGGCGGAGGGCAGCGTCGCTTCCACGGCGTTTACCGTGACGGCGGATCTCAGCAGCCTGACCTGGACGAAAGAGCAGCTTGGCGTCAGCACCATTGTCTCCGGCGGCAGCATCACAACTGAGGCCCAAACTGCCGTGGCGGAGAAGTTCAGCGAGGCGCTGGACACGGGAACGCTGCTGAGCTGTCTACTGGCCGATTGCCCCTATGAGCTGTACTGGTTTGACAAGACAACGGGTATCCGGACCGGCTACGGTATTTCCGGCAGCAGTACGCAGGTTTCCATTTCCCGCGTCACGGTGTCCTTTTCAGTGGCCTCCGCCTACGGCAGCGGCACCACGGCGGATACCTCCAAAACCGGCGCCACCAAAGCTGCTGTCGCCAATGCCAAAGCCATTGTGACAGCCAACGCCGGAAAGACGGACCGGGAGAAGCTGGACGCCTATCGGTCTAAAATCTGCGAGTTGGTGTCCTACAACCACTCCACGGCTGGCGTAGCCTACGGCGATCCCTGGCAGCTCATCTATGTCTTTGACGGCAACAGCAGTACCAATGTGGTCTGCGAGGGCTACGCCAAGGCATTCCAGTATCTCTGCGACCTGTCCACCTTTAGCGGTGATGTCACCTGCTACACCGTTACCGGTCAGATGTCCGGCGGAACCGGCTCCGGCGGCCATATGTGGAATGTGGTAAAGCTGGAGGGTCGGAATCTGTTGGTGGATGTGACCAACTGCGACGCAGGCAGCATCGGGGCGCCCGACAAGCTCTTTCTGGTGGCCGTGGCCGGTACTGAAAGCGGCAGGACCCACACCTTTGCGGTAAATGGGACCAATATGGTCTTCACCTACGATGAAAGTCAAAAGGATCTGTTCTGCGACGGCTATCTGGCCCTGACCCCGGAGGACGCATCCGGCGCCATCCAGCTGAAAGTCACCGCCTATGACAATGGGCAGACGACTGTGGTACAGCTGCGCCAGAACGGTACCGTGAAGAAAAGCAAGCTCCTGTCCCCAAGCGGTACCGGCGGGCTGGTCACCAATGTGGTACAGCTCGATGGTGTGGCATCCGGCACCTACGATCTGGTGATCACCAAGCTGGGCTGCCTGAGTTATACCGTCCAAAATGTGGTGGTGACCTCGGCGGGCGTCGACCTCACCAGCCACAGCAACCCGGCGGTCAGCAGCATCCAACTGCTGTGCGGCGATGTAAATGGGGACGGGAAAATCAATGAGACCGATGTCTCGGTGATCCGCTACTCCAGCAACATCAATAAGCAGGTCTCAGAAGCCGCTGAACAACTGACCGATGTAAACGGAGACGGGAAAGTGAATGAGTCGGATGTTTCCGTTGTCCGATATTCCACCCATATCAACCACAGCGAAGAAATCTGTATTTATAACTTTTAGGAGGCGCGAATATGAGGAAAAGATTTCTGGCCATCCTGCTCGCTTGCCTGATGGTCGTCGGAATGCTCCCGACGACCGCGCTGGCGGCAGGCACGGCCGCGAACAACGCAGTGAAGATCGAGCTGGTCAAGGACAGCACGACCTTCTCCGGCAAGGAAGTCCTGCGCGTGGACTTCTATGCCATATCCGGCACGGATACGCCGGATAACCACATGATATATCTGAAGTATGACGCAAACAAGTTTGCTCCTTTGGCTCAAGCAACTGGTGCAGATGCCAGCTCATATGCCACTAATTTCAGCACAAATATGTCTGCCGCATTTACAAAAAATAATTACAAGTATAGTGATCCTATTTTGGGTGATCAGGCTTCAGAAGTTATGCTATATACTATCATAAAGGATGGCAGCGGTTATATCTGCTGGAAAGTAACGGAACCCAGTGGTACTCAGGCTTTTTCAAACTACACCCATATCAGCTCCATCTTCTTTGGGCTGAAGGACGGCACCAAGTTTGACGCCCTGCCCTCTAACATTATCGGTTATTCCGATCCCAAGGAGGACGACAGCATTACCGCAGCCTCCAGTGCGGTGCAGATCACCGTCAACGGCGGTGGCGAGGGTAATGTGTTCGACTATAAGAAAGATGACGGCTCAGCTGATACCATGACTGTCACCCCCACCGTCAATGCCGGCGAGGGCGTCACCCTCGTCAAGCCCGCGTATTCCGGTACGGTTTCCGTTCCCACCGTGACCAAGAACAAGGGCGGCGCGGTAGAGCTGACTGCAATCTCCATCTCCGGTGAGACGGTGGAGTACGGCTACAGCGAAACCAATAGTGCTGCCAGCGTTACCAACTGGCAGACTGGCACCACTTTCAACGGCCTGACCGTGGGCAGCACCTATTACTTCTTTGCCCGCGTGACGGAGACCTCGGAGCATTCGGCCAAGGCGTCTGAGGGCACTGAAGTCACCGTCAATGACAAGGAGACCCCCACCATCAGCGTCGTGCCTACCGCTTCCACTATTACCTATGGTCAGACGCTGGCGAGCAGCACTCTGTCCGGTGGCACGGCCAGCACGACCGGCACCTTTGCGTGGAAGACTTCCACCACCGCTCCCACTGTCAGCGACAGCAATGTGACGGAATATGAGGTGGTGTTTACGCCGAGCAATACGGCGGACTACGCCACCGCCACCTGCAAGGTCAAGCTGACGGTCAATCCCAAGACCATCACCCCCACCATTGCCGACATCTCTGATCAGGAGTACACCGGCAGCGCCATCGAGCCTACCGTCACTGTTACTGGCGACGGCAAGACGCTGGTGAAGGATACGGACTATACTGTGGACTATTCCAACAATACCAACAAGGGTACCGCCACAGTCACCGTCAAGGCGAAGTCCGGCAGCAATTATACCTTCTCCAATGTCACCAAGAACTTCATCATCGTGGGCAAAGCCGGCAAGATCACCTTCGCTGACGGCTCCTACAACATCCCCTATGACGGCAGCGCGGTAACGGCCGGTACCTCCAGCGCCGACCTGATTTACACCTATGTTGGCGATGGCTCCGTCACCGTCAAGTGGTACGCCGACAATAGCGGCTCCAAGGGTTCGGAGCTTTCTGGCGGCGCGCCCAAGGATGCCGGTATCTACTGGATCGGCGTCTCGGCCAGCGCCGGCACGAATTACGGAGCTGTTGCGGAAGTGACCCACAGCTTCACCATCACGCCCAAGAGTATCAATGGCGCTACCATCACACTTGGTACTCAGAAGTTCTATAACGGCTCCGCTCAGGATGTTGTGATCACCTCTGTGACCGTGGATGGCAAGACGCTGACCTCCGGCACTGATTACGACATCACCAGCGGCGGCAACGCCACCAATGTGACGAACACAACCCTGACGATTCAGGGCAAGGACAACTATGACGGCACGGCCACCACGACCTGGAGCCTCCAGAAAGCCACACCTGGGGAGGGTGACTTCGACATTACCACGGATCTGACGAAAAACTACACCGGCAGCCCGGTCGCCGTCCCCGCACCGACCAGCGGCAAGGTCGGCATCGGCACCCAGCGCACGGTGTACTACGAGGGCACCAGTGGCACCAGCTACACCAAGAGCCCCACTGCCCCTACCAATGTGGGCACCTATACCGTGACCTTCGATGTGGCCGGGGGCACCAACTATAACGCCGCCACGGGACTTTCCATCGGCACGCTGACCATCACCGCCAAGAATGCCAGTGATCTGACCGTCTCTGCCCCTGACCAGACTACCGTAGTCGGTGTGGGAACTTTCAACGACCCCGTTGTCACCTTTAACGGTACCACCGTGGAGGGCACCTACAAATACGCCTACGACAGCGAGACGAACAAGAGCCACGCTGAAGTAGTCGAGATGCTCAAGACCAAGTCTAAGGACGCAGAAGTGACCCTGACCGGCACCTTCACGCCCAACAGCACCAACTTCACCGGCACAAAGACCTTCACCTTGAAAGTCACTGTGAAGGACATTGAGTTCAAGATGGGCTCCGAAGCCGCCAGCGCGGCCAACGCCATCACCGAGCTGACCGCTGACACGGTGTACGGCAAGACCTGGAATCAGCGCATTTCGCTGAAATCCGGCATCGTCGCCTCCGTGGGTAGCGAGACCAAAGCCGGCACCTACACCATCGTGCCCGGCGCCGGTGCCCTGACTGACCGCCCCGATGCGGGTACCGCAAGCTATACGGTGCAGTTTACCAGCACGGATGGCACTTATACGAATGTCACCGTGTTCACCGGCACCATCACGGTCACCAAGAAGGACGTGACCATCACCGGCCTGAAGGCCTCCGATAAGGTCTACAACGGCAACACCACCGCGACAGCCACCGGCACCGCCGCCATCAGCGGTATGGTGCAGGGCGACACCGTGACTGTCACCGCCGGCACCGCCGCCTTTGCCGACAAGAAGGTGGGCAACGGCAAGACCGTCAGTTTCACTGGCTACACCTTGAGCGGCGCAGCCGCAGGCAACTACAACCTGACTGCCCAGCCCGCCAGTGTCACTGCTAATATCACTGCCAAGCCGGTAACCGTGACCGTCACCGCCACTGACCGTGACTATGTGTCCGGCAACAGAAATGTAGTCCTCGTTGCAGGCTCTGTCACTGGCGCCGTTGTAGGCGATACCGTCAATGTCGATGTGTCCGGAGCCACCGGCACCATGGAGAATGAGGACGCAGGTACCGGCAAAGCTGTCACCGTCACCGGCGTGTCCCTCTCCGGCGCTGATGCGGGTAACTACAACCTGACTGCCCAGCCCACGGGGGTCACCGTGACCATCAACAAGAAAAACTACGACGGCAGCATCACCGGCAACAAGAATGTCCACATCAATCAGGCACAGACCGGCGTGACATTCGATATGTCCGAGAAGTTCGGCGTCATTAAGGGTGCGGCGGTCAAGTCGGCATCCGAGGGTACCGACAGCGACAACCTCATCGACAATGTTTCCGTCGATGGAAATGTCGTGAAGTTTGATGTAGCCAGCATCGCTGATGCGGGCAAGACGGCTACCATCAATGTGGTCATTTCCTGCACCAACTTCAATGACATCACTGCTGTCCTCACCGTTAAGACCGTGGATAAGGACGAGGCTGGGGTGACCATCTCTGGTGTGCCTGCCGAGGCCAAGACCTACGGCGACGCCGACCTTACCCTCACTGCTTCGGCCGCCACTCCCGGTGCGAATGGGACATGGACATGGGAGACCAGCGATTCCAGCGTCCTGCAGCTCACCCCGAATGGCAATAAGGTCACTGTCAAGCTCCTGAAGGCGGGCAAGGCTACCGTCACGGCCAAGTATGAGTCCGATACCACCATCGGCCAGCTCACCACTGCAAACATTCGCGTGGAAAAGGCCACTATCACCGTGGCGACCAAGAACCAGAGCATCTATGTGAACGGCACAGTACCTGATCTGACCAGCCCCGTAAAGGACACCCACTACACCGTCACCGGCCTGGCCGCTGGCGATACCTTGGGCGGCACCCTCACCATGAAGTATCAGAAGGACGGCGTGGATGCCACCCCCGATGCGACCAAGACCGGCACCTATGACATCGTGATCAGCGGAGCCACGGCTCCGGCCGGCGGCAACTACAACGATGTGGTCTTTACTGCCGGCACGCTGACCATCTCCAACCGTCCCTCCTCTGGAGGCGGTGGCAGCAGTAGTGGCAGCTCCAGCAGCACTACCACTGTTCCCGTGTCCAACTCGAAAAACGAGGTCAAAGTTACTGCCAGCGTGAGTAGCTCTACTGCCACCGTGCAGAAGATGGATCTGTCCAAGATCGACCCGGCCCAAGGGGCGACCATTGACTTCACCGGCCTGGGCAAGACCATTGAGTCCGCCAAGCTGCCCACCTCCGCCATTAAGGAGATCGGGGCCACCGAGGGCGGCTCAATGACCGTTAAGCTGACCGCCGGTAACGTCACCTTTGATACCGCCGCTCTAAAGGCCGTTGCGGATCAGGCGGGTAGCCAGATAACTCTGGCCCTGACCCCGGCCAAGACCTCCGCTCTGAACGCCAGCCAGAAGGAAGCCGTGGGCGATGCCCCTGTGTTTGACCTGCGGCTCCTTGGCGGAAGCAAGGCCATCACCGATTTCAAGGGCGGTAATGTGACCGTCACCCTGCCCCACACGCTTTCTGAGGGCCAGAACCCCGCCGGCGTGGTGGTCTACTATCTGAGCAACGACGGCAATCCCGAAGCCTGCAACACCACCTATGACGCCAAGAACAAGCTGGTGACTTTCACCACCACCCATTTCTCCCTCTACTTCGTGGGCTATGAGCAGCCTGCCGCTGAGTGGAAGAACCCCTTTACCGATGTGGCCGAAGGTGCTTGGTACTATGACAGCATCAAGTATGTTTACAGCAACGGCATGATGGTGGGTACCGGCGATACGAAGTTTAGCCCGGATACCACTACCACCCGCGGCATGATCGTCACCATCCTCTACCGTCTGGAGGGCGAGCCTGCTGTTTCCGGCACAAGCTCCTTTAACGATGTGGCGAGCGGCAGATGGTATGCCAACGCCGTGAAGTGGGCAGCCGAAAACGAGATCGTCGGCGGCTACGGCAACGGCAACTTTGGTCCCGAAGATCCCATCTCCCGTGAGCAGATGGCGGCCATCCTGTACCGCTACGCTGCATTCAAGGGCTTCGACATAACCAAGACGGCTGACCTTTCCAAGTTCACCGACAGCAGCAAGATCAGCGACTGGGCCAAGTTTGCTCTGAGCTGGGCCAACGCCGAAGGCCTGATCAATGGCAAGGGCAACGGTATCCTTGACCCGCTGGGCAAGGCTACCCGCGCCGAGGTCGCCACGATCCTCCGCAATTTCTGCGAGAATGTGGTGAAATAAGCACTTTTCAAAGCAGGGGACGGACACCCGTCCGTCCCCTCTTTCTCAAGATCCCCTGTCCGAAATGAGAGGGGATCTTGAGAAGGAAAACTCAAAAGCCGGTGCCTATTGACGGCCGAGTGAAATACCCCGAAATAAGGCGGCGGCTTGGAATGTGTGGTTTCCTTGCCGCCGCCCTTTTCAGCTGTTGCGAGGCGCGAATGAAAGGAGATGAAGAAACGATGGCAACAAAAAATGAGCTGCAAAGTTTGCAATTCTCCACCCATGAATATGACTCTCTGCGCAGCGAAATTACTTCCAGAATTGAATACCTCAACCAATCGACCGCCTCAACAATCATAGCGTGTCTGTCAGCATGGACCATCGGGGTAGCGTTGAATACTGCCGTTGAGGAATTTGGGACGCAATCGCTCCTGTTTTTCTTCATGGCTCCCGTTGTGTTTCTTCTTCCCATCTTTTGCCTCGTTCCATTGTCCGCCAAGACCAGTGATAATGTTGAGCAGGTTACCGCCATCGCCGCATACATTAAGGTGTTTTACGAGTACAGGTCGCTTCAGAATGGGAAAGAACTACTTCAGTGGGAAACGACAAACGCTATCCACAGCCCGATCTATAGCGATAAAAGAAGGCGGAGCTGGGTAATGAATCTATATAGCGCGGAGTATGTTGTATTTTCCATCTTATCGCTGCTCGTTTCGCTCTTTACATTTATGTATATCGCGGTGAGCAAGCGCGAATTATTTCCATCTCGCCAACTGCACATATGCTATATGGTGATTTTCATCATTTTACTCATTGTGATGGTATTGTTCATTTGCGGGATCTGCTGGATATCCCGTTCAAGAAACTCCATGAGGAAACTAACCGTTGAATACTTGGAATTGTACATTTCCAGAGCCGTACAAATTGGAATTATCCCCAACGAAGAGGCCGCAGCGGAGGCGTTGATCCCACATGAACTTCGCAAGTTCAGGAAGAAATAACTCAGTCCCACATTTCAGGTGAAAAGATGGGAGTGAGCAATTATTCCTGAATAACAAAAGAAAAGCCCGAAAAAATCAGGCTTTTCCAAGTACATAGGCGCGTTTTGAGGAGGACTATGCCCTCCTGTCCAAAAGCGCATCCACCACGGCAGATACCACTTTGCGATCTTCCACATCGCAAAGCTGGATCAGCCGGACAAGCTGGTCGAGCTCAGGATCCTCCTGCTCAGCATCTGGATAGAATATCCGGTCTGCGGATAATCCCAATCCGTGGAGTAAAGCACTCAGTATCTGAACGCGTGGTATTTGCCCCTCGTTCTCAATCGCGGCAATGTAGCGTTCAGTAACTCCTGTTCGTTCAGAGAGCTGCTCTCTGGTATAGCCCCTTGCCAAGCGGGTTGCCTTTATTGTCTCTCCCAGCTTGTCCGTTATAGTTGTTTCCCATTGTGGGCGGTCAGGTGTAACCATCAATGCTTCACCTCCACTGGTATTTTATTATTTCCCGGCAGCATTGAAAATGCAGGCATAATGTTTATTTCTGACCACCAATGATGGTAATTCTGCGAGTAGAAGGAGTGCAGTTATGAGCAGAGAATACTATATTGCTGAGCAGCACCCGAAGGGAGATTTGATCTAAAGGTTATCAGCTATATCCGCATTCGCTGGTTTTACCTGCCTACAGAAAATGCGGCCTATCATCAGAATGAACTGCTGGTGGTAGAAAAAAGCCAAAAAGAAGCGCATGTCCATGAGCCATTGGACATGCGCTTCTTTTCTGCTTTTTTATGGGCAAATATGGAATCAACAATCGGGGAAAGGAGTGAAAGGGGACAAGCAACCGCCTCCGCGGGTATGGAGGGGGGTGAAACCTTGGAACTTTCACCGTCCCAGAAGACCAGTATCCGCTATCAGTTCGAGACATATTGCAAGAAAGTGCTTCGGGGTGAGCGCTGCGACTATTTGCGTCAGGTACTCCACCGGGCAAAGCGGGAGGTCTGCTTTTCCGAACTGCCGTTTGATGCCCTGCTTCAGATCGGAGCATCAGATGACTACCCCAGCAGCCATTATGTGTTTGAGGCGCAGGGCCATCAGATCTCTGTCGCCGATGATCGGCTCGGCGAAGCGCTGTCCCAGATTGAGTCCGCAGGCAGAAATCTTCTGCTGCTTGCCTATTTTCTGGACTTAAACGACCGGGAGATTGGTGCACTGCTGGGGATCCCGCGCTCTACCATCCAACGCCGCCGCCAGCGATTCCTCGACCAAATGAAACAGATACTGAAGGAGTGATTCTATGAACGCAAAGTCCCGGTCGGAAGACCAGCTGCTGCCCCTTGAGATCATCGAGGCAGCCACCCACGGGGATATCGCCGCCATCAATTCAGTTCTGGCGCATTTCGAGGGCTACATAGCGAAGCTGGCCACGCGCACCCTTTACGATGAGCAGGGCAGTTCCTACCAGTACCTCGACCCGGAACTGCAGCGAAGACTGGAGACGAAACTGATTGTCCGCATCCTGAAGTTCAAAATCGCATAACCCCACCAGTGGCCGGTGTGTCCCCCTTTCCGCACCGGCCACTCCCTTATTTTTAATGCGCCATAAGATAAATTATGTTGCAAAGCCCCATCTGGATCTGTGTAATGGAAGTGGTGGACGCAACATAATTTATTTGCGCCCGCCGGATTCCCAATGCGACATAATTTAAGGAACTCTGGAGGGTGTTATTATGCTGGACAGCTTTTGCGATTTTCTTGTGACCCAGGGCAAGGCGGAGAACACGGTAAAATCCTATCGCCAAGCGGCGGGCGATTATATGAGATGGTATGAGGCCACCTTTGGGGAGCCGATGGGGCAGCTCTACCGTGCCAATGTACTGGACTACATCTCCTATCTCCGGACGGTGAAGAAATTGGCCAATCGGTCGGTGGACGCCAAATTGGCGGCGCTCCAAAGCCTTAACGAGCATTTGATCGAAGCTGGCGTCCAGACCGACACCGTACTGGGCAAGCGGGATTATCTGAAGGTGCAGACTGCTTATGCCAATCCCAGTACGGTAAGCCGCGAGCAGGTGGAGGCATTTCGGCAGCGGGTCCTGGTGAGCAACGGCAAGCGGGATCATGCCATCGTCACCATACTGGCCTACGCCGGATTGCGGATCAGCGAGTGTCTGGATCTCTACCCGGAAGATGTGTCGCTGACGGCCAAGGAGATCTCCGTCTGCCACGGGAAGGGTGATAAAGCCCGAGTAGTCTTCATCGGCGATAAGGTGGTCAATGCCGTGCGGGAGTATCTGAAAGAACGGCCTGATACGGGCAGTCCCTACCTTTTCCTCAGTCGCCGGGGCGGACGATTGAGCCGCGGGCAGGTCAATCGGATCTTCAATGCCCACTCCGACACCATCACCCCGCATACGCTCCGACACTTTTTTTGCTCCGAGGCTCTTGAGGTCGGGTATGGTATTAACGAGGTGGCCAATCAGGCCGGCCATTCCAATGTCCACACCACCTTGCTCTATACCAACCCCACCCGGGAAAAGATGAAGGAGAAAGCAAACTTGCTATAAACTGCCATCAGAGTAGAAAACCTTTTATCCATGTGCTATAATAAAGAAACCAAACATAGAAGGGGTTACTCCTATGAAAAAGAAGAACGAGATCTCCATCCGTTCCAGCGCCGCCGAATACCTGACCTTTGTTGCCACCACCGGCGACAGCCAGGAGAGCATCGAGATGCGCTATGAGGATGAAAATATTTGGCTGACCCAGAAAATGATGGCCCAGCTCTACGATGTTGATGTAAGAACCATCAATTTCCATATTCAAAAGGTCTATGAGGACAGTGAGCTGGAAGAAAGGGCAACTATCCGAAATTTTCGGATAGTTCAAACGGAAGGTACCCGCCAAGTTAGCCGTGAGGTCAAACACTATAACCTCCAGATGATCATTGCTGTCGGCTTTAAGGTCAACAATGATCGAGCTGTTCAGTTCCGTAAGTGGGCCAACACTATCGTCAAGGATTACACCATCAAGGGTTGGGTCATGGATGAGGAGCGGCTCAAGAACGGCGGCAGCGTACTGACGGAGAAGTATTTTGAAGAGCAGCTGGAGAAGATCCGGGAGATCCGCCTCTCCGAGCGCAGGTTCTATCAAAAGATCACTGATATTTACGCGACTGCGCTGGACTATGACCGGACGGCCAAGACCACGAAAGAGTTTTTCGCCAAGGTTCAGAACAAAATGCACTTTGCCGTCCATGGCAACACTGCGGCCGAGGTCATTTATCGCCGGGCCGACGCCGATAAGCCCCATATGGGTCTGACCTCGTGGAAAGCGGCGCCGGATGGCAAGATCATGAAAAGCGATGTCAGCATTGCCAAGAACTATCTGACGGAGGATGAGCTGCAGTCCCTGGAACGGATCGTGTCCGCCTATCTTGATCTGGCGGAAGACCGGGCGCGTCGGCACATCCCCATGACGATGGAGGATTGGGCGAAGCGGCTGGACATCTTCCTTTCAGCAGATGACCGGGCCATCCTCACGGATGCCGGAAGTATTACTGCCGAGATTGCCAAAGCGCACGCCGAGACGGAGTTTGAAAAATATCGTATCATCCAGGACCGGCTGTACGAGAGTGATTTTGACCGATTTATAGCCTTAGAGGGAGAAATGGAGCGTTTGCAGGGAACAGACCAGGAATAATATGCTTGCCTTTTCCCTGATTACCCGTTATAATATTTTCATACAGTAT
>CATNDT010000009.1 GCA_950097035.1 uncultured Oscillibacter sp.
CGCCGCAGTAGTGCAGACGGTTTTGCCGTTAAAATGGAGCGGACGAAAGCGGGGGGCAGGGTTGTCAAATCCTGTTCCCCGTTTTCGGCGGCGAAATGGCAACGACAAAAATCCAGACAGTCAAGGGGGGAGAGCAATGTCATTAAGTTAAGCCCCAGCCCCCACCGCTAAGGGTCAAATTTCCCGGCGACTTTCTTGACATTTCAAAAATCCTTCGTGACGACCTGAAAAATGGGGGGTACGTACCCGTCCCCTCTGTCGCCATGTTTTTTGAAAAAGCCCGTTTTGGCAGCTCAAAATGGCCTTTTCCCCAAAAAGAAATGCCCGCTTAACTTAACGGGGCAGAAAACAGGTCGAATAGCAAATGATGTCTTGAAAATTCAACAAGCCTTGCCTACGTGTGAAAAAACAAGATAATTCCTCATTTTAAGTGATAACACAGACTGCCCTAGAATCTCAACTTGTCCGGCCTATGTATTAAAAACCAATCCTGCGAATTTTTCGCGATGGGTATTTCTTGAAAATTTCCGCATTTTATGTATCGGTATGAAGTCTTTGATGTGATTGTTGATCTTCTAATTTCCCAGGGAGGGCGCGTAAAAAAAGGCAACGGACGTAATTTCAAGTTAGGAGAGCCAGGCTGTAATGAAACAACAGTTGTCGAAACTATTGTCGGAACTATTGGGTATAACTATTTTCATAAAGAAACGGGAACATCAGTTTTTGATCCCGTGTTTGCATTAGCGGCGATTTTAGAATGGGCTGGAATTGTGAATAACGAGCGAGGAGAACTAGTTTTGACAGCTTCATATCAAAAAATCCTGCACTCTCATGATAGAACGGAGGTAACAAGGTTATGGTGAAGATGATTAAGTCGCTTTTGTTCTTTTCCCTTTTTTCTCTTTTGGTTTTATCCGGGGTTTACTCAAGAATAATTTTTAATCTCATATGCACTTACATGGTTTGATACTACAATAATCCGTAAGCTGTAAAAAAGTACCCACCCCGTAAAATGAACCGGTCCAGATAGTGCGGACAGCACAAAAAAGGGACCACAGGTAGGAAGAATTAAGTTTTATGCGGAGTGGCGCAGCGCAAGCGGCGCCACTCCAGTCTTTAACTGAATACGCTCATGATAGGTGATGCTGTATGTCTCAGCGCCCGCAAATTGAATTTGGGTCACATGGTCAAAGGAAGGAATTTCATCGTGCTCTATCATATCCTTGAGAACGGCGTCATACTCGTCCAACAGATCATACTTGACCAGATAGACGTTTCCATCCCCGATAGAGACATACCTCGTCCTTGTGGAAAGACAGAGCTTCGCCATTGTACTCCCAGGAGAGGGATTGCACGAATTCGCCGGACGGCTCCAGAATGATTTCATCGCTGTTTTTGATCCGCTCCTTCCGCTCCTCCATCTGCATGAGCGCAAACGTAGCGATACAGGCCACAGCCAGAACACCCAGAAGAACAAAGGGCTTTTTAGACCGGTTCATTTTGCAGCCTCCTTCTTCTCACTACCACCCAGATGCCGGCGCCCAGATGCCGGCGCCCAGATGCCGGCGCCCAGATACAGCAACGGAAACACGCCGGTCAAGGTCACCTTCAGCAACGAGGCAGCAGAATCACTGATGGTCAGATTCAGCGACTTGCTGCGGATTGCCATAGCCTCTGTCTCACCGATCAACGAGGACAGGGCATTCATCCCCAATTCCTCTTGAGAGATGTCGCTCTCCGGGGCGTAGATCATGACACAGTCCGCGTCCTCCGGTATCGCATCCACCGTCAGCAAAGAGAGGGTGCCGGTTTCAAAATTCTCTTTTTCCAGCTGTTCCCGGAAGGAGGCCGGGAGACCGGCCTCTCCGTGGCCCTCCAGAATGTAAATCCGGGGGCAACGTTTCGCTGACCACATAGTCAATGGCGGAAGTAATCGCACCCTCGCCGTCAAAGGACGTGCTGTAAGAATAGGAGTAAATGTCCGGGTTTTTCTTCACCACCCGGATATGGCCGGAGAGGCTGTCGTATTTTTCCAGCAGGTTTTCGATCACTTTATCTTCCTGGCCAGACTGCACCACCCAATAGATGGTCACATCCTGTTCCAGGGCGTTGACCACCACCCTGGTATTGCCGGTGATGGAATAGAGCCTGGAGGCGCTGATGTCGTATCTGGTCATCGTGACGGGCAAGGCGGAGACAAAAATGTTGACCACAACCAAAATCGCCAGTACCACCGCAGAGATCGCCAGAGAGTAGGAGCCTCCGCGCAGGGCGTTCCAGCTCTCTGCTCTGCCGGACTTTTGGAAGTTCCGTTATGCCACCACAAACCGGATGGACAGGGCTATTTTTATTCTTCACCAGAATGGAGGAACCTTCCTCCCGGTTCTCATCTTGATCCCTCCGATTTCAATTTTCAGGTTACACCGGAAACCGCCTTTGAAATCCGGTATTTCATCGTGGAGCTGACAGCGCAAAAAGAAATGGCGTCCGTTGATCTGGATCATATTGCCGCACTGGACCGCCAGATAGTGGTGGATACTGTCAGCCGGATTATAGACGCCGGAATAGCACATGGGTATGCGGACCATTATCGTTTCGGCGTCTTTCCAAATGAGGATGGCGGAAGCACCGTTATCGTGCCGGACTGTTTTCTCCAGCTTCAGGCGGTTAATAATATGCTGTGCATCACAGTTTTCATGTTTCTTGCCTGTATCCTTATCGTTTTTATCCTGATGCTGTTTTTGTCCAAACGTGCCATTCGTCCTTTTGTTGATAATCTGGAACGGCAGCGGCAGTTTGTCGCCGACGCCTCCCATGAGCTGAAAACGCCGCTGGCCGAAGCGGACGGGAAATCAATGACAGCGGAAATTGTGGACGGGGTAATTACCTTTACCGCGGTGATCCCGCAGGCAGGCCGACGCCAATGCCGGAGATGAACAATCCGTTTTTTACCCGGGCAAAAGCGGCCGCAAGCTATGCACACCACTCTGACAGGGCGCGGCCACGCCGGTGATCCGAAACGCCTGCTCCGGCGTCTCCCTCTCCCGTCAGCCCTTCTCCATCCGCTCCTTGACGCTCTTTCCAAAGGGCGTGGCGGCAAGGCCGCCCAGAGCGGTCTCCCGCAGCTCCACCGGCAGGCGGCGGCCCACGTCGCCCATGCAGTCGATGACCTCGTCCACCGGGACCCGGCTGACAACCCCTGCCAGGGCCATGTCCGCACAGCTTACGGCATTCACCGCGCCAATGACGTTTCGCTTCACGCAGGGCACCTCCACCAGGCCCGCAACCGGGTCACAGACCAGACCCATCAGGTTTTTCAGCGCCATGGCCACGGCGTGGCCGATCTGGGCGGAATCGCCGCCCCGCAGGGCCGTCAGCGCGCCCGCCGCCATAGCGGAGGCAGAACCCACCTCCGCCTGGCACCCGCCGGAGGCCCCGGCGATGCTGGCCCGGTAACCAATCACCGCGCCGACGCCGGCGGAAACGTACAGCGCTTTCACCAGCTCATCCTCCGCGGCCCGCCCGGCCTTGTAGAGGGGGACCAGCACCGCAGGCAGCACGCCGCAGGCCCCGGCCGTGGGGGCCGCCACAATCTTTCGCATGCAGGCGTTGGACTCACCCACGCACAGCGCCGTGGCGATCACCTCCCGCAGGTAGGGGCCGCACAGTGTCTCCCCCGCCGCGGCGTACTCCCGCATCCGCTGCCCGTCGCCTCCCACCAGGCCGCTTAAGGACCTCCGGTCCCCCTGGTAGGCCTCCACCGAGTCCAGCATGGCCCGCCATGTGGCCCGCATCTTCTCAAAGGAGGCCTCTGCGGTCACCTCCCGCTCCTCCACGTCGGTGTCCAGCACCACCTGCCAAAAGGGCTTTTGGCCGCTCTCCGCCGCGTCAAAGATCTCCTGCATGGAATCCAGCGCCATCTCAGTCCGCCTCCTTCTCGTAATAAGTCACCCGTTCCACACCGGGCACCTCCGCGACCATCTCCCGGGCCACCGGCGAGACGGGCTGGTCCGTCTCCAGCACCATCAGCGCCTCGCCGCCCCGCCGGTCCCGGCAGAGGCTCATATTGGCCACATTGGCCCGGAATTTTGAGAGCTCTTTGGTAATGGCCGCCAGCGTCCCCGGAATATCCCGGTGCCGGACGATCAGGGTGTTAAAATCGCCGGTAAAGCCCACGTCCACGCCGTCCACCTGCTCCACACGAATGCGCCCGCCGCCGGTAGACACCGCGCGCAGCACCAGCCGCCGCCCGTCCTCCGCCGTCACCTCCAGCACCGCCGTGTTGGGGTGGGCCTCCCGCAGCTGGATGACCTTAAATAAAAATTCCAGCCCCCGCTCCTTCGCGATTTCAAAGCTGTTGGGCACGTCCAGGTCGTCCGGCGCCATCCCCAAAAGTCCCGCCACCAGAGCCCGGTCTGTGCCGTGTCCCCGTCCGGTCTCCGCAAAGGAGCCGTAAAGCCCGATCTCCGCCCTGACCGGTTCGCCGCCCAGCAGCGTTCGCGCCATTCTTCCGATGCGCACCGCTCCCGCCGTGTGGGAGCTGGAGGGCCCCACCATCACAGGGCCCAGAATATCAAAAATATCAATCATTGCCAGCGTTCCTTTCCCGCGCCGGGTCCCGGCGCCGCTTATCGTTTTACAGCGTACCACACCGTTCCCCATTTCACAAGAGGGCATTTCATGCCGCTGTGCTATTGTCAAATCCACCCCTTTTCAATCTCCGGAAACATGGTATAATGAATCTATCCCAAATCCTCCGCCGCTAAACCCACCGAAGAAGACTCACCGCCACAAAAGGGAAAGGAGGTGTACAAGCCATTGCAAAAAAAATGATCGCAGCCTACCTCGACATGCTGGGAACCACCGATATGATCCAATCCGCGGGCAGCGCGGAGGCCTGCCGGAATCTGCACGCTCTGTATCAAAGAGCATACGCGCTGGGGACAGGCCAGACCTTTGGTGAAATCAATATCAAGATTTTCTCAGACAACCTGATTTTGGCGCAGGCGCTGGACGGCAAAAACGACAAGGCCATTATCTCCTCATTTATCCAGGTCATCGCGGCGCTTCAGTTCGACTCCCTCAGTACATACGACTGGCTGCTGCGGGGCGGAATCACGATAGGCGACCTCTTTATGGACGACATCATGGTCTGGGGCGAGGCGCTGGTGCGGAGCTATCAGCTGGAAGATCATGTCGCCGTTTTTCCCAGGGTTGTCATCGATCCGACGCCGGATATCTACGCCGCCCTGTCCAGGGCGGGAATCCACGGAAACTCGTGGCTCCAGTATGATGCGGACGGACTGTATTTTCTGCACTATCTCTACAGCAGATGGAATTACCGGGATCTGGCACAAAGCATGTGCAGGTCATTTGACCACATTCTGGAGAGAACCCGGAAGAGCGGCGGAACCATCTCTCCGGGAATCCTTCAAAAGCTCTCCTGGCACAAGCGGTATGTAAACCGCTTTCTCCGCACCCTTGAAAATCCCAGCGCCCTCCTGCGCCTCCCCTCCATTTGACGATCTGAAACGGGCGGGCGGCAAAGGCGCCGGATATCCCCGTTTCCCCATGCCATTTTCTAATAAGGAGCGTGCGCCCCATGTCTACCCTTCTGCTGAAAAACCTCCACACCCTGGTGACCTGTGACGACCGGGATGCCGTACTGCACCATGTGGACCTCTACTGTGAGGACGGCGTGATCCGCGCCATCGGCCCCAATCTCCCCCAGTCTGCCGCCGATGTGATCGACGGCAGCCATTACTGGTGCTATCCGGGCCTTGTGAATACCCACCACCACCTGTATCAGGTCTTCTCCCGGAATCTGCCCCAGGTGCAGAATCTGGAGCTGTTCGACTGGCTCACCGCCCTGTATGAGATCTGGAAGGGCCTGGATGAGACGGTGGTCCGCCTCTCCTCCCTCACCGGCATGGGCGAGCTGTTAAAGCACGGCTGCACCACCTGCTTCGACCACCACTATGTCTTCCCCGCCGGGGCTGGCGACCTGCTGGGGGCCCAGTTTGCCGCCGCGGAGGAGCTGGGCATCCGGATGTTCGCCTCCCGGGGCAGCATGGATCTAAGCCGCAAGGACGGCGGCCTTCCGCCGGACAGCGTGGTGCAGACGGTGGATGAGATCATGCGGGACTCCGTACGGGCCATTGAAACCTGGCACGACCCCGCTCCCGGCTCCATGCGCCAGGTGGCTCTGGCCCCCTGCTCCCCCTTCTCCGTGTCGGCTGAGCTGCTGCGGCAGAGCGCCCTTCTGGCCCGGCAGTACGGTGTGCGCCTCCACACCCATCTGTGCGAGACAAAGGACGAGGAGGCCTTTATGCTCCGCACCCGCCACATGCGCCCCCTGGAGTTTATGGACTCCCTGGGCTGGACCGGCCCGGACGTGTGGTATGCCCACGGCATCCACTTTAACGACGATGAACTGCGCCGGCTGGCAAAAACCGGCACCGGCGTGGCCCACTGCCCCATCAGCAATATGAAGCTCTCCTCCGGCGTGGCCCGGGTGCCCGAGATGCTGGAGCTGGGGGTCCCCGTGGGTCTGGCCGTGGACGGCTCCGCCTCCAACGACGGCTCGTCGCTGCTGGAGGAACTCCGCGTATGCTATCTGCTCCACCGCCTCCACGCCAGCGACAGGGCCCCCTCGGGCTATCAGGTGCTGAAAATGGCCACCCGGGGCAGCGCCCGCCTGCTGGGCCGAACGGACATCGGCTCTCTGGAGAGCGGCAAATGCGCGGACCTGTTCTTGGTGGATTCCCGCCGGCTGGAGCTGGTGGGCGGCGAGTATGGCCCCGCCGACGTGCTGGCCACCGTGGGGCTCCGGGGAGCGGTGGACTACACCGTGGTAAACGGCCGCGTGGTAGTGCGGGAGGGGCGCCTGGTCACCGTGGACGAGGCAAAGACCGCCCGCGACGCCCGGCAGGCCTGCCGGCGCTACCTGGACGGCGTATAATGGGAAAAGGACGCCGACGGCGTCCTTTTCCCATTATCGCTCATGCTGTTTTACTGTCAAAATCAGTCCAGCACCTGCACGGCGGCGCCCAGCACACCGTCCCCGATGTAGACGCTCAGCGTGCCGTCGATCTCACCGTCCCAGATGTGGTCATAGTCCGGCAGAGCCGTCATCAGCTTTTGCCGGACGGTCTCCATCTCCTCCGCCGCGCCGCCGTTGGCCACTGCCAGATTATACCGGCGGTGGCTTCCGCAGGCGTCCACCGCCATGGCCACCAGCTTATCGATCACCTGGCGGCGGCCCCGCACCTTGGCCACAGACTGCAGCTGCCCGTCCGCGGCAAAGGTGATGATCGGCTTGATCTGCAGCAGCGTTCCCGCCGTGGCGGTCACCTTGCCGATGCGCCCGCCCCTCATCAGATACTCCAGCGTATCCACCGAGAAAAAGGGGTGGGAGCCGGCAATCAGCCGGGGGGCCCGGCGCTCCGTCAGCTCCTCCCAGCCCATGCCGCCGCGGATATCCTCCGCCAGCTGCAGCAGCGTCATCCCCATGCCCAGAGAGCCGCTGAGAGAGTCGAACACCTTAACCGGCAGCATTCCCCGGCACTCCTCGCCGACGAGCCGCACCAGGTTGTAAGTGCCGGACAGCCCGCTGGAGAGCATAACGGCGATCACACCGTCATACCCGTCCATTACAATCTGCCGCAGCGTCTTCTCAATATCCTCCCCGGTGGGCAGCGAGGTCTGCGGCAGCTCCCCGGCCCGCAGGCGGGCATAGATATCCTCTCCAAAGATGTCCACCCCGTCTGAGTACTCCCCGTCGGTGCAGCGAATCCGCAGCGGCACCCGGTAGATATGGTTCTCCTCCGCCAGGCGGGGCGAGAGATCTGCACAGGAATCGGTCAGCAGGGCAATTTTTTGTGGAATCATAATTCATCTCCAACTTTTCCAAAAGGGATATTAGCGCATTGGAGCAATTATCGCACAAAAAACAGGAAACCGCAAGAGGGAAACGCTTCTTTCCGACAGGAAAAAACAGCGCCGCAAAGCGCTGTTTTCTCCGGCACTCCATTCGCATGACTCTAACCCCGGTTTTTCCACCGCTCCAGCGTCGGCAGCAGGTTTCGCATATAAGCCCGGCAGGCCTCCGGGTCCGTTTTTGCCAAAGGCATGTGGGGCAGGCAAATCTCCACCATCTCCTCCAGCGTGCACTCCTGTGTAAACGCGCCGCCGCTCCAGCACCACTTGCAATACCGTTCGTTGAAGCTGCCGTCTGCGTCCCGGGCCAGGATGCCGTCCTCCAGAGGCATGCCGCAGCTCTGGCACACCAGCGTTCCGGGGCTGCCCAGCAGCGTGTTGACCGACACGCCAAACAGCTTGGACAGCGCCAGCAGTGTCTCCGGCTCCGGCACCGTGCCGTCCTGCTCCCAGCGGCTCACCGCCTGCCGGGTGACAAACAGCCTCTCCGCCACGTCGCTTTGAGAGAGTCCCGCTTTCTTCCGCAAATCTGAAAATACCGCAGAAAAATCCATATCAATCACCTCTTGTTTAGCATACCACTAACATAGCACGGCGAACCGCCGCTGTAAAGCAATTGTCAGTTGCCCCCACACCATACGGGGCGACAGGCACAAAATTTCCTGTTTCCAGCGGCGGCACAGGCTGGTATACTATTGGCGATCTAAAAGATCTCATCTTTTTTGAATTGGAAAGGACGGTTTTTATGAGACGATCCGCACTGGTCACCGGCTCCTCCCGAGGCATCGGGCGGGCCGTGGCGCTGGAGCTGGCCCGGGCGGGCTGGCCCGTTTTAATCAACTATCTGGAGCACCGGGAGGCCGCCGAGGCTCTGGCCGGCCTCCTCCGGGCCGAAGGTCTGCAGGCCATGACCTTCCGGGCCGATGTGGCCGACAGGCAGGCCGTAAACCACATGGTGCGGGCCGCCGAAGAGACCCTGGGCCCCGTGGAGCTGCTGGTGAATAACGCCGGCGTAGCGGGACAATCTCTGTTTCAGGATATCTCAGACGAGCTCTGGAACCGGTATCTGGGCGTCAATCTGGGGGGAGCGCGAAACGCCATTCAGGCGGTTCTGCCCCATATGATCGGCGAAAAGCGGGGCTGCATCGTCAATGTCTCCTCCATGTGGGGGCTGCGGGGCGCCTCCTGCGAGGTGGCCTACGCCTGCACAAAGGCCGCCCTCATCGCCCTGACCCGCTCCCTGGCCCTGGAGCTGGCGCCCTCCCGCATTCGGGTGAACTGCGTGGCCCCCGGCGTAATCAACACGGACATGGTGCAGGTGCTGGGCCAGGACACCCTGGAGGACCTGGCCCGCCAGACCCCCCTGGGCCGCCTGGGCACGCCGGAGGACATCGCCCACGCCGTGGCCTTCTTTGCCTCGGACCAGTCCTCCTTTATCACCGGTCAGGTCCTCACCGCCGACGGCGGCTTCACCGTTTAAATCTCAAAACAGCATATTTCACCCTCCCGCGGGAAATACTGACAGTGCTCACGATATCACGCAAACCACGGGAGGCACGACAATGGACTATCTCAACGCGTTTCTCTGCGGCGGCGCCCTCTGCGCCATCGGCCAGATCTTTATCGACAAGACCCAGCTGACCCCCGCCCGCATCCTCACAGGCTATGTGGTGGCGGGCGTGCTGCTCAGCGCCCTGGGGCTGTATCAGCCCCTGGCAGACTGGGGCGGCGCCGGGGCCACCGTGCCCCTCACCGGCTTTGGCCACGCCCTGGCCAAAGGCGTCCGGAAGGCCACAGGCGAGCAGGGCTGGCTGGGCATCCTCACCGGCGGCCTCACCGCTACCGCCGGGGGCATCACCATGGCGGTAGCGGCCGGGGTGGTCATGGCAATGCTCTTTAAACCGGGGGATAAACGCTAACACCTTTTTGCATGGGGAAAATCTGGGCAGTTGTTAACAAAACTGCCCAGATTTTGTCTCTTTTTTGTCACTCTTTTGTGGTTCTTTTCTGTCGAAAATCTGTCATACTGTATCTATCAGAAAATTCGACAGAAAGGACGTTTTTTCGATGCACCGTTTCACCGCACTGCTCCTGCTCTTCGCGCTGATCCTGACCTTTAGCGCCTGCGGGCAGGCCCCCGCCGCACCGCCGCCTGAGAGCGGCAGCACAGTCTCCGGCCAGGACCCGGCCCCGCCGGACGA
This sequence comes from uncultured Oscillibacter sp., assembly GCA_950097035.1. Taxonomy (GTDB): domain Bacteria; phylum Bacillota; class Clostridia; order Oscillospirales; family Oscillospiraceae; genus Oscillibacter. The sequence goes on from CATNDT010000009.1 coordinate 10,140, forward strand.
ACCGGAGCCCGAGCCGGAACCGGAGCCGGAACCCTATGACATTTACGATCCCACCGTTATGCCCGCGGGCGGCAGCCGGAACGGCGTTACCTACGCCGCCTGGGACGGCCTTGTGGAGCACCTGTTCTTCCACCCGGTCATCGCCTATCCGGAGCTGGCCTTTGACGGAGACGACCAGGCCAACGGGCTGGACGATTTCATGGTCACGGTGGATGAATACAACAAGATCCTCCAGAGCGTTTACGACAGGGGTTACGTTTTGGTGGACATCGGCGACGTGTGGAGCGAAGTCTCCGGCGAGGACGGCCAGCCGAAAATGGTGAGAAACACCCTGTATCTGCCGGAGGGCAAAAAGCCCCTGATCCTCTCCTTTGACGACACCAATTACTACCCCTATATGCTGGAAAACGGCCTTACCTATAAACTGGTGATCGGCGACGATCTGAAAATCGCCTCCTGGGGGCTGGATCCGGATGGAAATGAAGTCACCAGCCGGGAGCTGGACGCCATCCCCATTCTGGATAAATTTGTAGAGGAACATCCGGACTTCTCTCCCTTTGGCGCCAAGGGCTGCTTGAGCCTGACAGGCTATGAGGGAATCTTAGGCTACCGCACCTCTAAGGACACCCGGGAGTGGGACGGCGTGAAAGAGGCGGCGCGGCAAAAGGAGCGGGAGGCGGTGGCCCCCATCGTAGAGGAGCTGAAACGCACCGGGTGGACCTTTGGCAGCCACACATGGGGCCATATCCGCCTCAGCGGCGCAAAAAAGACCCTGGAGGACATTCAGGCCGACACCCAGCGCTGGTATGACGAGGTGGGCACCCTGGTGGGAGAGACTGCGATTTTGTTCTATCCCCACGGCGAGCGGCCCGACGGCAACGACTGGACCCAGACGGGCCCCATCTTCCAGTATCTCCAGGGCACCGGTTTTCGGGTGTTCTGCTCAGTGGGCATCGAGAGCTTCAGCTTTATCAAAAAGGACATCTGCGCCGTCATCTGCGACCGCCTCCACCCCGACGGCACCACCCTGCGCCACTCCCGGGAGCGGTACTTGCAATTTTACGACGCAAAGGATATTATGGATGTAGACGTGCGCCCCCAGCGGGAGATCAGCTGGGGGGAGTGACGATCACAAGGAGGGCTTCACCGTGACACGAGAGGAATTGAAAGCCGCGGCCATCGCCATGCTGGACCGGGCCTACTGTCCCTATTCCCACTTTCCCGTAGGCGCCGCGCTGGAGTGTGACGACGGCACGGTGTTCACCGGCTGTAATGTGGAAAACGCCGCCTATCCCGCCGGGCTCTGCGCTGAGCGAAACGCAATTTTCCACGCTGTGGCGGAGGGGTACACCCGCTTCCGCCGCATCGTGGTGGCCGGGCGGGGCACAGACTACTGCGTGCCTTGCGGCATCTGCCGCCAGGTAATGCGGGAGTTTGCCCCGGACCTGGAGATCATTTGCCTTAACGGCGGCGGCGAGGAGCAGAGCTTCACGCTTTCGCAGCTGCTGCCCCATAGCTTTGGGCCGGAGCATCTCTCTTGAAACCGGCGAAGGCTCCCACAATACATAAATATAAACAGTGCGCCGGAAAACCGGCGCACTGCGCTTCTCAATAGAATTCTTTTATGTACGCCTCCACGTCGGCCCGCGTCCCCATATAGGGACCGGGCGTCTCCATCTTTAAGGAGACCAGGGCCGTGGCGGTGCGGAGGGCCGTGGGGATATCCTGCGTCAGCCGCTCATTGATATAGCCCGCAAAAGTGGTGTCGCCCCGCCCGGTGCGGCCAGAGAGATTCCTGGCCCGGATGGGGCAGGTATGGATCTCTTTGCCGTCGTAAACCAGCACCTCGGTGTTATGGGTGATCAGCACCTCTCTCGCACCCCAACTATAGAGCGTTCTGGCGGCCTCCGCCCGGTCTGTGAGGCCGGTGAGAATCTCCGCCTCCGCCGCGTCTGTCTTCAAAAAGCGGATATAGGGCAGCATCTCCCGCTTCTCCGCCCAGTCACGGTACACCATGCCGCCGTTTTCCACCCAGCGGAGCATACACTGCACATCGATGGCCACCATGGCCCGCTCCGCCGCAAAGGGAATGAGGTCGTTGGGAATATCGCCGCCCACAAGGCCCGCCAGATGCCAGATTGTGGCATCAATGGCGGGGATCTCCTCTGTGCGGTAGGGGTCGATCACGCTGTCTACCGTGGAGGTGCGCCGCTCCCGGTCCGGGGTGTGGTACACGTTTTTGGTCACAAAGGACCTCTTGCTGGGCAGGGCATACACCGTGGCGTTGGGCGCTTTGGCAAAGGCCTGGGCCAGCTCCTCCGCCGTCATGGCCGCCTTGGGCAGCACAGCGGTTTTGTGCCCCATATTGGCGGCGGCAAAGCCGGAATAGTACACCGCGCCGCCGATGGCCTGCACCGTGGTGCCGTCATAGTCCACGTTGGTGTCCCGGGCCACCTCTCCGATAATCAGGGAATCAAACCGGCTCATCTCAGCTCCCCCTTTCTGATCTTCTCATCCTCTTCAACAAAAAACTGAAATTCCGGACTCCACAAACGGAAGTTTCCGCTCTCGATCGCAGCTTTATAGGCAAAGGAGTCCTTTACCCGTTCCGGCAGAATCACACCGGTGCGGGCCTCGTCCCCGTCCCGATGAGTGTCGGACCCGGCCAGCCGGTAATAGTCCGGATGCCGCAGGCACATGGCCAGGGCCTTATCGTTGTTGTTTTCGTGGCGGGGATTGCCGTTGATGATCTCAGCGCCATGGACCGCGGTCTCCCGCACCGGGGCGCTTCCCTTTCGGAAGGGGTGGGCGTGGATAATCAGCACCTGATCGTGGTATTTATCAAAAAACTCCTGGGCGCTCATACAGCATATATAGGGATTGGACCGAAGCCACTGCTCATCAATGCCATACACCAGATAGTCGTTGTCGTTTTCCGGAAACCGCAGCTCCGCGCCCAGAATCACGTCCAGCCCCACCTCATCGCCCCGCTTTTTGGAGGCGTGATAGCCGGTGAGATAGTGGTCCATCACGGCGTCCCAGCTGTGCTGCGTGTCGATCCGCGAGAGATACTCCGGGTGAAGATGGTCTGTGACCACCAGGCCGGAAAAGCCGTGGCGGATATAGCGGTCCACCACATCCGCCGCCGGCAGATGACCGCACCTGCTGGTCTCCGCCGTGTGGGTGTGGGGGTCGTAGAGATAGCCGTTTGTCATGGTTCTCGCTCCCTTTCTGAAAAAAAGGGGGGATCCGGCGGGCTGCCGCCGGGCCTCCCTGTATGATTTTTGATTCAATCCAGCTTCCGGCAAGTGCCCCGCTTCACAAGGCTTGGCAGCAGAATCTGGTGAACATAGCCCTGGGTGCCGTGCTCGATCTTGTCCCGCAGCATATCCACGGCCTGAATCGCCATCTCCCGCAGGGGCTGCTCAATGGTGGTCAGCTCGATGCGGGGCAGCTCCGCAGAGGGAATATTGTCAAAACCAATGAGGCTCAGCCGCCCGGGAATATCGATCCGCTGCTCGTCCGCCGCCCGCATAAAGCCCAGTGCGTGGGAATCCGTGGAGGCGAAGACCGCGGTGTAGTCGATTGGCCTGGAGAAGAGCTCCCTTGCCATCTGATAGCCGTTGTTGATGGAAGAGCGGCCGTATTCGCTGTTGAAAAAGCGCTGCTGCAGCCCCAGCTCCTGACAGGCCCGCATATATCCCTCCGCCCGCAGCTGATGGGTCGTGGTGTGGCGGCGGCCAAAATATAAAATATCCCGGTGGCCCAGCTCATAGAGATACCTGGTGCCGATATAGGTGCCCCGGCTGTTATCCACCGTAACATAACTCTGGGGCTGATCCCGCAGGTTTTCGCTGACGAACACCGTGGGCACCTGGTCTGTGTAGGCACGGATATTCTCATAGGTCTTTGCCCCCTGCGGCACAATGAGGATGCCATCCACCTGGCGGCCCAGCAGCAGCTTCACCACGGTCTTCTCCCGCTTCAGGTCCGGGCCGGAATTGCACAGCATGATGTTATACCCGTGGGCCCGGGCGCTCATCTCCGCGTGATAGGCCAGCTCTGACATGAACTGGTTGTCCACCGAGGGGACCACCAGGCCGATCAGATCCGTCTTTTTCATCACCATAGAGCGGGCCACATAGTTTGTGGTGTAGCCCATTTCGTCGCAGAGCTTAATGATACGCTCCCGTGTGTCGCTGCCGATCTGCGGGCTTCCGGACAGGGCCCGGGACACCGTGGCATAGGAGACGCCGGCGGCTTTTGCCACATCCTTTAAGGTCACACTCTTCACGATTCATCGTCCCCTTTCACCCCGAAAAATCGCAAACGTTTCCGTTTGCTTTTTCACAGCCTGCAGTATTCCTCGCACTCTGTCAGTCACAGTAAAAGCATATATGATTTCACCGGTATTGTCAACAACATTCTGATTTTTTTCGCCCTTTGGTCATAAAAACGAAAAAACCGCCTCACTCTTTGGCATTTGAGATATTGACAAAGATGCCGCTCTTATTTAGAATAAAACTGTAAAAGGCCGCAAACGTTTACAAATCTGCCTCCCCATTTATCAGGCGAGGTCAGAAAACGGTTTTGGCATGATCTCGCGCAGATATCAGTTTACATATATTTGAAGGAGGACTATGGAATGACCCCTGACATTCAGACGATTTTCTTCGACGTAGGCAATACCCTCCGCATTGTGCTCAAGGAGCAGGACTTTATCGACCGGGCCGAGGCCGGGCTTATGGAGCTGATCGGAACCCACGAGAGTCACGACGAGCTCTTTGCCGGGCTGGAAGAGCGCTGGAAGAAATACCGCAAGATGTCCAAAGAGACGCTGCTGGACGCCTCAGAGGGCGAGCTGTGGACCCAGTATATGCTGCCCGAATACGACCCCAACATGATCTTTGCCAACGCCCCCAGGCTCACCCGGCTGTGGCGGGATCACGACGGCCGCCGGGTGGCACGCCCCGACGCGGTGTCCACCATCCGCGAGCTGCACGCCCGGGGCTATACCCTGGGTATCATCGCAAATACCGTCACCGAAACCGAGATTCCCGACTGGATGGCTGCCGACGGCGTAGCCCAGTGCTTTAAAACCACGATTCTCTCCTCCAAGGTGCGGCTCCGCAAACCCAATCCTGAGATCTATCACCTGGCATGCCGCTGCATCGGCACGCCGGAGGCCAACTGCGCCTATGTGGGCGACAACCCCGTCCGGGACGTGGAGGGCACCCAGGCCGCAGGCTTCGGCATGATGATCCGCATCGACGAGCCGGACACGCTGAACACCGAGAAGGCCACCGGCAAGGAGTTTACCCCCGACCACGTTATCACAAAGCTGGGCGAGCTGCTGGATATCTTCCCAGCCCGTACTTAAAGCTGTCAGGAGGTCCTCTTTTTTATGGATCAGAACAAACGCTATAAGGCCGTCTTCTTTGATTTGGGCGGCACTCTCCGCATTGCGCTGCTGGAGGAGCCCTGGATGCGCCATGCCCGGCGGAAGATGGCGGAGATCGCCGGCTCTCCCGTCCCCTATGAGGAATTTTACCGGATGGTGGAGGCGCGGTATGAGCCCTACCGCAAGTGGGCGCTGGATGAAAATAAAGAGTCGGGCGACGAGGAGCTGTGGTGCAAGTGGCTGCTGCCGGATTATGACCAGGCCCGCATCAAACAGATCTGCCATGAGCTGAGCTTCCAGTACCGCCAGTGCAAAGGCCGCCGGGTGGTGGTAGACGGCGGCGCGGAGGTCATCCGCGGCCTGCATGAGCGGGGCTATAAACTGGGCATCATCTCCAACCTTATCGGCGAAAACGAGGTGCCCGACTGGCTGGAGGAAGACGGTTTGGCCCAGTACTTTGACGCTGTGGTGCTCTCCTCCGTCTGCCACATGAGAAAACCCTGCTTTGAGATCTACCAGCTGGCCGCCGCCAAAATGGGCGTGGAGCTTGGCGAGTGCGTATCCGTTGCCGACAATATCAAGCGGGATATTCCAGGCGCCAAAAAGGCCGGCGTGGGCTGCAACATCATCTTTTCCTCTCCGGAGAAGAAACACCCTGTGGAGTTTACCGAGGAGAACCGCCCCGACGCGGTGATTGAGGATTTCCGGGAGATTTTGAATCTGCTGCCGGATCTGCGCTGAATTGACCGGGGACCCCCCGGGAACACCGGGCGCGGCCCCACATTCTGGAGGGAACTACTATGAACACCGACATCCGTTACATCTTTCTGGACCTGGGCGGCACCTTCCGGGTAATTGACGAGGACCCCGCCTACCTCTCTGCCGCCAGGGCCAAAATCGCCGAACTCTGCGGCGTGGAGACCGGCGACCCCAACCAGTGGTTTGCCGGCGTGATCGAAACGCGCTATGACAAATACCGGGAGTGGGCTCTGAAATTCATGTGCGAGGCGCCGGAGGAGGTCCTGTGGACCCGGTGGCTGGCCTATGACATGGACCGGGAGCGCATTTTGAAAAACGCGGCGGAGCTGACGTATCAATACCGCCAGACCAAGGGCCGCCGCACAGTGGTGGCGGGCGGCGCAGAGACCGTAAAGGAGCTCTGCGCCCGGGGCTACACCCTGGGCATTATCAGCGACCTTGTGGGTAAGCGGGAGGTGGACGAGTGGCTGGACAACGACGGCCTGCGGCCCTACTTCAAAACGGTCCAGCAGTCCTCCATCACCTACGTCCGCAAGCCCGGCCCCGCCATCTATTACTACGCCATGGAGGAAGTGGGCGCACAGCCGGAAAACTGCTGCTACGTGGGCGACAATCTGAACCGGGACATTGTGGGCGCCAAGGCCTGCGATTTCGGCATGACCGTTACGGTGCAGTACAATAAAAACAAGCCCCTGAAGCTGACGGAGGAGAACATGCCCGACGCCAAGGTCTATGCCTTCCCCCAGCTTCTGGACATCTTCCCCGCCTGCGGCCGGGTGGATACCGAAAAGCTGATTCTCCCCACCGACGGGCAGTGAGGCATTTTTTGATGCAATCTATCGAAAACTGGAGGTTTGATTATGGCTGATTTCAAACGCGGCGGCGCACAGCTGGCAGAGGCCGTAAAAAAGGCGTATACACTGGGTCAGGACGACTATCATCTGGAGCCCATGGTCCTGACGGAGGGCGGCAGGCCCGTTGGCAAAATCTCAGACGGGGACGCCGTCATCTTCTGCTGCCGCCGGGGCGAGCGGGAGATCGAGCTCACTGAGATGTTTACCGAAGAGGGCTTTGACAAAGCGGAGCGGCGCAGGCTGAACGACCTGGATTTTGTCATTATGACCATGTACCACGACAAATTCAAGGACCTGCCCATCGCCTTTGCCCCCTCCCATGTGGTAAAGCCCCTGGCCCAGGTGTTGAGCGAGGCGGGCAAAACCCAGTTCCACTGCGCCGAGAGCGAGAAGTTTGCCCATGTGACGTTCTTCTTCAACGGCGGCGAGAACAACCCCTTCCCCGGCGAAGACGATGTGTGCATCCCCTCCCCCAAGGGCATTGATTTTGACCAGCAGCCGGAGCTTTCCCTGCCCAAGGTGGCGGACACGGTGATGGACGCCCTGGGCAAATACGACTTTGTGGTGACCAACTTTGCCAACGGCGATGTCATCGGCCACACCCAGAACACCGAGGCCAAGATCAAGGCCTGCGGCTATGTGAGCCGGTATCTGGACAAAGTGGTAAACGACGCGCTGGGCAAGGGCTATGTGGTGGCCGTCACGGCCGACCACGGCAACATTGAAAAACTCTATACCGCCGCCGGCAAGCCCGACGGCGCCCACACTACAAATCTGGTTCCCTTTATTATGATCGACCCCGCCGACGCCGGCCCCATCCGCCTTCGGGACGGCTCTCTGGGCGACGTGGCCCCCACGGTGCTGGACGTGATGGGCATTCCCCAGCCCGCTGAGATGGACGGCAAATCCCTGGCCGAGGGCAAGGCCTGGGGCGACGGGCGGAAAATGCTGCTCATCATCTGCGACGGCTGGGGACTTGGCACCGGCGACGAGGGCGACGCCATCCATATTGCCGAAACCCCCTATTGGGACGCTCTGCTTGCAAACCAGTCCTGGTCCAAACTCCACGCCTCCGGCGAGCATGTGGGCCTTGGCGGCGGAAAGGCCGGCAACTCCGAGGCGGGCCACTCCAACCTGGGCGCAGGCCGCTGTGTGATGCAGGATGACGTCCGGCTGGACACCGCTGTAAAGGACGGCACCTTTAAGGAGAACCCCATCTTCCTGGAGGCCATTGAGCACGCCAAAAAGAACGGGACATCTCTGCACCTGCTGGCCTATCTCACCTACAAGTCCTCTCACGGCTGCATCGACTATCCCCTGAACATCTGCGAGATGGCCAAGGAGCACGAACTGGACCGGGTCTATTTCCACATCATTTTCGACGGCCGCTCCACCGAGCCCGGTTCCGCTCCGGCACTGCTGGCCGAACTGGACCAGCGGCTGGAGGCCATTGGAGCAGGCCGCGTGGTAGACGGCGTGGGCCGCGGCGTAGTGCTGGACAGGGACAAGAACTACGACAAGGTCAAGCGGGCCTATGACGCTATGGTAGAGGGCGCCGGCACACAGTATGAATAATCGCTGATGACAGGCGGCGCGGCAAACGCCGCGCCGCCTGTCTCGTCCCCACGGCGATATCTTCGTATATTCCGCCGAATTGCTTGTGAAAATCCAAACAGTTATTGACGGACCCGCCGGATGTGGAGTAAAATATAGCCGCAGCGAGCAAAACCCGGTTTGGGGGTTTCGCAAAATGTGTGAACGCACACAGCTTCAAGATCCCCTGCTTTGGCCGGTTCAGCGCCTATGCAAAAGTCCGGTGCGGAAAGCATTACGACATGGAAAGGAAGAGAGACCCAATGAACGAGAAAAAACTCAAGGTTTTGGCGGCCGAGATCCGGCTGGAGACTTTGAAAGTCATCCACAGCCGGGGCTTTGGTCACGTGGGCGGCTCCATCGATCTGGCGGATCTGATGGCCGTGCTGTACGGCGAGGTCATGAAGTTCGACCCCAAAAATCCCCGCTGGGAGGACCGGGACTGGCTGGTGCTCTCCAAAGGCCACGCCGGCCCGGTGGCCTACGCCACCTTTGGCCTCATGGGCTTCTATCCCATGGAGGAGGCCTATACCCTCAACCAGCCCGGCACCAAATTCCCCAGCCACACCGACCGCAAGCTCACTCCCGGTGTGGATCTCACCACCGGCTCGCTGGGCCAGGGCGTGTCTACCGCCACCGGCGCGGCCCTGGGCAACAGGATCGACGGCCGGGATAACACCGTTTACTGCGTCATCGGCGACGGAGAGGCCGACGAGGGCCAGGTATGGGAGGGCTTCCACTTTGCCTATGCCCACAAGCTGGACAATATCATCTATTTCATTGACAATAACGGCTATCAGCTGGACGGCCCCACCAGGGACATTCTGGAGCACGCCGACATTGCGAAAAAGGCGGAGAGCTTCGGCCTTTACACCCAGGAAATCGACGGCCACGATGTGATCGCCATCTACAACGCCATCCAAAACGCCAAGGCCCGCAAGGGCGTGCCCAGCTGCATCGTGCTGGATACCTGCAAGGGCAAGGGCGCGACATTTGCCGAGCCCAAGCACGACCACTCCTCTCAGCCCAAGGAGGAGCAGTGGCTGGAGGCCATCGCCGCTTCTGAAAAAGAGCTGGAAGATGCGAAGAACGCTTAAAGGAGGGTGAGAGAGATGAATGTGAAACTGATCGGTAAACACGAAAAGGATACCCGGGCCTGCCGGGACGGCCTGGCTCTGACCCTGAATGAGCTGATGGCCAAAGACCAAAGCATCTGCTATGTAGACTGCGACCTGATGGGCTGCATCAACACCAAGCAGCTGCGGCAGAATTACCCGGACCGGGCCTTTGAGGCCGGTATTGCCGAGGGCAACGCCGCCGGCATCTCCGCGGGCCTGGCCGCCACAGGCAAGAAGGTGTTCTTCCACTCCTTCGGCACATTTTCCTCCCGCCGCTGTTATGACCAGATTTATATGTCCGCCGCCTACGCGGGCCTTAGCGTGCGGGTTCTGGGCAGCGACGCAGGCGTGACGGCCGCTTTCAACGGCGGCACCCACATGCCCCTGGAGGACGCGGCCATGTACCTCTCCATCCCCGAGTCCACCGTGCTGGACCCCGCCGACTACGACCAGCTGGCCAGCATCACAAGGGGCCTTGTGAACGTGGAGGGCGTGAGCTTCACCCGCTTTGTCCGCAAGGATGTGATCCAGGTCTACGGCGAGGGCAGCGAGTTTGAGATCGGCAAGGGCGTGGTTCTCCACGAGAGCGACGAGGACCAGGCCTCCATCATCACCTCCGGCATCATGGTGGACGAGAGCCTGAAAGCCTACGAGGCCCTTCAGGCTGAGGGCATCCACGTCCGCGTCATCGACATGTTCACCTGGAAGCCCCTGGACGAGGCGCTGGTGATCAAAGCCTCCAGGGAGACCGGGGCCATCGTCACGGCAGAAAACCACAACACCACCTGCGGCCTTGGCAGCGTAGTGGCCAACTGCCTGGTGAAAAACTGCCCCACCCCGCAGGAGTTTGTGGGCGTGCAGGACCAGTTCGGTCAGGTAGGTCCCCAGGCCTTTCTGATGGACACCTACGGCCTCCGCGCCGCCAACATTGTGGAGGCCGTCAAAAAGGCAATTTCCCGTAAATAATTTTGGTTGACCCAGCAAAATTTTAAAGGAGATTGATTATTATGGCTCAGAAAATGGACGCTTTTTCCGCCTCTCTGATGGCCGACAAGCGGGAGATCATCTTCGCCCCCACCGTATATAAGTTTGATACCTTCGCCGCCATGGCAGAGGAGTTCAAGCTGAACGAGCGGGACGTGGTGCTGACCAACGAATTTATCTACACCCCCTTTATGAAGGACCTGAATCTCAAGTGCCAGTATGTGTTCCAGGAGAAGTTCGGCGCCGGCGAGCCCAGCGAGGAAATGATCCAGATCATGTACGACGCCATTCCCTACGACAGCTATGACCGGGTTATCGCCGTGGGCGGCGGCGCTATCATGGACCTGTGCAAGCTGCTGGGCTGCAAGCGGCCTGACACCGTGCACAACCTGTATTTCAAGCGCTTCCCCGTGCAGCATGAGAAGGACGTGATCGCCATCCCCACCACCTGCGGCACCGGCAGTGAGTGCACCAACATCTCCGTTGCCATCGTAAAGGATGAGAAGGACGGTCAGCTCACCGGCGGCGAGACCAAGCTGGGCCTGGTCAGCGACGACATCATCCCCAACAAGGTCTGCCTGATCCCGGACCTTATCAAGACGCTGCCCTACAAGCCCTTCGCCTGCTCCGCCATCGACGCGCTGGTCCACGCCACCGAATCCTTCCTGAGCCCCCACCGCAAGACCATGACAAGCGAGCTGTTCAGTGAAAAGGCCATGGATATGATCCTCAAGGGCTTTAAGCTGATTGACGAGAAGGGTCAGGACGCCCGGTTTGAATATCTCGACGAGTTCGTCACGGCCAGCTTTTACGCCGGCATTGCATTTTTGAAAGCCGGCTGCGGCCCTGTGCACGGCATGAGCTTCCCTCTGGGCGGCACGTATCACGTGGCCCACGGCGAGAGCAACTATATGCTCTTTGGCGCCATTCTGGACTACTATGACGAGAAGAACCCCGACGGTGAGATCATGCGCTTTAAGGAGCTGGTGGCCGGCATCCTGGGCTGCGGAGCCAGGGACGCCATCCCCACTCTCAACGCCCTGCTTCAGCGCATCCTGCCCCTGCGCCCCCTGCGGGACTGCGGGTTCACCGAGGCGGACTTCAAGGCCTTCCCCCTCTCTGTGGAGGCCAACCAGCAGCGCCTCATGACAAACGCCTACTACCCCTTCGACCTGGACGCCGAAGAGGCCATTTACAGAAAGTGCTTCTGACCGATATCTGTTTTCTCTATCAAGAGCCGTGCCGGAATTCTCCGGCGCGGCTCTTTTCGGCTCCCGATTCAAAGCTCCACAATGTTCAGCACCGCCCGCTCTACGCAAAGGGCCTTTTTGCTGCCCAGCACAAGGGAAAGCTCCGCCTCACTGCCGCCCATCTGCGGATAGAGAACGGCTGTGTACTGCAGTGTTTGCGGTTTACCCTCAAAACACTTTGTGGAGAAGTTCAGCGGCGGCGTGTCTGTAAACGCACCACAGGGCGTCTGCCGCAGAAGAATGGTCCCCTGCTCCTCTGCCGGGTGCATGCTGCAGACATTCAGCGTATACTGAACCGCATAGGCCCCGGATGGGGCCAGCCGGATCAGCGCGGGCTCCTGTTCGCTCCACCGGATACTCTCTCCCCGCTGAGCACGCCGCCGCCAGGGCAGACGACAGCCCTGATTCCACAACAGGCCGTCTCGCTGAAGCGCCAGTTGGATACTGCTTTTCGGGCAGGGGCATGGATGACCACACAGAGGCGGACGGGGATTTTCCTCGCAGGGCGGCGGGCAAGGCGGCGGACATACGGGACAGGGGACAGGCTTTGGCGGCGGGGATGCCCCCAGCACCCGCTCCAGTTTGCCTTTCAGCAGCATTTGATTCTGCATCACCACTTCCAGCAATGCGGTGACACTCTGGTTGACCTCCAGAATCTCCTGGGGTCCGGCGCAGGGTTTGGCTCCGCCAGGTAAGGTTCCAAGGATATACTGCAGCTTCTCACCCTCGGCGTTGAGAATATGGCTGAGCGCAAGCTCCTCCATGGCGATAGACGCAACGATCATCGTCAGCGCCTCTTCCCTGGTCATATCCGCTCCATGCGCGGGAAAGGATGGCATAGACATATTACATACTCCATAGCGAAGTGCGGCAGGAACTCCATACCGCCATCCCATCATATGCAAAACGCCCGGCGCCTGTTTCACAGCGGAACCCGCTGTGTGCCGGCGGCATAGGATATCACGGGCCCGCTGCTTGCAGCATATCCCATACCCCGCACCGTTTCGCGGCATACGCGCAGGCAGCCCCCAATTTGAAAGGAGATTCTCTCTTATGTCTCTGCCCAGCTTTCCCGTCGTTGACCCGCCGATTCAGCGGGATGACGCGGTTAACCAGCTTCTCTCCTCCATTGCCATGGAGGAGCTCGGCCTGAGCCACATCCTCAATGCCGAGGGTGAGAAGCTGCAATATATCCTTGGAACCCTGCCGGGCCTCAGCGGCCCCGCCGCCACAATCAGCGACGTTTTAGCCGCTAATGAAAGCGTCCGCGGTATGCTGGAAACCACCATGCAGAACCAGTTGCTTTTGAAAGCCAAGATGGACAGCGCCCTTTCCGCCACACCTCAGATTCCCGGCGGCGTTACCGGGCCCACCGGTGCTACCGGCGTTACCGGGCCCACCGGTGCTACCGGACCCACCGGCGCTACCGGACCCACCGGCGCTACCGGACCCACCGGCGCTACCGGACCTACCGGCGCTACCGGGCCTACCGGTGTTACCGGACCCACCGGCGCTACCGGGCCTACCGGTGCTACCGGACCCACCGGTGCTACCGGGCCCACCGGTGCTACCGGGCCCACCGGTGCTACCGGGCCCACCGGTGCTACCGGACCTGTCGCCACTTCTACCGCCGGATTTGCCGCCAACACTTCCGGTCAGATTCTGTCGGTGATACTTGGGGGCACCCTGGTCCCCCTGCCCAACAGCCAGCTTCTCTCCGCAGACATCTCGGTCAACGGTACCAACACCATCTTTACGGTGGCCCCTGCCGGCCGGTACCGCATCTCCTACCAGGTGAACACCACCGCCTCGTTGGTCACCGGGGTACGTCTCCTCATCAACGGAACACCCAACCTGGCCTCTACCAATGCGCCGCTGGTATCCCTCAGCCATTTCACCAACGAAATTCTGGTGGACCTGCCGGCCAACAGCACCGTCGCCCTGCAGCTCTACGGCATCATCTCCTCTGCCGTGCTTCTGCCGGACAGTGCAGGCGCCTCTTTAAGCATCATCCGTCTCAGCTGATCTCATTGGAGGAGACGCCCTTTCGGGCGTCTCCTCCACCCATGGAGTGAACTACTATGAACGCATCAACACCGGTTTCCCCAATAACTGTCAGCCTGTGTATGATTGTAAAGGATGAGGAGGAGGCTCTGACCCGGTGCCTGGAGAGCGTCTCCGGTCTTGTGGAGGAAATTGTGATCGTAGACACCGGTTCCACGGATAAGACCAGAGATATCGCCGCCGGATTCACCGACAAGGTTTATTCCTTTACATGGATAGACGACTTCGCGGCGGCCCGCAACGAGGCATTTTCCCATGCCACAATGGACTACTGCATGTGGCTGGACGCAGACGATGTGCTTCTGGAGTCAGACCGGGAGGCCTTTCGGACCCTGAAAGAGACGCTGGACCCCGCTGTATCCGTGGTAATGGCCCCCTATCACACCGGATTTGATCAGGAGGGCCGTGTCACCTTCTCCTATTATCGGGAGCGGCTCATCAAAAACCACGCCGGCATGCGCTGGGAGGGGGCGGTGCACGAGGCCATTACCCCTTCGGGACAGGTCGTTTACGCAGAGTTTGCCGTCACCCACCGCAAGCTCCGCCCCTCAGACCCGGACCGAAACCTGCAGATCTACGAAAAGCAGCTGGCCGCCGGAGCGGTGCTGGACCCCCGGCAGGAGTTTTACTATGGCCGGGAGCTCTACTATCACCGGCGCTACGCGGAGGCCCGCGCGGTCTTTGAGCGTTTTCTCTCAGGCGGCCGGGGCTGGGTGGAAAACAACATCGACGCCTGCTGCCACTGCGCCTATTGCTGCGAGCAGCTGGACGAACCGGAAAAGGCCATGGAGGCGCTGCTTCGCAGCTTTCTCTTTGACCGCCCCCGGGCCGAAGTCTGCTGTGAGCTGGGCCGCTGCTTTTTTCAGCAGGAGCGGTTCAGCCAGGCCGCCTACTGGTACGCCCTGGCGCTTACCTGCCCCCGTGACGACCAGCGGGGCGGCTTTGTCTGTCCGGACTGCTACGGCTATCTCCCCTGTATTCAGCTCTGCGTTTGCTGCAGCCGCCTGGGCAACCAAAAACAGGCGGAGCACTTTAATGAGCTGGCCGCCTCCTACAAGCCGGAGTCCCCGGCGGTCCTTCACAACCGGATCTATTTTCAAGGTCTCGCCGAGAAAGCAAATTAGCGCCAGCCGCCCCGCCCGTTCAACAGGCGGGGCGGTTCTCAGTACTCCGCCCCCTGCAGCTCTAAAATCTCCACCGCCTCCTGTCCCATAGCGGTGAGCGCCGCGCTGCCTTGTATGGGATAGTCCCGATAAGCGGCATAGTCAAAATTTTTCAGAGGCATGTCGTAATCCAGACTGACCAGCCCCTTGCACTGCAGCCAGGCCAGAGCCTCGCCATATTCCGCCGGAGACCTGCCCATCTCCTCCAGATAAACCGGCGTTTCTTCATCGCGGCGGCGGGCTACCGGCAAAAACGCCAATTCGCCCAACCGCAGCAGCAGCTCAGCCTCCGGCGGCGTTAAAACGATCTCCCGCCGTCCACAGCCGCCGCAGCCGCCTTTTCCACAGTCCATTCCGTCTCCTCCTCCGCGCTCCGTTTTCCACAGCCTGCCCCAAACGCTGTTTTTTCAATCATACCACAAAGACAAACCGGTCACAATACAAACAGCCGTCTCGAAGACGCCGTTTTATTTGACACAGAGCCGCAGGCGTGGTAATCTTTTTTTATTCTAATTGAGGAGCGTGATCTCCATGATCTGCGAAACCATGTACTCCCTTGGCTCCAAGCGGTCCTGCATCCGGGAGCTGTTTGAATACGGTTTGCAGCAGGCTGCTGTGGTTGGAAAAGAAAATGTGTTTGATTACTCCCTCGGCAACCCCTCCATCCCCTCTCCGCCGGAGGTGAACGAGGCCTTTACGTCTATCATTCAAAACCGTGACAGCCTGACCGTCCACGGCTACACTCCCGCCGGCGGCTGTGGGGAGGCCCGCTCCGCCGTGGCAGAGGACCTGAACCGGCGCTATAACGCCGCCATCCGACCTGAGAATATTTTTCTCACCTGCGGCGCGGCCCCGGCATTGATCGCGGCCATCCGGGCCCTGGCCGTGGCTGACGCAGAAATTATGGCCATTGCCCCTTATTTCGCAGAGTACCGCCCCTTTGTAGAGGCCAACGGCCCCAAATTTGTGCCGGTTTCCGCCGACACGGTCTCCTTTCAGATTCGTTTTGACCTGCTGGAATCTCTCATTACCCCGTATACCCAGGCCATTATTGTCAACTCCCCCTGCAACCCCTCCGGCGTGGTGTACACCCGGGAGACCCTGGAGCGGCTTGCCGCCCTTCTCACCCGGAAATCCCGGGAGACAGGGCACCCCATCTACATTCTGGCGGACGAGCCGTACCGGGAACTGGCCTACGACGGCGCAGAGGTCCCCTTTATCCCCAACATCTATCCCAACACCGTGGTGTGCTACTCTTACTCCAAGTCCCTCTCCCTGCCGGGTGAGCGCATCGGCTATGTCTGCGTTCCCGACCGGGCGGAAGACAGCCAGCGGCTCTACGCCGCCATCGCCGGGGCGGCCCGGGTTCTGGGACACGTCTGCGCGCCTTCTTTGCAGCAGCTGGTAGTGGCTCGGTGCGCCGCTGTGCGGCCCGATCTTGCCGCCTATGACCGCAATCGCACCGCTCTCTACGATGCGCTGACCTCCTACGGCTATCAGTGCGCCAAGCCCACCGGTGCATTCTACATGTTTGTAAAAGCTCCCGGCGGCGACGCCCTGGCCTTTTCCAACCGGGCCAAGGAGAAAAATCTGCTGGTGGTTCCCGGCGGCGATTTTGGCTGCCCTGACTTTTTCCGTATCAGCACCTGCGTTTCCTTCGACATGATCCAAAGAAGTCTGCCGGTGTTCAAGACTCTGATAGAAAACCCGTAAAATACTGCTATGAAAACGCAGGGGATGTCTGCCATCCCCTGCGTTTTCTCCGCTATATGGAAGGGCACGGACAGCTTCCCTTTGCCCGCGCCTCCCCCGTCTTTACTTACAGTGATGACATCCGCCGCAGCCGGAGCAGTCGCCGTTACAGTGGCCGCCCGCCTTATGGGACCTCCACAGAGAGCGGATCGCCAGGAACACCGCCGCCGCCAGAACCAGCAGCACAATACCGTTTCCCACAAGCTCTGTCATTGCCGCAGCCTCCAAATCAGATCTGCGTGGCGGCCACAGAGGTGAGCCGGTGATGCTCCGCCTCACCCTGATAGCCCTTGCGGAACAGCAGATAAAGAATGCCGGCCAGCAGGATCAGCGCCACAACGGTGCCGATTCCGAATGCCGCCTCGCCGGTGAAGAGTCCGCCGATCTGGAACACGATCAGGCTCGCCACATAGGCAAAGCCGCACATATAGCCGATGGCTGCCGCCGTCCACTTTGCGTTGTTCATCTCCCGCTTGATGGCGCCCATGGCGGCAAAGCAGGGGGCGCAGAGGAGGTTGAAAATCATGAAGGAGTAGGCGGCCATGGCGCCGAAGTCCGCGCCGATGGCGGCATAGATTCCGGAGGCGTCATCCATCAGGTCCGCCTCACCGGCATACTGGTACAGCACGCCGAAGGTGTTGACCACTTCCTCCTTGGCAATCAGCCCGGTGACTGTGGCCACGGTGGCCTTCCAGGCCATATCGCCCACCCAGCCGATGGGCGCGAAGATCCAGGCAATGCCGCTGCCAATCACGGCCAGCAGAGAGTCGTTGTTGTCCTCCACTGCCTGGAACATTCCGTCCACAAAGCCGTAGCCCTGGAGGAACCAGAGGACGATGGAGCTTAAGAGGATGATGGTTCCCGCCCGCTTGATGAAGGACCAGCCCCGTTCCCAGGTGGCCCGCAAAACATTGCCGGCGGAGGGTGCGTGGTAGGCAGGCAGCTCCATGACAAAGGGGGCGGGCTCTCCGGCGAAGGCCTTGAACTTTTTGAGCATGATGCCGGAAATCACCACGGCGGCGATGCCGATGAAGAAGGCGGACACGGCCACCAGGGCGGACTCGCCGAACACCGCCCCGGCAAACAGGCCGATGATGGGCATCTTGGCCCCGCAGGGGATGAAGCCGGTGGTCATAATGGTCATCTTCCGGTCCCGGTCCTGCTCAATGGTCCGGGAGGCCATGATGCCGGGCACGCCGCAGCCGGTGGCCACCAGCATGGGGATGAAACTCTTGCCCGAGAGGCCGAAGCGGCGGAAAATCCGGTCCATGATGAACGCCACACGGGCCATATAACCCACGTCCTCCAAAATGGCCAACAGCAAAAACAGCACCAGCATCTGGGGCACAAAGCCCAGCACCGCGCCCACGCCGGCCACGATGCCGTCCTGAATCAGCCCGTAAAGCCAGCCGCCCTCGGCCACGTGCAGCGCGCCCAGAACGCTGTCAAAAAGACCGGGAACCATCTCGCCAAAGAGCACGTCATTGGCCCAGTCGGTACCCATGGTGCCGATGGAGACAGCCCAGCCGCCCATGGCGATGGCATAGATGCAGAACATGATAACCGCAAAGATGGGCAGGGCCAGAATGCGGTTGGTGACGATCTGGTCGATCCTGTCGGAGACGGAGAGGCTGTGCTTCGCCGCCTTTTTCCGCACCGCTTTGGTCACCACACCGTTGATGTAAGCGTAGCGCTGGTTGGTGATAATGCTCTCCGCGTCGTCGTCCAACTCTTTTTCGCAGTCGGCAATGTGCTGCTCCAGGTGGGCTTTCAGGTGGCCGTCCAGCCCCAGCTCCTCCAGCACCTTCTCGTCCCGCTCAAAGATCTTGATGGCGTACCAGCGGAGATAGCCCTCCGCCACCCTGCCCTGAACGGACTCCTCAATATGGGCCAGGGCGTGCTCCACACTGCCGGTGAATACGTGGGGCAGTTCTTCACTCTGATGGGTCCGGGCCAGCGCCACCGCCGCCCCGGCGGCCTCCAGACCGCCCTCGTTTTTCAGTGCGGACATCTCCACCACCTGGCAGCCCAGGGCGGCGCCCAGCTTCGCAAGGTCGATGGCGTCGCCGTTTTTCCGCACCAGGTCGATCATGTTCACAGCCACTACCACAGGCAAGCCCAGCTCGATAAGCTGAGTGGTAAGATACAGGTTCCGTTCAATATTGGTGCCGTCTACAATATTCAGGATAACATCCGGCCGCTCTCTCACCAGGTAATTTCGGGCCACGACCTCCTCCAGGGTATAGGGGGACAGGGAGTAAATACCGGGCAGGTCCTGAATGACCACATCCCTGTGCCCTTTCAGCTTGCCCTCCTTTTTCTCCACAGTGACACCGGGCCAGTTGCCCACATACTGGCTGGACCCGGTCAGCGCGTTAAACAGCGTGGTCTTTCCGCAGTTGGGATTGCCCGCCAGCGCAATTTTGATATCCATAGCGCATTCTCCTCTTCAAAGCAGTTATTTATAGCTAACCAATTGTCCTGAAAAAAGCGGTCAGCCGCCGCCTCTAGACAACCTCGATCATCTCCGCGTCCCCCTTGCGGACGGACAGCTCATACCCCCGCACGTTCAGCTCCATAGGATCTCCCAGGGGCGCGACCTTGCGCACAAATATCTCCACGCCCTTTGTGATGCCCATGTCCATAATGCGCCGCTTCACGGGGCCCTCCCCGTGGAGCCTTGCCACCGTTGCCGTTTCGCCGACCTTTACATCCTTAAGTGTTTTCACGCCGCTCTCCTCCTGTCTCAAATCATGATCCGATTTGCCAGCTGGCGGTCCAGCGCCACGCGGCTGCCCTTCACCTGTAAAATCAGATTTCCGGCGATCTCATTGACCACCGTCACCGTGCTGTCCACCACAAAGCCCAATTCCGCCAGATGCTGGCGGGTCTCATCCTTCCCGCTGATTTTGCGGATCGTTACAGTCTCGCCCGCTTTTGCCATTGTCAACGGCATCATAACCGCCCTCCTCTAACTCTCCAAAATTAGTAATAACTAACCACTTTCCGAAAAAGCAGGGTTAGACACCTCTAACCCACGTCTCGTTGAGAGTTTAACATGACAAACTCTTTTTGTCAAGGGAAAAGCCCCACTTTCCTGTCTCTCCGGTTTGTTTTGGCTAACTCTCCAATTCACAGCCGCTCTGCTCCCGCCCCATTTGGGAGAAACATACAAATCAAAAACAAAACGGCCCCGCACGGAAAACATCTCCGTGCGGGGATCCGTCATCGTCTTTCGGAACCGGTTATTCAGGCACTGGCGGCGCTGCCATCGCTCTCGGCGGTAAAAAACACAAAGAACACGTCGCCCTCGTCCCCATCCTCAAAGGCCTCCAGATAGGAGATGGAGAAATCCTTCAGGCCTGCGGGCACCTCGTATACCAGCAAACCTGTGCGCTCCGCATTTACACCCAGATCATATGTACCGGGCAGCTGGTCGTCCGTAAGGGGGTCCAGCTCCTCATAGCTCTCCGGGTCGGTGGTGATGGGAAAGCGGAAATCCTCGTCGCTCTCCCCTTGCCATTGGGCCTGAAAATCTGTGTCATACATTTCAACACTGGATGTCACAGTATTTTTCACCGTGGCATCCACAACCAGCAGCTGGTTGCCGGCGGCAGGGGTATACCCCGCAAACTCGCCGCAGGTATAGGCGCTGTTAATTGTGAAATTAAAGAAATAGGTGTGCATCGTGTCGCCCAGGCGGCCCTCGCCATATCCGTCCTCGGCATAGACATCGCCGCCGCCGGAGCCGATATTGTCCCCGCTCTTATTGCTGCTGTCTCCGCTCTTACCGCCGCCGGACTGCCCGGAATCCTTGCCGCCGCAGCCCACCAGAACCAAAATCATGAGCATTGCCAGCAGCGCCGGTAACAATCTTTTCATCTGACATTCCTCCATACTCTTAATTCACAGGCGATGGCGTTTTACCGCAAACGCCCGGCCAGTGGATATTGTAGCACAGCGCCATACAGAAGTCAATTCTATCTGGTGGGAATCACCTCGATCCAATACCCGTCCGGATCGCTGATAAAATAGATCCCCATGGCCGGATTTTCAAAGCAGATGCAGCCCATTTCCCCGTGCTTTTTGTGAGCGGCCTCGTAGTCCTCCGCCCTCAGTGCCAGGTGAAATTCACACTCTCCCAAATCGTATTTTTGAGGATGATCCCGCAGCCACGTCAGCTCCAGACGGAAGTCCGTTTTCCCGTCTCCCAGAAACACAATGACAAAGCTGCCGTCCTCCGCCTCCTTGCGGCGCACAGGCTCCAATCCCAAAGCCTCACGGTAGAAAGCAATCGACTTTTCCAGATCCGACACATTGAAATTAAAGTGGTTAAACGTTAACATATTTTTATCACCTCGTAAACAGTATAACACGCGCCCTCTTCCGGTGCAAGCAACGTTTCTCCGCCTCCCGGATCCGCGCCCCTCTTCAGTGCCATCGAAGTAGCCAAAAAAACCGTCAACTTTCTCTGTTTTTCCGACAATTCCGCATTTGATGTTTCTCCCCTTCCGTGATACTCTAGGAGTGGTCGGAATGTCTATTTTTATGGAGGGGTACGTATGACCTTGGATCTGCTGCCGCTGACTCAGGAAGCCGTAATCACCAGAGTGGGCGGCGAGGGTGCGCTGCGCTGCCGCCTGCTGGATATGGGGCTGATTCCCAAAACCGTGGTGCGGGTGGAAAAAGTGGCGCCCCTGGGCGATCCCATTGAACTGCGGGTGCGGGGATACGCCCTGTCTCTGCGGAAGGAGGACGCCCGCAATATCGAGGTGGAGGTGCGGGCTGTATGATCTTCGCGCTGGCCGGCAACCAAAACTGCGGCAAAACCACACTGTTCAATCAGCTTACCGGCTCTAACCAGCATGTGGGCAATTTCCCCGGCGTGACGGTGGATCAGAAGTCCGGTGCCGTTCGGGGGCAGCGGGACTGCACCGTGGTGGACCTGCCGGGTATTTACTCTATCCGGCCCTACACCCCGGAGGAGATCGTCACCAGGGACTTTATCATCCATCAAAAGCCGGACGGCATTATCAACATTGTAGATGCCACCAACATCGAGCGCAACCTGTATCTGACATTACAGCTGCTGGAAATGCGGACTCCCATGGTGCTGGCCCTGAACATGATGGATGAGGTCACCGCCGGCGGCGGCACCGTGGATGTAAAGGGTATGTCCGCCGCCCTGGGCATTCCTGTGGTGCCCATCTCCGCCGTGAAGAACGAGGGTGTGGAGGAGCTGATCCGCACCGCCGTGGCCACGGCCCGGAGCAGAACCCTTCCCGCCGTCTATGACTTCTGCTCTCCCGGCCCGGTACACCGCTGCATCCACGCGGTGGTCCACCAGATCGAGGACCACGCAGAGGCCGCAGGGCTGCCGGTCCGCTTTGCCGCCACCAAGGTCATTGAGGACGACGCGGACATTCGGGACCGCCTGAAGCTGGACCAGAACGAACTGGAACTCATTGAGCACAGCGTGCAGGAGATGGAGGCCGAACACGGCATGGACCGCAACGCCGCCCTGGCGGACATGCGGTATGACTTTATTGAAGGCGTATGCCGGGAGACGGTGGTAAAATGCCGGGAGTCCCGAGAACGCCGCCGCAGCGAGGCTATTGACCGGATTGTCACCAATAAATATCTGGCCCTCCCGCTGTTTTTCGGCATTATCCTGGCCATTTTCTTTCTCACCTTCAACGTTATCGGCGCCTTTCTCTCCAGTCTGCTGGCCGCCGGGATCGACGCTCTGGCTGCCGCAGTGGACGCCGGGCTCACCGCCTATGGCCTGAATCCGGTGGTTCACAGTCTGGTGGTGGACGGGGTTTTTGCCGGGGTAGGCAGTGTTTTGAGCTTCCTGCCCCTGATCGTGGTGCTGTTTTTCTTTCTCTCCATTCTGGAGGACACCGGTTATATGGCCCGCGTGGCCTTTGTCATGGACCAGCTGCTGCGAAAGATCGGTCTCTCAGGCCGCAGTATCGTGCCCATGCTCATCGGCTTTGGCTGCTCTGTCCCCGCCATCATGTCCACCCGGACGCTGGCCTCTGAGCGGGATCGGCGGATGACTATTTTACTCACGCCGTTTATGAGCTGCTCCGCCAAAATCCCCATCTACTCGGTCTTCGCCGCCGCCTTTTTCCCCCGCCACACCGCCCTGGTGATGATCGGTTTGTATCTGGGGGGCATTCTGGTGGGCGTGCTTGCCGCCAGGGTGTTAGGCGCCACGGCCTTTCGCGGCAATCCCGTCCCCTTTGTCATGGAACTGCCCAACTACCGCTTTCCCTCTGCCAGGAGTGTGGGGCAGTTGTGCTGGGATAAGGCCAAAGACTTTTTGACACGGGCCTTTACCGTCATCTTTGTCGCCACCATCATTGTCTGGTTTCTCCAGACCTTTGACGCCCGTTTCAACGTGGTGGCCGACAGCGCGGACAGTCTTCTGGCGGCCCTTGGCGCATGGATCGCTCCGCTGTTCCACCCCCTGGGCTTTGGCGACTGGCGGGTGTCCACCGCCCTTATCACCGGCTTTATCGCAAAGGAGTCCGTCGTCTCTACGCTGGGTATTCTTACCGGCGCGGGGACGGATGTCTCCGCAGCTGCCCTGGGCGGTCTCTTCTCCCCGATAAGCGCTGTGAGCTTTTTGACCTTCACCCTGCTGTATACCCCATGTGTAGCTGCCATCTCCGCTGTGGGACGGGAGCTGCGCTCCGGCTGGAAGGCTGCCGGCGTGGCCTCTCTCCAGTGTGCGGTGGCCTGGGCTGCGGCCTGGGCGGTGTATCACATTGCGCTGCTGGTGATGTAGGGAGGGCCCTGCCGTGTTAGAGCTTGTTATTCTGGCGTTTCTCGGCGTCTGGCTGGTTCTGGCCCTGCGCTCCTGCCGCCGCTGCGGCGGTGGCTGCCCGGGCTGCAGCCGGAACTGTAAAGGCCGCAGCCGGACGAAAAAATAGCAAAGACCGCTCTCCCAAGGCCGGGAGAGCGGTCTTCTGCTTACGGTATCAAACGGCCTTATGGCCCTCCTTCATCAAATCCCGCAGGATGGTGTACACCTCATAGATCTCCCCGATCTCATAGGTGGCCCGGATCTCCCGGGGTACGTCCACATCCTTGGATTTGGTCAGCTTTGAGTTGATGTGGAACGTCATGCCGAACCCCATCCTCTGGGGGCCGATCACATCCCGGGAAACTGTGTCGCCCACATAGGCGCAGGCGGCGGGGTCAGACCGCATCTGATACAGCGAGACCTTGAAAATATTCTCATGGGGCTTGCGGTAGCCGGTGACAGAGGAGAGCGTGACATCCTGAAAATAGTCCCGGATACCATACTCCTCTAAAATCTCAAACACCTGATAAAGGCTGGCGGTGTTGCTGATAACCCCCAGCTTCAGCCCCAGGCTCTTCAATCCCTCCAGCATCTCCGCCACGTGGGGCCGCAGTGTGCGGTGGTAATAGGTGACCTCCCACATGTGGGCCAGCTCCTCGGCAAAGGGGGCCACCGTCTCCTCATCCAGTCCAAACTCCGTGAGGACATACCTGCCCCAGATCTCTTCCGGCTTCAGCTCCCGGTCCGTGGGACCACGGTAGGCGGCGTAGCGGTCCCAACCATCCGCCAGCTTTTTTTGGGCCGCGGCGACATCGTCCGCCACAGCGATGCCCTTTTCCTTTAAAATACGCAGAACTTCCCGGGCGGAGGCCTCGCGGCTGACATCATCCGTAAAGATATCCTCCAGCGTTCCACCCATATCAAACAATACGGTATCGATCATACTCTCACAGCCTTTTCCCAAACACTGCCGGCTCTGTAGCCGGAGGCTTGTTTTTCCAGTATCGATAGTACAGGAGGATCGACGAACCGCCGCCCAAGAGAACGGGGAACAGCACGAACATCCCGAAAAATTGCAAAACCAAAACAGGGGCCGATCCCTCACCCCGGAGATAGATCATCAGTGTGATAAAGCAGGCCAGCATCAGCAAAACCAGCCAGAGATAGGCCGCAGGCAGCAGCCGCTTATCGCCGGGCAGCAGCCAAAATGCGCTGCACACTGCCGCGCCAAGGGCCGCGGGCACCAAAGCGCCCACCAGATTTTCCACAAGGAGGGGCATCCCGGCAGTCATGGCGTGCAGCGGATCGATCAAAACGGCAAACAGCCCTCCGTAAACGGCGATCAGCACCCAGCAAAGACAAAAGGAATACAGCAGCAGCGTGCTTTTCACCCTGCCGTTCTCCATCATCTGGAAGGCGGACCAGAAGCTGT
>CATNDT010000010.1:0-8972 GCA_950097035.1 uncultured Oscillibacter sp.
CCGATAGTGCCGATATTGCGGATCTGAGGACCGCCCACCTGGTCCACCGCCTCCCCCAGAACGTTGATATACTTTTGGATCAGCGGGTCCCGGGTGATGTGGGAAAAGCTGGTCAGGGAACCGATTCTCAGCGTCCCGTCCTCCTCCAGCGCAACGCCCCGGAGCTCGTTCAGGCCCTGAATGGAGATCAGTTCCACCCCTGCCCGCCTTCCCTCCCGCATCTGCACCAGCACATCGGAGCCGCCGGCGATGATGTGGGCCTCCGGGTGGGCCACCCGGAGAGCCACGGCGTCCGCCACGCTCTGTGCCTGGTACAGGGCTTTCATATCATACATAAGGTTCCCTCCCTCAGTCGGTGATGAGCCCGGCCTCTTTAAATGCACGGTAGAGGACGTGGGGCGTAATGGGGCAGCAGTCAATGGCCACGCCGGTGGCGTTTAAAATGGCATTGCGGATGGCGGGCGCGCCGGAGCAGGCCGGCGGCTCACCCAGCGCCTTTGTCCCGTAGGGACTGGTTGGCTCCGGATTTTCCACAAAAGCCGCCTTCAGCGTGGGATGGTCCATAAAGGTGGAGAGCTTATAGTCCAAAAGGTTATCGTTAAGGGGCTTGCCGGTCTTGCCGTCAAAGAGCATCTGCTCGGAAAGGCCGTAGCCAATCGCCATGGACATGCCGCCGTGGACCTGGGCCTCCGCCAGAGCCGGGTTGATGAGCACGCCGCAGTCGTGGACGTTGACAAGATCCACCAGCTTCACCTTACACATGGGGATATCCACCTCCACCTCGGCGAAGGAGCAGCCGAAGGAGTAGGCATTGGACTTGATCTGGGCAGTGGTCTCGGCAGTAAGGTGCCGGCTGCTGCTGAGGGAATAAAGACACTCCGTAGCCAGGTCCCCCAGGGATTTCAGCACCCGTCCGTCCGACTTGCGGACAATCTGTCCATCCACCAGATCCAGATTGGACACCGGCATCCGGGTCTGCTCGTGGGCCGCCTGCAAAATCCGCTCCCGCAGGGCTCTGGCGGTCTGCACAATGGAAAAGCCGCCGATATAGGTCTGCCGGGAGGCATAGGCCCCGGTGCCGAAGGGCGTGATGTCGGTATCCTGGGTGGAGACCACGTGCACATCCTCCAGAGGTATGCCCACGGCATCCGCCACCATCTGGGAGTAGGCGGTGTCGCAGCCCTGGCCAATCTCCGTCTCACCGGTCTGAAACTGAAGGGAGCCGTCCTGATTGAGCACCATGCGGCAGGAAGAGGACTCCAGTGAGATGGGCCAGACGGCGGTATTGTACCAGAAAACCGCCATACCCACACCCCGGCGGACAGGCCCGGTCTGATCCCTGTACTCCTCCAGCTTCCGGAGATACCCAATGGCCTCCATCCCCTTGTCCATGCACTGGTTAAAGGTATCAAAGTAGTTCTCATTTTTGGAAAAACCGTCTATATAGCCCACGGGCATCAGATTTTTCCGCCGGAACGCCAGCGGCGTCATACCGATGGCCTGGCAGATATCGTCAATGTGGCTCTCCCCGGCAAACATGGCCTGGGGGATGCCGTAGCCCCGCATGGCCCCGGCTGAGGGCCGGTTGGTAAACACCGTCCAGGCATCGCACTCCAGATTCTCGCAGGGGTACAGCTGGGGAAATGCGCCCATGCCCTTGGCCACAATGCCATGGCCATGGGAGGCATAGGCCCCCTGGTTGGAAAAGGCCTCAAACTTCCGGGCCACCAGCGTGCCGTCGGGCCGGACATAGGAGATGATGTGGGTGCGGATGGCGTGGCGGACGCGGTTGGAGACAAAGGTCTCCTCCCGGGTGCACTCCAGCTTTACCAGCCGCCCCCCCACCTGGAGAGAGCACCAGGCGCACAGGGGCTCATACAGCGCGTCCTGTTTGTTGCCAAATCCGCCGCCGATATAGGGCTTGATGATGCGGACCTTTCCCCATGGGATCCCAAGGGCCTGACCCACCACCCGGCGGACAATGTGGGGGATCTGGGTGGAGCTGACCACTACCACCCTTCCCGCCTCCCCATAGGCAAAGCAGCCGTGGTTTTCAATGTGGCAGTGCTGCACGGTGGGCGTGTCATACCACCCCTCCACCCGGACCAGCCCCGGCTCCTGCCGGGCCGCCTCGTAGTCGCCCCGGCGAATATCCGTGTGGGCCAGCACATTGCCGGGGTACTCCTCATGGAGTCGGGGCGCGCCGTCCTCCATGGCCTTCTGCACGTCCAGCACAAAGGGCAGCTCCTCGTACTCCACCTCCAGCATCCGGACGGCCCGGGCCGCCGCCACCTCGTTCTCGGCGATAACCACCGCCACTTCGTCGCCATAGTAGCGGACGTGGCGGTTTAAGAGCAGGCGGTCCGCCACATCCTGGTGGCCCGGGTCCGTGGACCAGGGGTGGCCCGCCGTTGGAAACGGGATATCCGGCACGTCAAAGCAGGTCAAAATTTTTACAACGCCCGGCACCTGCTCCGCCCTGCCGGTATCAATGGATCTCACATAACCGTGGGCGACGGTTGCATGGCAGATCCTCGCCACCAGGGCGCTGCGGTCGCACAGGTCATCCATATACCTTGCACGGCCGGTCGCCTTTTCATAGGCGTCTACCCGGATGGCGCTCTTGCCGACGCTCTTGCTCATGGGGGTCCCTCCTTTTTCTCTGCCCT
The DNA here is from genome assembly GCA_950097035.1 of uncultured Oscillibacter sp. Lineage (GTDB taxonomy): Bacteria > Bacillota > Clostridia > Oscillospirales > Oscillospiraceae > Oscillibacter. The sequence continues at coordinate 2,670 of CATNDT010000010.1, forward strand.
TTTTTGCTTTTTTCAGGAAAACGGGGTATACTACTGTTGCTATCAATCAAACGTCAGGAGCGAAACATGAATACTTTGAAATTGGGATGCGTCGTTATGGCGGCGGGCAATGCCCGCCGGTTCGGTGAGAACAAGCTGGCAGCTCAGCTGGAGGGGCGGAGCCTCATCCGCCGCACGCTGGAAGCCGTGCCGGCCGGGGAATTTGACAACGTGGTGGTGGTGACCCAATACCCGGAGGTCATGCGTCTGGCCGGGGAATTTCACTTTGCCGCCATTCACAACGAGCACCCGGACTGGGGCATCAGCCACACCATTTCCCTGGGGCTCACCGCCCTGCGGGACTGTGACGCCGTGTGTTTTCTGGTCTCTGACCAGCCGCTGCTGCGGCAGGAGAGCGTGGCGGCTCTGGCCCGATTCTGGCGGGCACAGCCGGACAGGCTGGCGGCCCTGGCCCACGGCGGCGTACGGGGGAATCCCTGCATTTTCCCCGCGCGGTTCTTTCCGGAGCTTTTACAGCTGGAGGAAGACCACGGCGGCAACACCGTAATCCGCCGCCACGAGACGGACCTGCGTCTGCTGGAAACGGCGGAGGAGGAGCTGACGGATGTGGACACGGTGGCGGCCATGGAGGAGCTGAAGGCCGGCGCTCACTTGCGGGTATAGGGGGTATTCTCCAGGGGCAGGGACGTGCGAAATTTTCCGTCGTAACGGAAATAGGCGTCCGCAATGGCCGGAGCCGTGGGAATGGAGGTGATCTCCCCCACACCGATGGCGCCGCACGCCACGTCCAGCCCCTCCTTCTCCACCACAAGAGCGGTGATCCTGGGGATCTGGTTTGCCCGGAAAAGCCCCAACGTGCCGTATTTGGCAGTAGGCCTGCAGTGCTCCAGGGGATAGCGCTCCGTCAGGGCAAAGCCCATGGACATCACCACGCCGCCTTCAATTTGTCCCTCTATGGAAAGGGGATTGACGGCCTTACCCACATCGTGGGCGGCCACAATGTGCTGCAGCCTGCCGTCCTCATCTAAAATACAGATCTGGGTGGCGTAACCGTAGGCAATGTGACTGACGGGGTTGGGCACGTCGGCCCCCAGCGGGTCTGTTTTGCCCAGATACTCGCCGTAGAACTCCCGGCCCTCCAGCGCCGCCAGGCAGCCCGCTTGCAGCGCCTCCTTCAGCTCCTGACAGGCCCGGCGGCAGGCTTCGCCGGTAAACAGCGTCTGTCGGGAGCCGGAGGTGGTGCCGGAATCCGGCGCGAAGTAAGTGTTGGACCGCTCATAGACGATATCCTCCGGGCCAAGGCCTGTCTGCTGGCAGACCATCTGGGTCAGCACCGTGCCAAGGCCCTGCCCAATGCAGGAGGCGCCCGCAAAGATATGGACCTTCCCCCCCTCCACCGTCAGCCGCACCCGTCCGGTGTCCGGGATACCCACGCCCACACCGGCATTTTTCATGGCGCAGGCAAGGCCCACATACTTCGCCCCGTCGTAGTAGGGCTTCACCGCCTCCAACGTCTCCACAAGACCCGTGGAGTGATCCACAATCTGGCCGTTGGGCAGCTCCTGCCCGGGGCGGATAGCGTTGCGGTAGCGGATCTCCCAGGGGGTGATTCCCACCACATCCGCCATCTGGTTCAAAAGGCTTTCGATGCAAAAACAGGTCTGTGTCACCCCAAATCCCCGAAAGGCCCCGGCAGGCGGATTGTTGGTGTAATAGGCCCAGCCGTCAATTTCAAAATTCTGGTAGTTATAGGGACCTGCTGCGTGGGTGCAGGCCCGCTCCAGCACCGGCCCGCCCAAAGAGGCGTAGGCCCCGGTGTCGGCAATCACCTCGGCGGCCACGCCCTGGATAATGCCGTTTTCATCGCAGCCCAAGGAGAATTCCATCTCCATAGGGTGGCGCTTGGGGTGGATCAGGATGCTCTCCGCCCGGCTGAGCTTCACCTTTACCGGCCGCTTGGTCAGATAGGCGATGAGGGCGGCGTGGTGCTGAACCGTCACATCCTCCTTGCCGCCAAAGCCGCCGCCCACCAGACAGTTGCGGACCTTTACCTGCTCTGCGGGCAGCCCCAGCATTGCCATCGTCTCATGCTGGGTGTCGTAGGCCCCCTGGTCTGTGGAGAGGATCATGACCCCCTCTCCGTCCGGATAGGCCACGGCGCACTCCGGCTCTAAAAAGGCGTGCTCTGTCCAGGGCGTGGAAAACCGCTGGGTCAGCACATGCTTGCTTTTGGCAATCGCCTCTGCCGGATTGCCGCGCTGAATATGCTTGTGGGCCAGAAGATTGCCCTCCCGGTGCACCAGGGGCGCGTCCGGCAGCATGGCCTCCCGGGGACTTGCAACCATGGGCAATTCCTCATAGTCCACCCGCACCAGCGCCTTGGCCCTGGCCAGGATCTCAGGCGTTTCGGCGGCTACCAGACAGATGGCGTCCCCCAGGTAATGGGTGATATCGCCCACGGCGATCATCGTGTCCCAATCCCGCTTCAAATGGCCCACCTTGTTGCTGCCGGGGATATCCGCCGCCGTAAAGACCCCCAACACACCGGGCAGCGCCCTGGCCTCTTCCGCATGGATGGCCAGTACTCTGGCCCGGGGATATGCGCTGCGGACAGCGCTGCCGTAAATCATACCGTCCATATAGATATCATCGGGGTAGATACCGGAACCGGTGACTTTTTCCCCCACATCTACCCGAGGCACCCGCTGGCCCAGAGACCAGTCCGTGGGGGGGGCGGGGATCTCGCCCCCCCGCAGCAGCTCCGCCGCCAGTAAAATCCCGTCGATAATCTTTACATACCCTGTGCAGCGGCAGATGTTGTTGCGGATGGCAAAGGCCGCCTCCTCCCGGGTGGGCTCCGGATTTTTGTCCAGCAGGCCCTTGGCGGACATCACCATGCCCGGGATGCAAAACCCGCACTGCACCGCCCCGGCACGGCCAAAGGCGGCGGTATACACCTCCCGCTCAAAGTCCGAAAGTCCCTCTACCGTGACGATCTCCTTCCCCTCCAGCTTATCGGTCTGTGGAATACAGGCCTTGGTGGGCTTTCCATCGACCAAAACGGTACAGGTGCCGCAGGCGCCCTCGCTGCACCCGTCCTTTACCGAGGTCAGGCCCAGCGTATCCCGCAGGAAGCGCAGCAGTTTTTGATTCTTTTCCACGGTCACGGTTTTGCCGTTTACAGTAAACACCGCCATAAAAAACTCCTTGCCCCCGTGCCCGCCCCGGTCCCACGGTCCTCAATGATTTTTGGAAAGGTCGACCTTTCCTTTGTTGTACATTATACCTGAAATCACTGCAATAGGCAACCACACTTTTGGCAATTCGTTATTCTATTTTCAGCATATCGGTGGAAGCTCCCAGCCCACGGCCAACGCTCCCCGGCGGACTGTGACAACTGCCTCCGCATCCAGAATGTGGTTGCTGACACCCACGGGAAAATCCGGCGTCAGCACGGCGTCCCGCAGGGGGTATTGAAGTCCCTCCTCGTCCACTCCCTCCGCCCGGTCCCCCAGGCAAAAGGCGGAGAGCAGGCCCCACTCCACCGTCTTTTCCACCCGCAGCGTCTCGTTTTCAATCACTGTCCAGACAAAATCGTCGTCATAGAGATAGCCCCGTGCCCCGTGGCGGCGGAGGAAGAGCAGCGTTTGAAGATTTGCCAGGGTGTGGTCCATCCGCCTTCCGCCGGTGCCGCCGTAGATGTGAAATTCCCCGCATCCCCGCTCCAATCCCATGCGGACGGCCGCCAGGGTGTCTGTGTCATCCTTTTCCACCGGCAACCGGAGCACCCGCTCCTCCTCCGGCGGATCCATGGAGTCAAAATCCCCCAGGATCAGGTCCGGCTCCAGACCTGTCCGGCGGCAGGCACGGTACCCCGCGTCGGCGGCGATGACAAGGTCGCCGCCGGCAGGGCGCAGGCGCAGGCCGAAAAAGGTTCCGGCGGCAAAGATAAAGCATCGTTTCATAATAGACGCCTCCTGTAAAATATGGACCGAACCGGTCCCGCAACGGGAAAGGCGGGGACCCGCCAGAAGGGTCCCCGCACTTGTCAAACCGGTCTCTATCCCCGCTTGTCCCAGCCCTCCAGATCGTCCAGTGAGAGCAACGACATGACCAGCGCGATGATGAAGACCGTCACCGGACCCACCGAAACGGCGCCCATCAGCCGGTCTACCAGCACCATCATCAAAAAGATTGCCGCGGTATTTAAAACAAACAGCAGCAGTTTTGCCGGTTTCATGGAGATCCGCCCCATCATCAGCAGCGCCCTTGGAAACGCCTTCACCAAAATCTGCAACGGAAACCCCACCACACCGGCAAAGAGAAAATAGAGGATCATTGCCGAAAAGGAGTCATATTTCAGCCCAAACCACCGCATAACGGTGTCGCCCGGCACGGGGAGGGTGGAGATCACCGCAACCGCCACAGCCACAGCCACGGCGCAGCCGATCCATACGGCCAGCCGTTTTTTCAGTCTTCCATCCATTTTACTACCTCAATTCATATTCATGATGTACGCCTCTGCAGATTATATCAAACCTCTTCATTTTGTAATTTTACCACGATCCGTCCCGGGAGGCAATACACAACCGGCGAGATTGCCGGCGATACGCCCTAACAAACAGGAGGGGGAATCGCCGGAGCCATGGGCAATAGCGACAAATGCAGCCGGCTGCTTTTGTGCAGCCGGCTGCTTTTCCGTCACTATTTCGCGTTTTTTGAAAAAACGCGGCTCAATTTACCATTTGCGTTCTTCTTTACTCAATATGCTCCTCACAAAAGTTGTCCAGCACCCGAAACCCCATCTCATCCGGCGCAGCCACCGGAAATTTGGCGATGGTTACAGGGTCAAAAATAGGACACATGCGTTTTTCCGGCTCCAGGCGCAAAAAGGGCTTGCCGTCCTCCTGGCCATTCACCGCTCTTTTATCTTCCGGCATAAAATCACCCCGGAAGTAGTATGGGCAGGCGGACCAAAAGTATGCGCCGTCTACGACTCCTCGTTCATCAGACGAACGCCCGCCTCCTTGTCCCCTGCCACAATCAGGTGTGCGTCCGGCTGAAAGCGGTACTCCGGATTCAGCAGCGGCTCAATCTCATCGCCATTTTTCACACCCAGAATGTTCACGTTATACCGGCGGCGGACATCCACCTCCATCACTGTGCGGCCCTCCCACTCCCGGGGCGTTTCGATCTCAAAAACCGCGTATTTGGGTGTGAGTTCAAAGTAGTCAAAGGCGTTGCGGGCGGAGAACCGCATGGCGGCACGGGACGCCATATCCATCTCCGTATGGATGACAAAGTCAGCGCCAATTTTTTTCAAAAACTTGATCTGCCGCTCATGGTCCGCCCGGGCCACCACACACTTGGCTCCCAGCTCCTTTAAGGTGGCGGTGGCCTCCAGGGAGCACTGGAAATCATCCCGCACACAGACAAAGCACACGTCAAAATTCCGCACGCCCAGAGAGGAGAGCACCTGCTCGTCCTGACAGTCCCCCACACAGGCGGCGGTGGCCACAGACGCAAGCCGCGCCACTTGCTCCTCGCTCTGATCCAGAATCATCACTTCGTTGCCAAGCTCTGCCAGGCACTTTGTCAAATGCCTGCCGAACCTGCCCAACCCCACCACCAAAAAGGATTTCATAAAACCGCTCCTCCTATCCGATCAAAATTTTCTCCGGAACATTCCGCAGCTTGGGCTGAGGCCGGTTCCGGGTCACGGCCATGGCGACGGACATGCTGCCTACCCGGCCCGCAAACATCATCAGCAGCACCGCCAATTTGGAAAGCGGCCGCAGATATGGCGTTATACCCCGGGTCAATCCCACAGTACCCATAGCGGAGATCGCCTCAAACAGGGCGCTGTCCAGAGAGATACCCTGGAGGCACATGACCATGGTCCCCGCCAGACACGCCAGGAAAAAGATGCTCACCGTGGAATACGCCTTCCGGATGGTGGACTCGTCCAGGCGGCGGCCAAACACATTGACATCCGTCTTCCGCCGCACCTGAGCGGCGGCGCTGAGCAGCAGAACAGACACCGTGTTCACCTTGGCCCCGCCGCCGGTGGAGCCGGAGCCCGCGCCGACAAACATCAAAATCATGGTCAGCAGCATGCCGCTTTGACTGAGGGACGCCAGAGGCGCGGTGTTAAACCCGGCCGTGCGGCAGGTAACGGACTGAAAGGCGGCCATCAGCGCCCGCCGGGGTGCCGCGGCGCCGGCAAAGGCGTGATTCTCCTCCAAAATATAAAACGCTGCGGCGCCGCCCACAAACAGCAGCGTGGTGGCGCACAGCACGATC
>CATNDT010000010.1:9020-34763 GCA_950097035.1 uncultured Oscillibacter sp.
CAGATCATCCCACACCAAAAAACCCAGACCGCCGCAAATCACCAGCGCCATGAGCACAATGTTGGGCAGCGGCTCCCCCGCTATGGTGGTTAGGGACGTACCGGTCCCCAGCAGGTCAAAACCGGCATTGCAAAAGGAGGAAACCGCGTGGAAAAGCGCCATCCAAAGCCCTCTTCCCACACCGTATCGCGGACAAAACCACAGCGCCAGCAGGGCCGCGCCTATCCCCTCGCAGGTGAGTGTGACGCGGATCGCCCGGCGGGTCAGACGCACAACCCCGCCCATCTGCAAAGCCCCCACGCTGTCCATCAAAATAGAGCGCTGCCGCAGTCCAACACGGCGGTGCAGCAAAACAGAGACCAGAATAGAGACGGTCATAAACCCCATACCGCCCACCTGAATCAGCAGCAGCAGCACCGCCTGACCAAACAGGGTAAACCGGGTATAGGTGTCATACAGTACCAGCCCCGTGACGCAGGAGGCCGACGCCGATGTAAAAAGCGCATCTATAAACGGCAGGGAATGCCCATCCCGGGAGGCGGCCGGCAGCGCCAGCAGCACACCGCCCAGTAAAATCAGAGCGGCAAACCCCAGCGCCAGGGTTTGCACGGCATTGAGTTGAATGCGGCGTCGGGCCATGGCAGCCTCCTTTAAAAACGTAATGCCGCGGAAATTTTTCCCGCAGGAGCTATTATATGCTATTTAGCGGCGCTGCGCAAGGCGGAGTGCCGGGAATTTTCGCCGCTGTTCCCCTGAATCTCTTTTTTTGTTAACAGAAAATTAACTGCCGCTCTCATTTACATTTTAGAGTTGTTAGTATATAATGGAGTTATTCTCCCCCAAAGCAATTTTCGGGAAGGTGGTTTTCAGGATGAAACAAACCGTAGTCCCGTCCCAATACCTGCAGATCGCCCTGGATCTGGCCCGCCGGATCGCCGGCGGAGAGCTGCCGGAGGGCAGCCGGGTGTACGGACGGTCCATGATGGCGTCTGAGTACAACGTGTCGCCGGAAACCATCCGCCGGGCGCTGCGGTTGCTGGCGGACATGAAGGTGGTGGAGGTGAAGCCCCAGAGCGGGGCCATGGTCCTCTCCGCCGACAGTGCCCGGCGCTACATTGAAAACTTTGAGGAGAACGCCGGCGTACGGGCGCTGCGGCTGCAGCTGAAAGAGCTGATGGCGGAGTACGCCGACCTCCACCGCCGCATGGGAGAGACAGTGGGCGCCCTTGTCCGGCGGTGGGACGGTTTTGCCGCCGCCGGCGAGCCCCTGCCCAACTACGAAGTCACCGTGCCGAAAGACTCCCCCTGTCTTGGCAAAAACATCGGCGCGCTGAAATTCTGGCAGTCCACAGGCTGCACCATCGTCGCCATCCGCCGGGGGCAGAAGGTGATCCTCTCCCCCGGCCCTTACGCGGAGCTGTACGCTGGGGACGTGGTGATCCTGGTGGGCAGTCCGGCCGCCGCAGAGGCCGCCCACAACCTGATCCATGTAAAGGAGTAACGCAATGATCCAATTTCAAAACGTGTGCAAAAACTATGGCAAAACCCCCATTTTGAAAGATCTGTCCTTTACCATCCCGGACGGGCAGTTCGTCATCCTCATCGGTCCCTCCGGCTGCGGCAAGACCACCACCATGAAGATGATCAACCGCCTGCTGGAGCCGGACAGCGGCTCCGTGCTCATCGACGGAAAGGACATCCGCACCACCGACAAGGTGGATCTGCGCCGTCACATCGGCTATGTGATCCAGCAGATCGGCCTCTTCCCCAACATGACGGTGGCGCAGAACATCTGCGTTGTGCCAAAGCTCTTAAAATACGACAGGGCGAAGTGCGGCGAAATCGTGCGTGAGATGCTGCGGATGGTGGACATGGAGCAGTATGCCGACAAATACCCCTCCGAACTCTCCGGCGGGCAGCAGCAGCGCATCGGCGTGCTGCGGGCTCTGGCGGCTTCTCCTCCCATCGTACTGATGGATGAGCCCTTCAGTGCGCTGGACCCCATGACCCGGGAATCCCTGCAGGACGAGGTCAAAAATCTGCAGCAAAAGCTGAACAAGACCATCGTCTTTGTCAGCCACGATATGGACGAGGCGCTGAAGCTTGCGGACATCATCATCTTCATGGCCGAGGGCCGGGTGGTGCAGATGGCCTCTCCCGAGGAGATGCTGGAGCACCCGGCCAACGACCTGGTGCGGGACTTTTTGGGCAAGCACGCCCCCGGCAGCGCCGCTCCCTCCACGGTGGAGAGCTTTATGCGCACCAATGTTTTAAGCGTGAAGCGCAACCGGGGTGTGCTGGAATGTGCGGAGCGCATGGCCCGAGGCAGCGTGGACACCCTGCTGGTCACTGACGAGGAGAAGCGGTATCTCGGCACTGTGTCCGTAGGCGATATTCGCCACTGGGGCCAGGGCCTTCGCAGCATCGAGCCCCTGATCCGTCAGACCGCCCGCACCGTGCGGGTGGGGGACGACGCCAAGGAGAGCTTCGACTATCTGCTGGATTCCGGGGCAAACTATGTGGTGGTCCTCAATGCGGACGACACCATAGCCGGCATCGTCACCAAAACCAGCGTGGCCCGGTCTGTGGCACAAAACCTGTGGGGGGACGCCACATGAGAGACCTGATCGCTACTTACGGCCCGCGGCTGATGACGGATATCCTGGTTCACACCGGGTTTGTTCTGGTATCTGTATTTGCCGGCTTTTTACTGGGGCTTCTTGGCGGCATTCTGCTCTCCCGGGTCCCCAGGTGGTCCGGCGCCATTTTGCCTGTGATCTCCGTGTTCCAGACCATTCCCGGCCTGGTGTTCATCGGGCTGCTGTTTTTGTGGCTGGGCATGTCCCCCGCCACCGTGATTATCGCCCTGTCCATTTACGCCATGTTCCCGGTGCTGAAAAACACTTATACCGGGATATTGGGCGTGGAGCGGCGGTATATTGAGGCCGCCAGGGGCTGCGGCATGTCCCCCCTTCAGGCCCTGGTAAAGGTGGAACTGCCCCTGGCCATGCCCACCGTTATCGCCGGACTGCGGATGTCCGCCATCTACACTGTCTCCTGGGCGGTACTGGCCGCCATGATCGGCCAGGGCGGCCTGGGGGAGCTGATCTATCAGGGCACCTCTTCCAACAACAACACCCTGATCCTGCTGGGCGCTATCCCGGCGGCAATTTTGGCCGTGGTCATTGGGGCGCTGATCGATCTTCTGCAGAAAAAGGCGACACCCCGCAGCCTGCGGAAGGGGGTAGACAAATGACCTGGGCACTGATTTGGGAGCATCTCTTCATTGTGCTGGCCGCCTGCATCCTGTCTATTCTGGTAGGGCTGCCTCTGGGGATTCTGTCCTATGTGTACCCGAAAGCCCGGGCAGTAATCCTGCGGGCGGTGGATTTGCTGCAGACCATTCCCTCCCTGGCGCTGCTGGGCATCATCATGGTGTTTTTAGGCGCGGGAAAAATCACTGTGATCACCGGCATCACGCTGTACTCCCTTCTCCCCATCGTGCGAAATACCTGTCTTGGACTCCAGGAGGTGGATCCCGGCGTAAAAGAAGCCGCCAGAGGCATGGGTATGAGCAAACCCTATCGGGTGCTGATGGTGGAGTTTCCCCTGGCATTCCCCACGGTATTTACCGGCATCCGCATCGCCGTGGTTAACGCCATCGGCACCGCTGTGTTCGCCGCCTTTGTGGGCGGCGGCGGCCTTGGCGGCGTAATCAACCAGGGCATTCGCATTCAGGATATGACGCTGATCCTCTCCGGCACCGGCGTGCTGATGGTGATTGCCGTTGTGCTGGACCTGCTGATGGGCTGCTTTGAGCGAACCATGCAAAAGCGCCGGGGCGGCGGCATGACCATGTGGATCCCCGCGGCAGCGGTGCTGCTGGCCTTTATTCTGCTGCTTCCCTACGGTGTAAACCGGAGCGGCGGCGGCGAGCTGCTGCTGTACGACGGCGATTACAGCGAGACCCAGGTCATGCACCACATGGTAAAGCTTTTAGTCGAGGCCCGGACGGACCTTGACGTCGCCATCCGGGACCAGATGTCCCAGGTGAATAACTTCAAGTCCCTGATCGGGGACAGCCCCACCTGCGATCTGATGGTCTCCTACGACGGAACGCTGCTCACCACCTTTCTCCAGCTGGATACCGCCGACGTACCGGAGGGCGTCTCCATCTATGACTATGCAAATCAGGTTGCCGGGGAGCGCTACGGTCTCCGCCTGCTGGAGCAGCTGGGATTTGACAATACCTACGCCATCGCGGTGCCCCGGGACGTGGCCGACCGGTACGGCCTGGAGACCGTCAGCGACCTGATTCCGGTGGCCGGTCAACTGACCTTTGGCGCGGAGCACGAGTTCTTCACCCAGGAGGGCAGCATGAAATACGGCCCCTTCACCCGGTTTTACGGCCTGAACTTCAAGGACCAGCTCTCTGTGGACGTGAGTTTGAAATACGCCGCCGCAGAGAAGGGCAGCTTTGATGTCACGGAGGTCTATGCCACAGACGGACTGAATCGAAAGGCCAACCTGAAGGTGTTGGAGGACGACCGCAACTTCTTCCCCGACTACAACGGCGCCTTTCTTGTTCGGGCGGGGACCTTTGAAAAATTCGCGGACACCGCCCCCGATCTGGAAGAGGTGCTGAACCTGCTGGCAGGTCAGATTACCAACGACGACATGGTGGAGATGACCTATCAGGTGGATGTAATGGGCCGCTCCGTGGATGATGTGGCCCGGGAGTTCCTGCTCTCCCAGGGGCTGCTGGAGGGCTGAACCGCAGAAAAAGGATTTCCGGGGGATCTCCCCCGGAAATTTTTTACCGCGCGAAACCAACCGTCTGTTTTTTCGTCTATTTCTACAAAGCGACCCTTTCACTCTGCAAATGAGGAGGCAAGTATATGGAAGACGGCGCGATCATCGACCTCTACTGGAGTCGGGATCAGCGGGCTGTGGAGGAGACCGCCGGAAAATACGGCTCCTTTCTCTTCTCCCTGGCCTGGAACATCCTGAAAAGCCGGAGCGATGCGGAGGAGTGCGTCAACGACACCTATCTTCGCACCTGGAATGCCATACCCCCCGCCCGCCCCACGGCCCTGCAGGCCTGGCTGGGGCGGATTACCCGAAACCTCTCTCTGGACCGGTGGAAGCAGAGCCGGACAAAAAAGCGGGGTGGTAATGAAATGGAACTGCTGTTGGGTGAGCTGGATGAGTGCGTCCCCTCCCCCCACGGTATGGAGGAGCAGCTGGAAGACCGGGAGATCGCGGCGCTGGTCAGCGCCTTTTTGCGAACGCTTCCGGCGGAAAACCGGATCGTCTTTTTACGGCGGTACTGGTACGGTCAGGACCTGGCGGATATCGCGGCGGAGCGGAGATGCAGCGTAGGCAAAGTGAAATCATCCCTCTTCCGCACCCGCAGGGCCCTGCGGGCATATTTGGAACAGGAGGGCGTACTGCTATGAGAGCGGAACGGCTATTTCGCATTTTGGGACTGGTGGACGACGACCTCATTGAGGAGGCGGAACCCGCCTCCTCAGCCGCCGCTCCGGAGCGGCGGGCCCGCCCCCGGCACGCACTGGCCGCCGCGGCGTGTCTGGTTCTGATCTGCGGTCTGGGGTTCTGTCTGCATGCCGGCCGCGGCTGGATGAACGGCGCCGACGGCACACCCTCCGGATCCAGCGGCGCCGGGGGCGGCGGACACGGTGAGGGTGCCGTATTCATGTCCTACGCCGGACCGGTCCTTCCCCTGACCATCCAGGAGCCTGCTGCAGGGCTCACAGCGGAACGGGCGCTTACCTGGGACTTTACCGCCGGCATCAATGCCGGCGGCGAGCCCCGTCAATGGGGCGCCCGGGTAACAGACAGCTATGTCCTCCTCAACCCTGCGGCGGAGGATGTCGCTGTGACAGCCCTCTACCCCTTTACCGGAAACTTTGACGGCCTGGCAGATATCTGCCCCACGGTGACGGCGGACGGGCAGGAGATCCGTGCGGAGCTGTACGCCGGCCCCTTTTCCGGCGGCCTGCAGGACATGGAGGGCAACCGGGACCCGGCGGGAGAGGATGCCTGGAACCTGTATGATCTGAACAGCTGGGAGGACTACCAGACGCTTCTGGAGAGCGGGGCCTATCAGGCCCAGGCCCTGGCGGACTACCCCGTTTTGGATATCCCGGTGACGGTATACCAGTTCACAGACTTTGCCGCTCCCCACGAGGAATACCAGGCCGCCACCCAGGCCATCACCTTCACCGCGGATGAGACCGCCACCCAGGTCCTCTCCTACGGCTTCAACGGCTACGGCCGGAACAGGGAAACCGGCGCCGTTCAGTACAGCTATTTTGTTCCGGACGGCGTCACCCGGGAACCGGAGACCAAAGTATTGTTAGTGCTGGGGGAGGATATCGGCGCCTATACCCTCCAGGGCTATGAGAACGGCGGCTGTGAGGACGGTGAGGAGATCGATGGCGTATCCTGCATTGTGACCCGGCGGGAAACCACCCTGGACGAAGCATTGACCCACCTTTGCCAAGAGTACTGGCGTTTCTATAACCAAAGCCGGGCGGCGGACCAGACAAACGTTTTCGACACGGTTCCCCTTGAGATGTACCGGGGCGCCATCGCGGAGTTCATGCTGCAGTACACCGCCCTTTCCGGTGCGCCCAGGCAGCGCTACAGCGACGGGCGGCTGGACGACATTTTTCAGGAAGCGCTGTTTTTGGAGCGGGTGTTTTACCTGCGTTTTCCCCTCACCGTGCCCGCCGGGGGCAGCGTGACGGTGGACTGTTCCCTCTGGAAAGAGCCCAGCTATGACTTCTACTGCTCCGGCTCGGACAATGTGGGACTCCAGGGCTACGACCTGGTAACCCGCCTGGGCTCCACGCTGACCTTCACCCGCCAAACCGCCGCCCTTGCAAACACAGGCGGCATTGAGATCGTCCGGCAAAACCTGGGCTTTGACCTGACCGCCGGCGTCACTACGGTGGAGCTGGACCTGACGGAAGCGCACTATTACCTGGAGGTCCGGATACAGGAATTTCCTTAAATACGCAGCCATATCTTCAACCAGCATCGGATTTTTTAATTTCACTTTCGCTGCCTCCGTAAAAATTCTCCCGGCTATGACAGCAGAAAGCGCTAAGAGGGGCCAGCCCTTTCGGGCCGGCCCCTCTTAGCGTTTTGCGGCTTTGCCGCTTCGCGGCATGCCGAATTTATTCAGCACCGTATCTGTCTCTATATCAAGCCCTCTTCGCGCCCGCCGCATGAGCGGCTTTTTTGCCTTGCCGCAGCGCTTGCCGCGAAGCCGCCGTCAGGCGCGCCTGAGGGAATTTTCGATGCCGGATGCCGTCACCAGCCCCGGTTGCCAAAGAAATAGTCAAAGAGGTCGTAGGGGTTTGTGTAGCCGTTGCCGTACTGGTTGCCGCTGTTGCCGCCGCTCTGGGGCTGCTCCTGCTGCACGGTTTGCTGCTCTTCGGGCACGCTGTCCCAGGTGAGTTCCATCTCCACGGTCTCTCCCTGGCGGTAGACAGTGAGCGTAACCGTCTCTCCGGCGCTGTACTGCTTTTTCACAATCGTCAGATCTGCCATGCTCTTGATGTCATGATCGCCCACTTTCGTGATCACATCGCCCATCCGGAGACCCGCCCTGTCCGCCGCTCCATCCTTGTCCACGGCGCTGATAAACACACCCTCGGTGATATCATAGCGGAACTGCTCCGCCAGATTATCGCTCATGGACATGGCCGTGACACCAAGATAGGGCCTGTTGGTGACATAGCCGTTGGTCATGATATCCTGAATCATGGCCGCCACATCATTGATGGGGATGGCGAAGCCCAGTCCCTCGGCGCTGGCGCCGGAGGAGGTGTTTGTGTATTTGGCGGAGACAATGCCCACCACCTGGCCGTACTGATTGAACATGGGCCCGCCGGAGTTGCCCGGGTTGATGGAGGCGTCTGTTTGAATCATATTAAAGGGGATACCGTCCACGTCAATGGCCCGGTTCACCGAGGAGACCATGCCCCCGGTCTGGGAGAAGGTCAGCTCGCCCAGGGGATTGCCAATGGCCAAAACCCGGTCGCCCACGTTCAGCAGCGTACTGTCCCCCATGGTGACGGCCTGGAGGTTTTCCGCATCCACCTTAATCACCGCAATATCGTAGTCCTCCTCGCCGCCGATGACCTCCGCCTCATAGGTATCCCCGTTGTAGAAGGTCACCTTTACGGTCTCGGCCCCGTCGATCACATGGTAATTGGTGGCGATATAGCCGTCCGGCGTCAGCACAAAGCCGGAGCCGGCCCCGGCGGTGGGCTGCTGCGTCTGCCAGAAGCCGTTGCTGGAGGTGATCGTGCCGGTGGTGTTGATGGCAACCACACTGTCCACATTGGCGGCATAGACCTCCGCGTCTGTCAGGAGCGTCTGTCCGTCCACCTTGTGGAGCTGCACGGTGGCGGGGGCGCCGCCGGAAGCAGTGCCATCCCGGAGGGAGGTGTTGATCTGCGGGGTGCTGCTGTGGCTGGTGGCGGCCCACACTACCCCGCCGCCCACGCCGCCGCCCAGCAGCGCGCAGCTTAAGGCCAGGGCGGTGATCTTCAGGCCGGTCCGTTTTTTCTTCACAGGCTTCATCTCCTGCACATGCCGCTGCGGCGCGGGCTGATAGTCGTCCGTCGGGGGCGGCGTGACCTCGCTGCCGTCTCTGCGGTAGGTATAGTGATACAGATTGCGCTCGTCGTTATACATAATGCTTACCTCCTATTATGTATCCCGGTCTTCTTCTCTTTAGAACCGATTATACACCGGGAATATGTCGAAACTTTGAAGTTTCTTTGCATTTTCTTTGAAGTCCTCTTCCGCCTCTCCCGAAGCTTTGAGCAAAGTATGCGCTCTGTAACTTAAAAACGGCTGAAAAGTTTGTATATAATTTTTGAACCCGGTGTTTGCGGGCGGCAAAATCTGTGTTAAAATGGAGCCGTTACTTTGCAAGAGAGGGATGTGAGGACACTTGCTGAAAATTGAGAATATCAAACTCCCTCCCGGAGCCGGGCCGGAAGCCCTGCAGGCGGAGGCCGCCCGCCTTTTGCGGGTAAATGAGCTCCTCTCCCTGCGCATTCTCCGCCGCAGCGTGGATGCCCGGGCGGACGTGGCCCTGGTATACACGGTGGAGGTGGCTGTAAAGGACGAGGCCGCCGTGCTGAAACGCTGCCGCAGCAAAAAGGTAAGCCTGTCCGTACCCGGCCCCATCTATCTTCCGCCCGCGCCAAAGTCCCCGCCGCCCACGCCGCCGGTGGTGGTGGGTGCGGGGCCCGCAGGGCTCTTCTGCGCTCTGGTGCTGGCCCGGGCCGGGCTGCGGCCCATCCTGTTGGAGCGGGGCCGGGCTGTGGAGAAGCGGCAGGCGGACGTGGAGCGCTTCTGGACCACCGGAAGCCTGGACCCATCCTCCAACGTGCAGTTTGGCGAGGGCGGCGCCGGGGCCTTTTCCGACGGGAAGCTGAACACCGGCACCCGCGATATCCGCCATCGCTTTATCCTGGAGCAGCTGGCCGCCTGCGGCGCACCGGAGGCTATTCTGATCGACGCCAGGCCCCACATAGGCACCGACTATCTCCACACCGCTCTGAAAAATCTCCGCCGGGAGCTGGTCCGCCTGGGCGCAGACATCCGCTTTGAAAGCCGCCTGGAGGATCTGGATATCCAGAACGGGCGTCTGGCCGGCATCACCGTGAAGGGCCCGGCCGGGCTCTATCCCCTGCCCTGTGCCCACCTGGCTCTGTGCCCCGGCCACTCTGCCCGGGACACCTTTGCCATGCTGCAAAGCCGCGGCGTGCCCATGGAGGCCAAGCCCTTTGCCGTGGGTGTGCGGATCGAACACCGGCAATCAGACTGTGACGCCGCACAATACGGAAGATATGCCGGACATCCGGGCCTGCCGGCCTCCACCTATAAGCTCTCCTGCCATCTGCCCGGCGGACGGGCCGCCTTCTCCTTTTGCGTGTGCCCCGGCGGAGACGTGGTGGCAGCCGCCTCTGAGGAGCGTCAGGTAGTGACCAACGGCATGAGCGAGTTTGCCCGAAGCCGGGAAAATATCAACGGCGCGCTGCTGGTGAACGTAACGCCGGAGGACTTTGGCGGCGACCTCTCCCCCCTGGCGGGCGTGGCGTTTCAGCGGCGGCTGGAGCACGCCGCCTACGCGCTGGGCAGCGGCGGATATCTGGCCCCCGCACAGCGGGTGGAGGATTTTCTGGCAGGCCGCCCCTCCGCAGGCCCCGGCCGCGTGCGGCCAAGCTACCGCCCCGGCGTAACGTGGACGGACCTGCGCCGGTGCCTGCCCCCCTTTGTGGCGGACACCATTGCGGAGGCCCTGCCCATTCTGGGCAAAAAGCTGCGGGGCTACGATGCGCCGGACGCCGTACTCACCGCCGTGGAGAGCCGCAGCTCCTCCCCGGTCCGCATCCTTCGGGACGGGGCATATCAATCCCCCGTACGGGGGCTGTATCCCTGCGGCGAGGGGGCCGGCTATGCCGGAGGTATCCTCTCCGCCGCCGCCGACGGGATGCGCTGCGCAGAACAAATCTATCATTCAATCCTTTAAGGAGGAGTTCCTATGAGCCGTAATATCTGTATCCACCTGGATTTTCTGTCCGGCCAGCACAAGGCAAAGATCCGGAAAACCGCCGAAGAGGCCGGTTTTGTCCCCCATTTTTTCTTAAGAAGCCAGTTTGAAGAGGCCAGCGCCTGCCTCCAGCACTGTGAGGTGCTGTACGCCCACTCCCCGGAGCTCCTGCGCACCGCCCCTGCCGGGCTGCAGTGGTATTGCAGCGCCACCGCCGGGGTGGAGCCCTACTGCCAGAACGACGGTATCTTCGCAAATCCAAACTGCCTTTTGACCAGCACCAACTGCTACGGCGTGACCATTGCGGAGCATGTGGTCATGGTGGTTTTGATGCTGCTGCGGCAGATGCCGGTGTATATCGAAACCACTATGCGGCACAGCTGGGGCGAACACCTTCCCGTTCACTCCATTTACGGCGGCAGCTTCACGCTGCTGGGCACGGGCAACATCGGCGCCAATGTGGCCCGCCGCCTGCGGGGTATGGGCGCGGCCCGCATCACCGGCGTGAGCCGCAGCGGTAAACCCCTGCCGGACTTTGACGCGGTATACCCCTTCCAGTCGCTGGACGAGGTGCTGAAAACCTCCGAATTTCTCATCATGTCCCTGCCCAGCACCGCCGAGACCATCGGGCTTTTGAACCGGGAGCGGCTGGCCCTGCTGCCGGAGGGGGCCTTCGTTGTCAATGTGGGCCGGGGCAGCGCCGTGGACCAGCAGGCCCTGGCCCACGCGCTGAACAGCGGCCGCCTCGCCGGGGCCGCTCTGGATGTGACGGAGCCGGAGCCCCTGCCCCAGGATCACTTCCTCTGGGAGGCCAAAAATCTCATCCTCACGCCCCACGTCTCCGGCAACACCTCTCTGGAATACACCCGCGATCTCAATGTAGATATGTTCTGTGCCAATCTGCAGCGCTATGCCCAGGGCCGGCCCCTGCAGAACCTGGTGGACCGGAAGCGGGGATATTAAAGCGGTGCGGCAGTCCGCACCCCTGAAAAACGCCGGGAGGTGAGACGATGCTGGACCGCAGCGAGGTCGGCAAGCGGGGCTATCTGAACGAGGGGTTTCGACTGTTTCATCTAAAGGACAGCCGCGCTCAGGTGATGGACTACCACTATCACGAATTTGACAAAGTAATCCTCCTGCTGGGAGGCAAAGTGACCTATGTGGTGGAGGGCGTAACCTATTTTCTCAAGCCCTGGGATGTGCTGCTGGTGCAGCACAACATGATTCACCGGCCCATCATCGACCCCTCCGAGCCCTACGAGCGGGTGGTGGTGTGGCTGGGACGGGAGTGGCTGCAAAACCGGGCCGACCCCGGCGAGGCGCTGGACGCCTGTTTCCACACCGCCCGGGAGCGGGGCTTTCACCTGCTGCGGACCGGCCCGGAGCGCCGCCTGGAATACATGAAGGATCTCCAGCGGCTGGAGGAGGCCCTGCGCTCCGGGGAATTTGGCGCGGCCCGTCTGGCGGACACCCTGTGTCAGCAATTGCTGATCGGGATAAACCGGGACATTCTCCGCAGCCGCACCGCCCAGGAGGAGACCGACAGCTACCGGGTAGACCCCAAGATCGAGGAGATTCTGAAATACATCGCCGGGCACCTGGAGGAACCCCTCACCGTAGACAGTCTTGCAAAGCGGTTCTACCTCAGCCGCTACTACCTGATGCACCGGTTCAAGGCCGTATCCGGCTATACAGTGCACCAGTATATCAGTCAAAAACGGCTGCTGCGGGCCGGAGAGCTGATCCGCTCCGGCATACCGGTGATGAAGGCGGCGGAACAGGCGGGCTTTTCGGAATACTCCACCTTTCTGCGGGCCTTTCAAAACACGTTTCACATGAGCCCCCGGGAATTTCGGTAAGGGCGCGGAGGAGAGGAAGTATGGAAACTGAACTGGAATTTTCCGGCCGGGACCTGCGGCGGCTTATCATCCCGCTGGTAATTGAACAGCTTCTGGCCATCACGGTGGGCCTGTTTGACTCGGTGATGGTCTCGCAGGTTGGAGAGGCCGCCATGTCCGCCGTGTCGCTGGTAGACACGGTGAACGTGCTGCTGGTAAACGCCTTCGCGGCCCTGGCCACCGGCGGCGCCGCGATCGCGGGGCAGTATCTGGGCCGGCGGGAGATTCAAAAGGCCGGGCACTCCAGCGCCCAGCTGCTGCTGTTTATCGGTGAGATCTCCCTTTTAATCACACTGCTGCTCTACATGGGCAAGGGTTTTATTCTGAATATTGTCTTCGGTCAGGTGGAGGCGGATGTGGCGGCCTACGCCAACACATACTTTATAATCGTAGAGGCCTCCACCCCGTTTCTGGCCATCTACAGCGCCGGGGCGGCCCTGTTTCGGGTGATGGGCAACTCCAAAATCTCCATGTGGGTCTCCCTGGTGATGAATGCCGTCAACATTGTGGGAAACGCCATTTTGATCTTCGGTTTACGGATGGGTGTAGAGGGCGTGGCCATCCCCACGCTGGTTTCCCGCGCAGCCGCGGCCATCGCCATGACGGTGCTGCTGCGCCGCCCGGATCTGCCCTTCCGGATGGAGCGCCTCACCCTCCGGCACGACCGGTATGTAGTGCGGAATATCCTGCGCTTCGGCGTGCCCAACGGGCTGGAGAGCAGTATGTTTCAGCTGGGCAAGATCCTGCTGCTGTCCACTGTGGCCGTGCTGGGCACCGCCTCTGTGGCGGCCAACGCCATCGGCAACAACATCACCTCCTTCCAGTGCGTGGCGGGAAACGCCATGGGCCTTGCCATTGTGACGGTGGTCTCCCGGTGTATCGGGGCGGGCAGCTATGAAAAGGCCCGGTTTTACACAAAAAAGCTAATGCGGTATACTTATGTCTTCATGGCGCTCTGCGTCTCTCTCACGCTGCTGTTCCTGCCGCCGGTGCTGCAGCTTTACAACGTGTCGGCAGAAGCTGAGAATTACGCCCGCCAGATCGTGTGGATGCACGGCGTTATGGCCATTCTGATCTGGCCTCTGGCCTTTACGCTGCCCCAGGCCCTTCGGGCCGCGGGGGACACCCGGTTTACCATGATCGTCTCCACGGTGTCCATGTGGACCATGCGGGTGGGCTTCGGCATGTTTCTGGGAAGGCATCTGGGCTTTGGCGTGTTGGGGATCTGGATGGCCATGTTTGTGGATTGGGCCCTGCGGATTGCCTTTTTCCTCCCCCGTTTTCTGGGCCGCAGGTGGGAGACCATGGGCCTGCGGGAACCGTGAGATCCTTGATAAAAAGCGCGCTGCCGGGATTCCGGCAGCGCGCTTTTATGCAGAACCGTCAGCTTTTCGGCAGCAGACCCTGGACCAGGATCACCAGAATCAGCACCGGCAGCACAAACTGGAAATACGGCTTCAGCCCGCGGGGCACCTTGATCCCCTCGCCGATGTTGGCCTCCTCCAGATACCGGTCGAATCCCCAGCCCCACTTGCTGACGCAAAACAGCAGATACACCAAGGAGCCAAGCGGCAGCAGGAGATTGCTGACCAGAAAATCCTCGCTGTCCAGCACGTCCCGGCCGCCGATGATGTGAAGGTCCCTCCACACGTTGTACCCCAGCACACAGGGCACGCTGGCGATGAGGATAAACACGCAGTTGACAACAGCGGCTTTTTTCCGGCTCCAGCCGAAGTTGTCGATGCTGTTGGCCTGCAGGTTTTCAAACACGGCAATAACTGTGGAAAAACTGGCAAAGGTCATAAAGAGAAAGAACAGCGCTCCCCACAGCCGGCCCCCGGCCATGTTCAAAAACACCTTTGGAAGCGTAATGAAGATCAGCGAGGGGCCGCTGTCCGGCCGCACGCCAAAAGCCGTGCAGGCGGGGAAGATGATAAGGCCCGCCATCAGCGCCACAAAGGTATCCAGCGAGCAGATGCGGATGGCCTCGCTGGCCAGGGTATGGTCCCGTCCCATGTAGCTGCCAAACACCTCCATAGCGGCAATGCCCAGACTCAAGGTGAAAAAGGCCTGGTTCATGGCGGCGGTAACCACATTGCCAAGTCCCACCCCGGCCGCCCGGCTAAAGTCCGGCAGAAGGTAAAATTTCACACCCTCCATGCCGCCGGGCAGCGTCAAACTGTGAACGGCCAGCACCGCAATCAGCGCCAGAAGTCCCAGCATCATCACTTTTGTGATGCGCTCCAGCCCCTTTTGCAGGCCAAAGCTGCAGATCAAAAAGCCCGCCAGTACGGTCACCGCCATCCAGGCCCCCATCTCACCGGGATTACCCAGCATGGCGTCAAACACACTGTCCACCGCCTCGCCCGCAAGGCCGCTGAAGGACCCGGCGGCAAACTTGAAAAAGTAGCCCAGCATCCAGCCGGAGACAGTGGTGTAAAACATCATCAAAAGGCAGCAGCCCGCTATGCAAAACCAGCCGTGAATGTGCCACTTGCTGCCCGCCGGCTCCAGCGCCCGATAGCTTAAAACCGCGCTTTTGCGGCTGGCCCGGCCCACCGCCAGCTCCATGGTCAATACCGGCACGCCCATAAGCACCAGAAACAGCAGGTAGAACAGCACAAACAGACCTCCGCCATTTTCCCCGGTGACATATGGAAATTTCCACACGTTTCCAATACCTACGGCGCAGCCCGCGCTCACCAGCAAAAATCCCAGTCTGGATTGAAAGCGTTCCCGTTTCATACAACCAATTTCCTCTCTTTTCCTCCGTATAAGGAGGCGGCCGGGGTGTGCCCTTGCCTCCTGTCATGTCTTTTTATGATAACGGACTACCCTGTGAAAGTCAAGCAGGAAAACATCTGTTACCGTTTCGCCGCTTTTGTTACCGTTTTTTGGTTGACAGATGTCTACCTTTCTGTTATGGTATAGGTAGACAACCGTATACTAAAGGGGGTAATTGTATGAAAATCAATCTGTCTGACAGTGAGTGGAAGCTGATGAACTGCCTGTGGCAGCAGCCCCGCACCATCACCGAGCTGACATCGGCCCTGAAGCCGAACACCGGCTGGAGTAAAAACACGGTGATCACCATGCTCTCCCGGCTGGAGGCCAAGGGCGCCGTGCGGCATGAGGAGGGCCTGCGGGCCAAGCAGTACTTCTCCGCCATAGACCGGCGGGACGCCGCCCGCGCGGAGACAGAGGTCTTTTTGAGCAAGGTCTACGGCGGCAGCCTGGGGCTGATGATGAGCGCCATGGTAGAGAGCCGCCAGCTGACCGAGACGGACATCGCCGAGCTGTCTGCAATTCTGGAAAAGGCGGGAGGCGAATCCACATGAATGAGATCCTCATTACCTCCTCAGTTCTGATTGTGGCGCTGCTGCTCTTGCGGCGTGTATTCCGCCGCTCCATCTCCCGCCGCGCCCAGTACGCCCTGTGGGGCCTGGTGGCCCTGCGGCTGCTGCTGCCCTTTTATCTGCCCGCTGTGGAGCACAACGTCCTCACCGCCGCCGAGCCGGTGAACGCCGCCGTGACCGCGCGGCTGGAGGCCCCCCGGCTCTACGACACGCCGGTGAGCGTATCTCCCGCCGCCCAGTTTCCCGGCGCCGAAAACGCGGAGCCCGGCGGCCTGGTGCCAACGGCCCAGTCTTTCGGCTATCCTGTGCTAAGTCAAAACGGCGCCACCGTCACCACCTATGCCAATCGGCTGGACCGGCCCATCACCCTGGCGGAGGATCTGCGGATGGTCTGGTATGCCGGCATCGCGGTAATGGCCGTCTGGTTTTTGTTCTCCAACCTCCGCTTCTCCATCAGGCTGCGGCAAAATCGAACGTCCTACCCGGTGGAGAACTGCGAATATCCGGTGTTTCTGGTGGAGCGGGGCCTGCCCTCCCCCTGCCTCTTCGGCCTGTTCCGCCCCGCCATTTACCTGACCCCCGCCGCCATCTCCTCTCCGGAGCGCCTGCGCCATGTGCTGGCTCATGAGAAGACTCACGCCCGCCACCTGGATCCCCTGTGGTCGCTGCTGCGGGCGGTGTGCCTGGCGGTATACTGGTTCGATCCTCTGGTGTGGGCCGCCGCCGTGGTCAGCCGCGGCGACTGTGAGCTGGCCTGCGACGAGGGCGCGCTGAAAACCCTGGGGGAGGCAGAGCGTATCGCCTACGGCAAAACACTGCTCTCCCTCATCCCCGTGCGGCGGTCCCCTGCAAATCCCCTGCTGTCCGCCACCACCATGACGGCGGGCAAGCGCCAGCTGAAAGAGCGTATCACCCGCATCGCCGAAAACCGCCGCCAGCTGGGCACGGCGCTGTTTGCGGTGCTGGCCGTCACCGCGTTGGTGTGCGCTGCCACCTTCACCGGCGCGGCCAAGGCCCCCGGCGGCGAAAACAGCGGCTCTCTCACCGGTGATGAGCTGCAGTACTTCAACGAGACCTTTTTCAACAGCGAGAACGCCCTGATGCACAACCAGTTCCTCACTTCCACATATGAAAAGCCGGAGGACATCGACCTCTTCCAGCTCTTCTACTGCGGAACCGGGCTGCCGGAGGACTATGACGACGCGGAGCGACAGGCCGTGGCCCGGGCCGCATACGGCGGTGCGGACCCCGGCGTGGATCTGACAAAGTGCACCGCCGCCGGCATGGACGCGGTCCTGCTGGAGAACACCGGCCTGACCCTGGCGGAAACCGCCCAGTATGGCTTAAGCAATTTTACACATCTTGCGGAATACGGCGCCTATTACCATTTTCATGGAGACACCAATGTCATCTGGCCCGTGGACATCATCGCCGGGGAACGGGTCGGGGAACAGGTAAAGCTGTACTACGAAGCCAGCTACGACCCGGATGGCTGGCGGTGCCTCACCCTGCGGGAGACGGAGGCCGGCGGATACCATTTTGTCTCCCACCTGTCCTGCGATATGCCCGAGATCCCCACGGCCTACCCGGCAGATGAGCCCTGGATGACAATTCCCCTGGACGGCCTTACGGCCTACACGCCCCAGGTGGTGCCCACCCGGCAGTACTACCGGCAGGACTTCGCGCAGCTGCTGTGGAGCACCTACAGCTCTCAGAAGGAGACGGCGGCCACTCTCTGGGAAATTCAGATCTACCGCTCTGTAGACGGCAGTATCCGCGCCGCTCTGGTAGATCCCCTGAGCTCCGCACCCAATCCCAAATGCTTTTTGACTCTGCCGGAAACCGTGAGCGACAGCTATGTTTATGAGCATGTCCATTACTTCCGAAATCTCTTCGGTTACAGCGGCGTGGCCATCTCCTACCCCGCCCGGCTGGAGAACGGGCGCCACACCACCTTTCACGACTACTTCACCGTGGAGGACGGCGCCGTCTATCTGCTGGCCCGGGCCTACGGCGAGGCCTCTCTCATCGACCTGAACGGCGACAGGACCTATGAGCTGGCCGCCAACGACTCCTCCTCTGCCCAGCTCTTTTTCCAAAAGGACGGACAGCTCTATGAGGCCGATATCGACGCCCTGCTGGCGGAGCGCTGGCAGGAGAGCGTCTTCACCTATTTCGGCCTCTGGAACCGCTATGCCCGCTGCCTGTATCTGACCGGGGAGATTCCATTCCCCGGGGAGACGGCCACCGGCTCCGCCGGACGGCAGCTGTACTTCGACGGGGCAAACCTGCTGCTCTATCACGACGGCCGCGCCACGGTAAACCACGTGCTGGGGGACCACGCAGACGTTCCCGGCGACGTGCTCCAGGCCGCCAGGACCTTTGCACAGGATCAACGGGCCTATCTGCAAACCCGGGAGGCCGGGGAGAATCCCCCCGCGGAGTACGACGACTGGCGGGTAGAGATCACCGGCGGACCCTGGTTTGAAACCCTGGGAGAGCAGACCTACGAGATCTGGAACATCAACTATGAGCTCCACACCACCACGCCGGAGCGCATCATCCTGGCGGGGGCCAGCTACCTCACGGAGGACGGCTGGCACTGCCCCACCTACCCAAACTGCACCTATCTCTACTTCCGAACCTATGAGGATGGCCGGCGCATCTACCTGTACGCCGATATGGAGAACGACTGCGGCCCCGGCATCGATACCTTCCGGGAGGATATGGAGGCCCGCCTGGCGGAACTGGGCCTGCCGGATTCCGGGGAAGCGGAGAGGACGGAGGGTCTGCAGGCCGCAAATCTGGCCCAGCAGACCATGGACGAGATCGCCGCCGGGGACCTGGTATACCTCACTCTGGACACCGCGGGAGCCGGCGGCGGCGGGCGCTACGGACGAGACCCCGAATTGGCCAACGGCCCCAACCGCCGCCTTCACTTTGACACCAGCTTCCACTGGTCCATGGCGGAGGCGGCCGCCCCCCAGGGCCCCACGCTGACGCTGGAGTCCCGGGACGGGTCCTGCGCCATCCAGTGCTGGCAAAACAGCGAGCTGGTCCGCTGCACCCGGCGGGACGAGACCGTGTGGCTTCTGGCAGAGCAGGCGGACCTGGACGACGTGCTCTCCGGCAGCGTTTTCAGTTATCTCCGTTTCTGGTACGACGAGGCCGAGATCGACGGTCTCTCCCCGGATATCGTAATCCCGGACCGGGGCCAAAGCCGCCTGGAAATCGCCCAGGCGTGGTCCGAACAGGCCACCGCCGCAAATCTGCTGGCCACCTCCGGCAGCAAATTCGCCTGCACCTATGTCCGCGTCACCGCCGAGGTGGACAGCTGGGCGGACATGCCCGAAGCGGCCTATCCGGACTGGACCGGGGGTCGGGAGCGGTTCTTCTTCTCCTATACCCGGGTATTCGTCCCGGAAAATGAAGACGCCCTCCACTGGCAGATGGCCGGCAACACCGGGAACTACACCGGCGAGCCCGGCACGGCGCCGGAGGGAGCTTATGAGAACTACCAGATAGGCTGCCTGTATCTGGCGGAGGACGGCTGGCGGTGCGACGGCACCGGCACCGGACCCTGACGCGGCAAAAAGAAAGCTCTTCCCTTTTTCCCCTGTTTCGGGTATACTCTCTTTGTAAAAAACCCCAAAACAGGAGGGACCTTTTATGAGAGAGCTCTTTCTCGTGGCCGCAGTCATCTGTTTCGGCATGGCGGCCATCAAATTCTACACCGCCCGCATGTCCCGCAATCCCCCCGCCCGGCCAAAACCGGCCTCCGACAAATACCTGACGCTGACGGCGGAGGAGGCCAAGGCCCGGCTGGACGAGGACGACGGCATCATCCTGCTGGATGTCCGCACCCAGGCCGAGTACGACGGCGGCCACATCCCCGGGGCCGTATGCCTGCCCAACGAGGACATCTCCGCCAGTCTCCCCCTGCCCTTTGACAAGGACGCGGAGATTCTGGTCTACTGCCGCTCCGGCCGCCGCAGCGCCAAGGCGGCGGAAAAGCTGGCAGACATGGGCTTTGCCTATGTGGCCGACTTCGGCGGCATTCTGAACTGGCCCTATGAGACCACAACGGATTGAATCGGAACAAAAAAAGCAGGGAGACACGGCTCTCGTGTCTCCCTGTCGCCATATATCCTGCGGCTTACAGCTTTCCCTGCTCCCGCAGCAGCTCCTCCAGCAGCTCCACCGCCGTGACGATCATATTGTCGCAGTGGGCGGTAACGCCCAGCCGTAAAGACGCCGGATTCTTTTCGGAGACGCCCGGGCGGGCCTTCAGCAGATCTATGCAGCGGGTGTGGCCGAAGGTGTCTAAAAAGCGCCGGCGGAAGGTCCTGGCAAGGTCGTAGACCCGCAGCTTTGCCTCCACATTATCCCCGCCAGTATGGGGAAAGAGAATGGAAATCACCAGCAGCGCCCCGCTGACAGCCCCGCAGGCCTCCTCGTGGCTGCCGCCGAAGCCGCCGCCAAAGCCGCCCATAGCAGTAAACAACTGCTCCGGCGTCCACCCGGTGACATCGGCAAACGACGCCGCCGTGGACTGGGCGCAGTTATAGCCCTGTTTGTGATACTGATACGCCAATTCGCAGCGATCCATACGTATCATCCTTTCCACTTTTTTGAAACAGTATAGCAGGTTTTCTCCGCCGGCACAAGTGCGCTTCCGCAAACTCAGCCGGAATTGTGAAATTTTCAGAATTTCCCTTGCAAAATTCCCCCATCCGTGATTAACTGTGTGAGGCGCAGACGCCGCAGACACGAGCACGCGGATACCATATAACGGCAGAAAGGAAGCAGACGCCATGCAGTATCACTTTGACCAGATCGTGGACCGATCCGCCAACCACTCCGCAAAATACGACGAGCGGAAAAAGAAATTCGGCACCGAAAACGTCATCCCCCTGTGGGTGGCGGATATGGATTTTAAAACCGCCCAGCCTATTATCGACGCCCTGACGGCCCGGGCCCAGGAGGGCATCTGGGGCTACACCTCCCGGCCAGACAGCTATTTCGAGGCCATCCGGGCCTGGCAGATGCGCCGGAACGGCTGGAGCATCGACCCAGCGCTCATGAGCTTTTCCCTGGGTGTGGTGCAGTCCATCGGCGCTGTGATAAAGCTCTTTACTCCCGAGGGCGGCAACGTGCTGATCCAAACGCCGGTATACTCCGAGTTTTACGAGATGACCGAGGCCGCAAACCGGCGCGTACTGGAAAACCGGCTGGTGGAACGGAACGGTAAATGGACCGTGGACTTTGAGGACTTTGAGGAAAAGCTCCGGCAGGCAGACCTTTTTCTGCTGTGCAGCCCCCACAATCCCCTGGGCATCGTATGGACGCCGGAGGAGCTGCGGCGGATGGCGGAGCTGTGCATGAAATACCATGTGGCGCTGTTTTCCGACGAGATCCATTCCGACCTCATCTTCCACGGCAAAAAGCACACTCCCATGGCGTCTTTGTCTCCCGGAATCGCGGGCTATGTCATCACCGGCATCTCCGGCACCAAGACCTTCAATCTGGCGGGGCTCCAGGCCAGCACGGTGGTGTTCCCCAACCGGCACACCAAAAAGGTGTTCGACAGTTTCTGGCAGCGCATGGACATCCAGCGCAACAACGCCTTTTCCCTCACCGCCATGGAGGCGGCCTTCACCCACGGCGAGGAGTGGCTGGAGCAGCTGCTGCCCTATATCTCCGGCAACTTCGACTTTGTGGTGGATTACTGTGAAAGGCACATACCGAAAATCAAAACCTACGCTCCCGACGCCACCTACCTCATGTGGCTGGACTGCCGCGGCCTGGGCCTGAATAACGGGGAGCTTCACGACTTTATGATCCAAAAGGCCGGTCTGGGCCTGAACGACGGCTGCTCCTTTGGCCGCAGTCTCAGCGGCTATATGCGGCTGAACGCGGCCTGTCCCCGCAGCGTGCTGGAAAAGGCCATGGGGCAGCTGGAGGCCGCCGTTAACGCCCTGTAAATGCCCCCCGCAGCTCCCATCTGCCGTAAAAACCGGCGGCCCGTCTCCGGACCGCCGGCCTTTTCCGCCGCAATAAACAATGTACTTCTTATGTTCTTATGAAACGGTCACTCCGCCTCCTCCAGGCTGTCAAAGACCGACTCCACGCGCTCAACCGC
The DNA here is from genome assembly GCA_950097035.1 of uncultured Oscillibacter sp. Classification (GTDB taxonomy): domain Bacteria; phylum Bacillota; class Clostridia; order Oscillospirales; family Oscillospiraceae; genus Oscillibacter. The sequence continues at coordinate 31,020 of CATNDT010000010.1, forward strand.
AGCCGCCTGTCCCTTGATCATGGTTGTCCGGCCATTGAGGCGGCCGCCGTCCTCGATAACGAAGGACACAGTGGTCACATCGCCTTCCACAGTACCCGTCTTTTCCAGACGCAGGTGGTCGTGGGCGGTAACCTTGCCCTCTACGCTGCCGGCAATGCGGATTACATCCGCCTCCACCGGACCCTTGATGTTGCCGGTAGGCGTGACGATTACATAGCCCTTCAGGCTCACCTCGCCCTCCACAGTGCCCTCAATCTGGACCACGCCGTCACCCCGCAGCGTTCCGGTCACAGTCAGATCCTTGGCAATCACCGTGTTGGTGCGGGGCTCCGGAAGCTCCGCCACCTCCGTCATCTCCTCGCTGCTGTCCGCAACACTCTGGTAGTCTGTCTGTCCGGCGGCTCTCGTCTGTCCTCCAAATAAACCCATGTTAGTTGACCTCCTTTTGTTTATGGAATGTCGATAGTTTTTAGTATATCATAAAAAATAAATCCTTCAAGGTTTTTTCGTCGAATCGCAGTGTAAGGACAGCCGAAATTTTTAGAAAAAAGGGCGGGGTCTTTTGTCGGAATTGAAACGACACTGCGGCCGGACGGCCCGGATTGGACCCGTGAGCACTCCGCTGCGCGGCACAGTGCGGCCTCCTCCGGTTTCGCCCATACCGCGGCACCGCAAAAATTCCGCAGAAATTCGGAAAAAATCCTTGACAATAGAGATGTGAGCTTATATAATACATACGTTAAAGCCATAATAATATGGCCCTTAAAGTATCCTGGATACAGCCGGATACCTCGGAGGGAGGGAAATATAGATGTCTGAGATCCACGTGAAGGAAAACGAATCCATCGACAGCGCACTGAAGCGTTTTAAGCGCAGCTGTGCCAAGGCTGGCGTTCTGGCCGAAGTTCGGAAAAGAGAGCACTACGAGAGTCCCAGCGTAAAGCGGCGCAAAAAGTCCGAAGCCGCCCGCAAAAACAAGAAGCGTTATTACTGATTTAAAAACGCTGTGCCGTAAGGCACAGCGTTTTTTTACACCGATCCGTTTCCCCTGCCCGAAAACAGCTTACCCGCAATGTCCCGTACCTCGGGCCACATGAGAAATGCCGCCGCAAAACCCATACGGTTTCCGGTCCGCAGCTTTCGGGCCAGGGTCTCCGCGTCGTCATAGAGCACAAAGTGCGTCTCCCCGTCCCGGTTGTAGGTGAAATAGCGGGCGCACAGGTCCTGCGAGAAAAATACCGCCGGCTCCTCCCGCTCCACCAGGCGGCGGAAGGACTCCTCTGCCAGGGGTTCCCCCTCTCCGGAGCGGGCAGGCAGACGAAAATCCATCCGCAGCCGCTGCACGTCCAGCGCCAGTCGGGCCGCCCCGCCCCGGGCTGCGGCGGCCTCCTGGAGCCGGTTCACAAAATTCCCGCCGGAGAGCGCCGTGCACAGCAGCGCAATTCCCCCGGGAACGGTGTGGGCGTAGTCCTCCGGCAGATACAGCGTCCGCCGGGAGGACGCAAGCGCCCTGCCCAGCTGCTCTGCAAAGGCCAGGCAGTCCCGCCGGGGGCGCTCTTCAAAATCCAGCAGAACGCCGCCGTATCCCCGCCGCCCGCACTCCCGCAGCACCGCCGCGCAGAGAGCCTGGGGCTCCTCAATGTGAGGCGCCTCCCGGTCGCTGACGGACAGCAGCCCGCCCCGGGTCTGCAGCAGCAGGTTTTGCCGCAGCAGCGTAGAGCCGGGCCCAATCCGGTAGGCCACATGGGCAAAGGCGCGGCCGTATTTGCCCGCCTCCCGCAATTCCTCAGGCGTCACGGCCAGATAGGTCTGCAAATCGATCTCCCCCTTGTGGAAATGGGTTTGGACTGTTATACTGATAAGCAAGATTATGCAAACGAGGAGAAGCCTATGCCGTTTTCCCTGACGCCCCACCGGGTTTTTGACCGCTATGAAGACATCACCGCAGAATATCTGCGGCGCAGAAACATCACCCTGCTGCTCAGCGACCTGGACTTCACTCTGGCCGCCAAGTCCACCCGCCGCCCGGACCCGGCTCTGCAGGCGTGGATTGCCAAACTGGCAGCGGCCGGGATCCAGTTTATGATCGTGTCCAACAACCGCTCCGGCACACGGGTGGAGGAGTTCTGCGCCGGGCTGGGCGTGCCCTATCAGGGCCGTGCGGGAAAGCCCTCTACACGGGGGCTGGAGGCCGCCATGGCCCGGGCGGGCGCAGACCGAAAACACACCGCTATGCTGGGGGACAAGCTGCTCACAGATATTCTGGCCGCCAACCGGGCCGGCGTGCTGGCGCTGATGGTGGAGCCGGTGGGCGGCGCGGTGACGGCCTGGCAAAAAGTGCTGCACGCACTGCAGTCGCCCTTTAAGGCGGCAAGCCGAAGGCGGAGCTGACGGGGCTTTTCAGGTCAAACCCGTCCGGAGCCCTCCAAATTTTTTTCACTTCAACCGGGGCGATTGGGTGAAAAATACTTGCAATACCGGACAAGATACGATAGAATAGAGGCGATGATTTTCCAGATCATAGGAAAGACAGAGAAAATGCCCTCCCGCAGGTCGTTTTCTCATAGATTTGTGAGGAGGGTATTATTATGCCTACGATTTCCGCCGGCGATTTTCGCAAGGGTATGATCTTCGAGATGGAGGGCAAGCCCATGCTGGTGGTGGACTTCCAGCACGTTAAGCCCGGCAAGGGCGCCGCTTTTGTCCGCACCAAGTACAAAAATGTGATTACGGGAGCCATCCGCGAGGAGTCCTTCAACCCCACCGCCAAGTTCGAGCAGGCCAGCGTGGAGCGGAAGGACGCCGAATACAGCTATAACGACGGCGACCTGTATTATTTTATGGACCCGGAGACCTACGACATGTCCCCCCTGAACCGGGACGTTCTGGGCGATGCCTTCAGATTCATGAAGGAGAACACCGTGTGCAAGCTGGTGAGCTATAAGGGCAGCGTCTTCACTGTTGAAGTCCCCAACTTCATGGACCTGGAGGTCACCGAGACCGAGCCCGGCGTTAAGGGCGACACCGCCACCAACGTGACCAAAAAAGCCACGCTGGAGACCGGCGCCGTGATTCAGGTGCCCCTGTTCATCAACGAGGGCGAAAAGATCCAGGTGGACACCCGGACCGGGGAGTATCTCGGCCGCTGCAAGGAGTAAAACAGGCAAAAAAAGGGGGGGACTTTGTCCCCCCTGACAATTTTAATTAACAAGGAGGTTTTGTTATGGAGATCACTGAGAAGGTAGCGTATCTGAAGGGTTTGGCCGAGGGCATGGATCTGGACACCGACAAGAAGGTCGGCAAGCTGCTGGCCGCCGTCATCGACGTGCTGGACGACGTCGCCCTGGAGCTGGAGGACATCAAGGACGAGCAGGCGGAGCTGGCCGACGGGCTGGACGCCGTCAGCGACGACCTGGAGGATGTGGAGGACCTGGTCTTTGAGACCGGAGAAGACGACGAAGACGACGGCTACTACTACGATGACCTGGAGGAGGACGAGGAGTGCTACGCCACCACCTGCCCCACCTGCGAGGAGACCATTTACTTTGACGAGTCCGTTTTGGAGGACGGGGAGGTCATCTGCCCCAACTGCGGCGAAAAGCTGGAGTTTGATCTGGACGGTCTGGAGGAGGATGCGGACGGAGAAGACGGCAACTGAACGGTTCTCTCCTCCCATTGTCCCATCATATGATAAAGCCCCGCCGGCGCGCTGTGCCGGCGGGGCTTTTAGAATCATTCAATTTA
>CATNDT010000011.1 GCA_950097035.1 uncultured Oscillibacter sp.
CTTCTGCTTATAGGGCCGGTACAGGTCCTCCACCTCCGCCAGCGTCTTTGCGGCATCAATGGCGGCCGCCAGCTCCTCCGTCAGCTTGCCCTGCTCGGCGATGGCGCCCTTCACGGTCTCCCGCCGCTCCTGCAGGCCGCGGAGGTAACTTAGCCGCTCCTCCAGCGTCCGCAGAGCGGTGTCGTCCATGGCCCCGTGGAGCTCCTTGCGGTACCGGGCGATAAAGGGGATGGTGTTGCCCTCGTCCAGCAGCCTGACGACGTTTTCCACATGCTGGACCTGCTTGTCCAGCTCTCTGGCGATTTGTTGAATAATGGTCTCCATTTCACAGTCCTCTCCTATGCTTCGGTATGGGGCGGCATACTCACTTGTGATACAGCTTCTTTGTCTCGTACCGCGCCTCGCAGCTGACGTTGATGCCCAGCTGTTTCAAAAGCTTCTCATCCTCTTCGCTTAAAATAACGGAAAAATGGGCGTCGCAGCCCTTCAGCTTTGGCATCTGCCGCTGGGCCAGGTCCGCCAGCGGGCTGGTGAGGGCGGAGATGGTCAGGGCCAGCAGCACCTCGTCCGTGTGGAGACGGGGGTTTTTGTGGCCCAGATAGCCGGTTTTCAGCCGGCACACCGGTTCCAGCACCTGGGCGGAAATCAGCTCCAGGTTGTGGTCGATGCCTCCCAGGGCCTTCAGGGCGTTGAGCAGCAGGGCGGAGGCGGCCCCCAGGGTATCGGAGGTCTTGCCCGTCACCACCCGGCCGTCCGGCAGGACCATGGCCCCGGCGGGGGCTCCGGTGGCCTCGGCCTTCAGCAAAGCCGAGGAGACCGCAGGGCAGATCTCCGGCGTGACACCCGCCTGGTTCATCACCAGCTCCAGCTTCCGCACCGGCTCGTCCCCGGCCTTGCCCTGAATCTTTTCCACACAGGCGGTGTAGTACCGGCGCAGGATCTCCTGCCGGGAGGCCTCCCGGCAAACCCCGTCGTCCACAATGCAGTTCCCCGCCATATTCACCCCCATGTCCGTGGGGGACTTATAGGGAGACGAGCCCTGAATCTTTTCAAAGATGGCGCTGAGCACCGGAAAGATCTCCACATCCCGGTTGTAGTTCACGGCGGTCTCGCCGTAGGCCTCCAGGTGGAATGGGTCAATCATGTTCACGTCGTTGAGATCCGCCGTGGCGGCCTCATAGGCCAGATTCACCGGATGCTTTAAGGACAGGTTCCAGACGGGGAAGGTCTCAAACTTGGCGTATCCGGCGGTAATGCCCCGCTTGTGGTCGTGGTAGAGCTGGCTTAGGCATGTGGCCATCTTGCCGCTGCCGGGGCCGGGGGCCGTAACCACCACCAGGGAGTGGGTGGTCTCGATGTAGTCGTTTTTCCCCAGGCCGTCGTCGCTGACGATATGGGGCACATCCGAGGGGTAGCCCGCAATGGGATAATGACGGTAACAGTGGATGCCCAGGGCAGTGAGGCGCTTCAAAAACGCGTCGGCGGCAGCCTGCCCGTTATAGCGGTTCAGCACCACGCTGCCCACGTACAGGTCCAGCCCTCTGAAGCTGTCGATCAGGCGCAGCACATCGTCGTCATAGGCGATGCCCAGATCTCCCCGGATCTTATTTTTCTCAATGTCCGCCGCGTTGATGGCAATCACGATCTCCACATCGTCCCGCAGCTGCTGGAGCATGCGGATCTTGCTGTCCGGCGCAAAGCCGGGCAGCACCCGGGCGGCGTGGTAATCATCAAACAGCTTGCCGCCAAACTCCAGATACAGCTTGCCGCCAAACTGGGCAATCCGCTTTTTAATCTGCTCCGACTGGGTGGTGAGATACAGTTCGTTGTCAAAGCCCATAGCCGCCATGGCAGAGATCCCCCTTCAATGAAAAATTTCCCGGACAAGTATACCATACTTGTCCGGGTTTGGAAAGAAAAACCTGTTGGCGCCGCGGCAAATCCCGGGCGCCGCGGCCCGCCGGACCGCCCTTTGCGGCATACCGGCAGCCCCGTTATCCCTTATAGCAGATGCCATATCCGCTGAGTTTTTTATAGAGGTTTTTTCGGGCAATCCCCAGCTCCTCCGCGGTTTTGGTGACATTGCCGCGGTGGCTCTCCAGCACCTGTTCGATCAACCTCTTTTCAAAGCTCCTTGTGGCGTTTTTTAGGAGGCCGGATTCTGTTTTCGTCTCTTCCGGTAAAACGGCGGCCCTCATCTCATCCGGCAGGTCGTCCAGTGTGATATCCCCGTCGCTGGACAGTACGATCAGCCGCTCAATAATGTTTTTCAGCTCTCTTACATTGCCGGGCCAGTCATAATTCCAAAAGGCTTTCAGCATCTCCTCGCCAAGCGGCTTCATCCTTCGGTTCATCTCTTTTGCGTACCGCTCAAAAAAATACATGGAAAGATCCCTGATGTCCACCTTTCGCGCCCGCAGCGGCGGCACCTCAACGGGTATAATATTCAATCGGTAGTACAGGTCTGCGCGGAACCGGCCCGCGTTTACCTCCTCCCGCAGGTTTCGGTTGGTGGCCGCGATCAGCCTGAAATCACTGTGAACCGGAGTCGTTCCGCCCACGCGCTCAAAGGTCTTTTCCTGCAGGACCCGAAGCAGGGATACCTGCATGGGCAGGCCCAGCTCGCCGATCTCGTCGAAGAAGATTGTCCCCCCGTCGGCGGCCTCAAATCTGCCCTTGCGCTGTTTTTCCGCTCCGGTGTAGGCGCCCTTCTCGCTGCCGAAGAGCTCTGACTCGATCAGGTTTTCATTGAGCGCGCCGCAGTTTACGCAGATGAAGGGCTCCCGCGCCCGCCTGCTGCCGGCGTGGATCAAATTGGCGATTACCTCTTTTCCGGTGCCCGTCTCTCCCGTGATCAAAACCGTTGAATCGCTCTGACCGATGATCTCCGCCTTTTTTCGCAGCTGTCTCGCGGCGTCCGACGTGCCGATAAACCGCTCTTTCAGCGAGACCTCGGCGATCCGCTCCCGCAAAATGGAGTTTTCTCCCTTGGCGTCCGCCAGCTCCTGCGCCTTTTTCACACTGGAGATCATCTCGTCAATATCGGCCGGCTTGACGAAATAGGAAAACGCCCCCTGTTTCATGGCGTCCACCGCCTCCGTGATAGAGCCCTCCGCCGTCAGCATAATGACCTCGCAATAGGGGTAGGCGTGCCGGATCTTCTTTAACAGCTCCATTCCGTTCATCCTCGGCATAATGATATCCGAGATGACCACGGAGATCGGATGGGCGGCCAGCATTTCCAGGGCCGCCTCTCCGCTGGGACAGGTCACAATGTCAAAGCCCTGGAGCTTAAAAATTTTGCTGTACACCCGCAGCAGCTCCCTGTCGTCGTCAACCAGCAGAACTTTTGTCTTTTGCATCGTTTTCTTCCTTACATCGGTATTGTGATTACAAATTCCGTTTCATGCATTTCGCTTTCGGTAATCCTGATGTCGCCGGACAGTGAGCCGACCAGCCGCTTTGTGATCCAAAGGCCAATGCCGGTTCCATCCTTCTTTGTGGATAAAAAGGGCTCAAAAACCCGTTCCTTCGGCTCCACCTGGATTCCGCCGCCGTTGTCTTTGATCCGTATCGCCGTGCCGTCTCCCTGTCTGCCGCAGGCGATCTCTATCCGCCCGTCGTAATCCACCGCCTGAATAGCGTTGATGATGGTGTTCTGCAGAATCACTTTCAGCGCCTCCCTGCCCTCGGAGCGAATATAGCACTGGTCGTCCAGCCGCAGCTTTACACTGATATTTTTGGCGATCAGCTCCTTCTTTGACAGGAGCAGGATCTGATGGATAATGGTGCTGACGCTGGTCATGTCGCCCTCGCCGCCGCTCTTTTTGGAAAAGTCCAAGAGCGTGGTGATGACACTCTGCGCCTCCTCTATGGCGTGGCTGATGATCTCAATCTCCTCCGCATCCTGACCGGTCATGGACAGAATATACACGGCGCCCTTGATTCTGGCCAGGATGTTTTTCAGCTCGTGGACAATGGCGGCGGAAAGCTGCCCCACGCCGGCCATTTTCTCCAGCTGCTGCATCTCCTTTTCCAGCAGAGTGCTGTCGGTAACGCACTGGCTGCATATCACCACCTTTTTTACCTGGTTGTTTTCCAAAAGGATGGGGCAGTACTCGTTTTTGTAGACCTCTCCATCCTGCACAAACCGCTCCTCAAAGGAGGTCCCGGTCTCCCGGATCCTTTCCAGCACGTTTTTGAGCCTCTCGGCCGACACGCCATAGCTGCTCTTGGACCTGGCGCCAATATTTCCGTCCATGTCCACAATCATCAGCGCCGTGTCGATATTTTCCAAAATTGTATTCACTTCCCGGTTTTTGTCCAGCAGCGTCTCCGTATAGGTCTCAATGCTCCGGTTCATAGAGTTAAAGGCGCTGTTGAGCTGGGCGATTTCATAGTAAGCGCCGCTCTCCTCCTCAATCATCTCGTAATCTCCTCTGGATATGCGTTCCGCCCGTTTTACCAGCGTGTGCATAGGTCTTGAGAAGCTCCGGTACAGGATAAACGCAAAGACGGCGGCCAGCAGCGCGTCCACCGCGATCAGCAGCGCCAGCTTTTTCAGATCAAACCGCTCTCCGGACGCAAATTCGTTCATATCCATCTGGATAATCAGCGAGGAGTTCGGCTCCTCGATTTTGGTGTACACCAGGATCTGCTGGCTGTTGGGACCGCCGAATAAAATCGTGCCGCTCCGGTTGTTTAACGCCTCCTCAACGGCGGTCCGCTCCTCTCCGGACATTGGAAGCTCAAAAATATTCTTGTCGTACATCTCTCCCTGTACGTGGGAGAGATTGTCATAATCGCTGTGATAGAACAAATTGCCCATCCGGTCGAGCCAGAAGATCTTTCCGGTGTCTCCCAGGGAAAAGCCGTCAAAAAACTCCTCCCGCAGCTTTTTCATAGACACGTCCAGACACACCACGCCGAACATCTCGTTTTCCCGGTCATACACCGGTTTGGAACAGGTAATCGTCCACCCCTCTCCCAGATAGTCGTTATACGGTTTTGTGATGACGGCGCGTCTTTCGGGATTGTGTTCACGGTCCGCCAGGGTGTAAAACACATCCTCGTTCTGCATATGGTTATCGTCGAAATAGGCGTCCAGATCGCTGTAGGGGCTGACGCGGAGCAGATTGTTTCTGGTGACAACATAGCCCCATATAACCTCTTCGTTTTGCAGAATGATACTCATGGGCTCGTCGATTTTTTCAGTCAGGAGAATCTCCTGAACCAGCGTCTCCCGGTTTTCTTCGTTCCAGGCGGCCAGAATATTGCTCTGGGCCTCCGCCGCCTTCGTCTCGTCCTTTGCCCGCTTCACAGACCCGTCTTTATTGAAGGCGTATGCCTGCAGCGCGTCATCCAGGCCGGCCCTCTGCCGGATGTCCGCTTCCAGCAGCATGGCCAAAAGATCCACGCTGGTCTTTAACCGGTCAAAACGAATCGCAATGAGCTCCCCCTTTTCATTGACGATTTCCTGCATGCTCCGTTTTGCGTAGTTCAGCGCGCTGTTTTCCCCCTCGGCCTTTGTGTAGTAGGTGAAGAGCAGAATGGAGAGCACGTTAAACACCAGAAAAATTGCAATGATCGTTGTGGCCAGGGATCGCCTTATCCTGATATCCATACCTCTCTCCGCCTCCATCCGCGCTTCCGGCCGGCTGCCGCGCCTTATGGCTGTATTATAACACGAGCCCAGGAGGTTTGTCCTGGGCTCGTGCGTTTTTATCTGTTTTTGTGTTATTCCTCCAGTGAGTAATCCCTGTCCACGGTATCCGGAGAAATCACGACCGGCGCCCAGTGCTCCGGGTCCTGCTTTTGCCGGAACTTCGCATATCCCCAGAAGGCAATGCCGAGCGCCGCATAGATAATCAGCACCACCCAGGCGCCCAGATCCATAACGATGGCGTTGGTGTAAATGACCCACAGGCAGAAGCAAACGCCAAAGATCCCCCAGAATGTGCCGCCTTTCATCTTATACGGCCGCTCCCACTCCGGATGGGTCTTGCGAAGCCTGAGGAACGAGACCGTGACCAGAAGGTATACCAGCCCCGCAGTTACGCCGTAAATGGTGTAGATGTAGTTGACCCACGCATCCGGCGCGAAGACCGTGAAATAGATGGAGAGGACGCCCACCACCAGATTGCCGAAGGCGGGCTGGCCGTGCCGGTTCAGCTTCATGAATCTGGGCGTCATCTGGTGCTGCTTCGCCGCACCCAGCAAAATGCGGGAGGCCGACAGCCAGAAGGAGGACAGTGTTGTGATGCAGGTCAGCGCGCCCATGATGACGATAACCAGTCCCAGCCAGTGCATCCCCAACAGGTCCGCAACTCTCGGATCCACAATATCCGTCTCGTCGATCCACTGATTTCCCACAACGCCGCCAACGGCCACAATAGCCAGACCGTAAATCAGCACCGTGCATCCAATAGATCCCACAAAGGCCTTCCACAGGTCCTTTTTGGGGAAATTCGCCTCCTCTGACAGCTGCGGAATCAGATCAAAGCCGACAAATTTCATAATCAGCAGACCGATGCCGGCGGTATATCCCGCAGTTCCATATCTGAACCAGGGGGTAATATTGTCGTATGTCCATCTGCCGCTCAGGATAAAGATGATATCCGCGCCGACGGCCACCACCAGGGTGCTCCAAAAGAGAACGTTCTGCATTTTCGCCAGTACCTTCAGCTCCGAATTGGTGAGGAAGTACCAGACGATCAGAATGACGGTGGCGATGATTTTTGTCTGCAGCGAGGTGATGGGATACAGATAACCCAGCATACTGGCGATTCCGTATGCAACCGTCGGCATCGCCATTACGTAGAGCAGCATAATCAGCCAGCAGGCGCCAAAGCCTGTGTTCCAGCCCAACGCGTTGGAAACCCACAGATTTTGTCCGCCGGCGTAGGGCATCATGCTGGTCATCTCCGAATAGATAAAGCATAGCGGCAGCACCAGGACCGCGCAGGTAATCAGCGACCATACGGAGCCCGCGCCGCCAATCTCAAACCAGTATTTGATCTCCACCATCCACGCAGCAACCATGCCGCCTGCCGCCATGGCGATCATACCCGGCAGGGTTATGGTTTTTCTCAATTTATTGTCTTCCATATTGACCTCCCATATTTATGCGCCCTCTGTCGGATTTTTAAGGCTTGTCTGTATTCTTTTCAATCAGACCGATGGTCTCGTCTGTACTCAAAACGTCGCAGTAGATCACGCTCATAATTTTCAGCTCCGCGTCATGCAGCTCCATACTGCCAGCGGCGCACGCGTCCTCCACACAGATCACCTTATATCCGGCGTCAGCAAGGCCGCGGACGGAGCACGCCACGCACTGGTCGGTCACAATCCCCGTTACCACCACGGTTTCAATCCCCATAAAGTTGAGCAGGGTCAGGTAGTTGGTCCCTGTGGTCACGCTGTCCGTGGTCTTGCTGACAACGATCTCGTTTTTCCGGGGCGTCAGCTCGTCGATAATCTGGGTCTCCGGGTTGTTGATGGGGAGGAAAATGCCGTTCCACCCCTCTGACTTCTGGACGGGCGACCGGTCCTCACCGTCCTCCCGCAGGCACGCAATCTGGGCGTAAGTCACCGTCATGTTCTGTTTTCTGAAATACTCCAGCAGCTTCACATTGTTTGGAATCACGGTCTCGTCCAGCCTGTCGTGGAAGGGAATCCACCGCTCCCACTCTCCCGCCGCCTTGAACGCCTCGGCCTCCGGAGAATCCCTCCGCACAAACTGATTCTGCATATCAATGATCAGCAGGGCGGTTTTGGCGGGATCAATGACCGGCTCCGGTACTTCGCCAATAGTCTCATAGTAAAAATTCAGATACTTGTCTTTCACTTTCATAAAAATTTCTCCTCCATCAACCCTTTAATCCGGCGGAACACTGCGCAGACGCATTCCCGCCTCTCTGTACATAAATTAAGCAAAATTCATGCCAGTTTTTTGCATCCGCTTTAACCCCTGTAATTCCAGGGAGCTCCACCCTGCGGCCTGCCGTCCGCCCCGCGGAGGAGCGTTACGTTAAGGTTGCAATTTCCATGCCGGAACTGTTACCTGGCCGTAACAGGTTTGCGCGCCGCCGCGCTTCCCCGTCCTCCGGCCGCCGCCGGCATAAAAACACCCCTGCCCGCGCCATAACGGCAGGGCAGGGGGCGCTTGTATTTGATACCGGCAGCTCTGTTGCGTCTTTGTGCGCTACGCGGCCGGCAGCTCCGATTCCTCCGGCGCGGATTCCGACTCCGGCGCGGGCACTGCCTCCAGGGCGGGCTCCTCAGCCGGTATCCGGCGGAAGGAGAAGCCGCCTCCGGCCCGGTGGCCGCAGACCAGGACGATGTAATTCCCGGTCCTTTCAATGGGGATGGCCTCCGCCCGGTTGGCGGGGAAACCGTCGCAGAGGGTGTTTCCCTCGTCGTCGCTGATCTCCACCTCCAGCCAGCCGTTGCAGGTGTCCACTTGGCCCCAGAGGGTATCTCCCGCCTCCAGGCGCAGGGTGTGGGAATCCATACCGTTGAAATAGGCGTAGCTCATCTCGTAGACCTCTTCCCCGGCCCAGCGGGACTGATAGCCGCCGATCTCCACATTGGCGAGCCACCAGGCGGCGCCGTACATACAAAGCGCCGTGCCGGTGAGAACAAAGCAGAGGATCATCCCCAGCCAGTCATACTTCACCCGGCCGCCGCCCCGGGCGGAGAGGAGCGTCTCGGCCCCCAGCAGGATCAGGATACAGGGAGAGGCCTTCAGCAGCCACTCCGGCCGGAATCCGGACCAGAACATGGACGCCAGCATCCCCACCCCGGCGGCCACCAGCACGATACCCAGCGTCAGCGTGCCCACCCGGCGCTGCCGGGGAGCCGCAGCCTGCGCCGCCCGATCAGCCGTTTCCATGAGAATCCTCTTCTGTCTCCGCCGCCGTCACCGCTCCGCCGGCGGGCACATCCGGCGCGTGGGGAGCCTCCCGGAAAAACTCAGGGGCATAGGCGGGGTCCCCCTCTCCCCGGGAGGGGACAAACGCGGGGATATCGTCCGCAGGGGCCCTTTTCCTGGGGCCCCGGATAAACCACATGCCCAACGCGATGATCAGCAGCGTCACCGCAATGCGGGGGATATCCCACACCAGCAGGTCAAACAGCCAGTCCAGCCAGGGGAACAGATTCCAGAGGCCACTCAGCACCCGCCGCGCCACCGTGTTATACAGCAAATAGAGTCCCACCAGCACCAGCGCCCAGCCGATCACGCTGTGCCGCCTGGCAAAGAGGTCCGACAGCCGCCGGGCGTCCAGCTCCGACATGCCGAAGAGGTAGGTATCCTCCTCCGCCACGCCCTCCAGCCGCTGGCGGCGGAGGTTATAGCTGTCAAAAAAGGAGTAGAGCCACAGCGGAATCAGCAGCACCGCCAGCGCCCCCACCTCCAGGAAGACGACCGCAGTCAGATAACCGCAGAACAAAATGGTCTGGGACACACCCCGCTTCATATACCCCTGGTGCATCTGTCCGCAGCCGGGGACACAGGAAAACACAAAGAATACCAGTCCGCGAATCAGTCTTATCATATCAATTCCCCCTTACCGATTGTTTTGTGGCCGCAGGCCGTCAAAAAAGTCCGTCACACCGGACAGCGTCCGGTCCAGCGCATCGTTCCAGCGCTCCGGCCAGGTGTGAAGGCGCTCCACCGCCGCGCTTCTGTCCTCCGGCAGGGCGGGGCGGGAGAAGCGGACCTCTTCGCCGCTCCAGAGCACCGTCAGCGCCAGGGCCACGGCGGCCGCCGCCGTGGCGTACCGGCTGGTCACAAGGCGGAGCGTCCGCAGCCTGATGCGGGTCCAGAGCCCCTTTTCGCATCCCTGCGGCGGCGCCAGCAGCTCGGCGCCGGCCAGCCGGTCCGTATACCGTTGGAGGCACAGGTCACAGAAGGACAGGTGCTCCGCCATCTCCAGGCGGCCCAGCGGGTCTATCTCTCCGTCCAGAACCAGGGCCGACAGCGCCTCGTCTGTCAAATGTCCGTCAGCGCGGAACCGTTCCATAGCCTTCACTCCTTTCCAACTGCTGCCGCAGGAGCCGTTTCCCCCGCGAGAGCTGGGTATGTATCGTCTTTACCGGCCTGCCCAGGGCAAGGGCCGCCTCCTCCGGGGACCGCTCCTCCAGCAGGCACAGCCTGCACACCGGGCGGTAGGGCTCCTTCAGGGCCTCGATAGCCGCCGCAATGGCCGCCGCCCCGCTTTTTTGAAGGGCCTCCTCCTCCGCGGGCGGGGAGAGCCCTGGCGGCATCCCCTCGTCCCCCGGCAGCACCGCATGGCGGGACCAGGCGCTTTGCAGATAGTCCTTGGCCTTGTTGGCGGCAATGCGGCTCAGCCACTGGCGCTCATAACCCGCGGGGATGGCCTCCCGGTGGAGATAGGCGGAGAGAAACGTCTCCTGGGTCAGATCCTCCGCGGTTGCGGCGTCCCGCGCCAGCTGAAAGCAGACGGTGTAGACCAGCCGCTCGTACTGGAGCACCAACGCTGAAAATTGCTCTTTCGTCATGCCGTTCGCCACCGCCTCCCTCCAGGTCCGATGTTTATCATACGATATATGGGCCGAAATTTCTTCAAATTTTTATAAAACCGTGAAAAAGATTTTGGAGCGTCTGTTCCGGGGAATTTTCGCGGGAACCATTTGCGCCGGGGAGAAAATGTGATATGATGGTAAAAAGGAACAGACGGGAGGATGCGGATATGCGGAAATGGCTACGGGAAATTGTCCACGCCCTGGAGTCCGGCCAGGCGGTGGAGCTGGTGAGCGTGGTGGAGGCCAGCGGCTCTACCCCACGGGGCGCGGGGGCCATGCTGGCGGCGTTTCCGGACGGGCGAAGCCTGGGGACCATCGGCGGCGGCAGCGTGGAGCACGAGGCCCAGAAGCTGGCGGCACAGCTGCTGGAACAGGGCGGCAGCGCCCTGCGCCGCTTCCGCTTTGTCCCGGGGGACGCCGCCAGCCTGGGCATGGTCTGCGGCGGGGACGTGGCGGTGCAGTTTCAGTATCTGCCCGCCGGAGATCCGGCGGCCATCGCCGTTTTACGGGACCTGATGGAGACCACAGGCGGCAGTCTGGACACCTGGCTGCTGCGGGAGCTTCGGGGAGAGACCATCACCGCCATGGGCACGGCGGACCGGAACGGAACCCGCCACCTCGCCTCCGCACCGGAAAATCTCTCCGCCCTGCTGCAAAACAGGCCGGTCTGCAGCGGCGGATGGATGGCCGTCCCCATGGTGCGGGCCGGGCGGCTCTATATCTTCGGCGGCGGCCACGTGTCCCAGGCGCTGGTGCGGGCGGCGGCGGCGGTGCGCTTTCGCCCGGTGGTCTACGACGACCGCCGCGCCTTTTCCAACCCGGAGCTGTTCCCCCAGGCGGAGGAGACCCTCTGCGGCCCCTTTGCGGAGCTCTCCCGGCAAATCACCCTGACGCCGGACGACTACGTGGTCATTATGACCAGGGGCCACCAGGCGGACCACGAGGTTTTGGCCCAAACCCTCCGCAGCGGCGTAAAATACCTGGGCTGCATCGGCTCCGCCAAGAAGGCGGCCCTGTGCCGGGAGCAGCTGCTGGCGCAGGGCTTTACGGCGGAGGAGTGGGGCCGGGTCCGCTCTCCCATCGGCCTTTCCATCGGCGCGGAGACGCCGGAGGAGATCGCGGTGTCCGTCACGGCTCAGCTGATTGCCGTGCGGGCGGGCCTGCCGGACGTTTGACACCCTTGCCAAGGGGCGGCGGAGTTGCTATAATCATAACGTATCACGAAATTTAAAAGAGAGGGAGGGCTGTCCATGAAGCGCATCAGTAAAGAGAACTACTATCTGGACATCGCACAGACCGTGCTGGAGCGGGCCACCTGCCTGCGCCGGGTCTACGGCGCCATCATCGTCACCAACGACGAGATCATCGCCACCGGCTACAACGGCGCGCCCCGGGGCCGGGCCAACTGCGTGGACCTGGGATACTGCTCCCGGGAGGCCATGCAGGTTCCCCGGGGCGAGCGGTATGAGCTGTGCCGCAGCGTTCACGCCGAGGCCAACGCCATTATCTCCGCCTCCCGGCGGGACACGGTGGGAGGCACGCTGTATCTGGTGGGGCGGGATGCCCGGACGGGTCAGCTGCTGCCCGACGCCACGTCCTGCTCCATGTGCCGCCGGCTGGTGATCAACGCAGGGCTTGCGCGGGTGGTCATCCGCCGCACAGAGACCGAATTTGAGGTGGTGGATGTGACGGACTGGATCGCCGAAGACGATCTGCTGGTACTCCCGCCTCCAAAAGAGGTCCCGGATCTGCCCTGATCTTCCGGAACGCCCGGAATCCAAACGCCTTTGAGAGAAAGGAAGTCTTGCCGCTTGAAAACAGGACTTGTCACCTTTTATCATATCCACCACTACGGCGCCCTGCTCCAGGCGGCAGCTACCCAGCGGGCAGTGACGGCCATGGGCGGGGAGTGCGAGATCATAGACTATTTCGTAAACCAAAACAATGCCCTCTTCTGTGCGCCCACGGGCCTTGGCAGCGCGGCGGCAGACGCCCACACGGCTCTCCACTACCGGCCCCTGCGGACCAGGTACCGGCGCTTTGAATCCTTTTCCAAACAGTGGCTCCGCATCTCCCCCCACCGGTTTGAAAGCCTGGAGGAACTCCGCACAGCCGAGCTGCCGTATGACCTGATCCTCGCCGGCAGCGACCAGATCTGGAACCCCAAAATCTTTCCGGACGGGCGGTTTGACCCCGTGTTTTTCGGCGCCTTCTCCCAGCGGCGAAAAATCGCCTACGCCCCCTCTTTCGGTATTCCCCGCGTTCCGGAGGGCATGGAGGACGAGCTGCGGGACTATCTCTCGTCCTTCTCCCACCTCTCCGTTCGGGAGGGGCAGGGCCAGGCCATTATCCGGGAGCTCACCGGGCAGAACGTCCCCGTGGTGCTGGACCCCACACTGCTGCTCACCCGGGCGGAGTGGGCGGCCATGGCGCCGGCGTCTCCTCAGGGCGGAAAGGGGTATATCCTCTGCTACTGCATCAGTAAGCCCGGGGCGCTGGAGCCCTATGTCCGCCGTCTGGCGGAGGAGACCGGACTGCCGGTGGTGCAGCTGTGCGGCACGCGGCAGAAGATTCACCCCAGGGCAAACTGTGTGCTGGACGCGGGACCCTCTGAGTTTCTGGCCCTCTTCCGGGACGCGGCCTTCGTCTGCACCAACTCCTTCCACGGCACGGTGTTCTCCCTCCAATTCCAAAAGCCTTTTTTTACCGCCGTGTCTCCCCGGGAGCTGGCCGCGCCGGAGACCTCCCGGACCTTCAGCCTCCTAAGCCGCCTGGGCCTGACGGAGCGAATCGTGGGCAAGGGGGACGCCGCCGGCATCACCGACGAAATCGATTGGGCGGCGGCAGAGGCCCATTTGTGCCGGGCCCGCCGCGACTCTCTCGCCTATCTCCGCTCCGCCCTGCAAAACGGGGAGACGGAACCCCCTTCCGCCGGGGCGGAGCCCCCGCTGCCCCGCCTGGCGAGCCGCACCGGCTGCAGCGGTTGCAGCGCCTGCGCCGCCGTCTGTCCCCGGGACGCCATCTCTATGCCCCGGGACCGGGAGGGCTTTGCCCGCCCGGCGGTGGATCTTGCAAAGTGCGTCCGCTGCAACCGCTGCACCGCCGTGTGCCCCATCCTCCATCCCCGGGAGAAGACCCCGCCGCCGGCGGCCTTTGCCGCATGGAACCGGGACGACGCCGTGCGAAGGGACTCCACCTCAGGCGGCGTGTTCACCACCCTGGCGGAATTCATCCTGGAAAGTGGCGGCGTGGTGTTCGGCGCGGTCTTCGACGGAAAGCAGCACCTGCGCCACACGGCCTGCTTCTGCAAGGAGGAGCTGTGGCGGCTCCGGGGTGCAAAATACGTGCAAAGCGACCTGGAGGGGACCTTCCGCATGGTCCGGGAGTGTCTGGAGACCCGGCAGGTGCTGTTTTCCGGCACCCCCTGCCAGGTGGACGGGCTGTACCGCTATCTGGGCAGCCGGCCCGAAAATCTCACCACCTGCGACCTGGTGTGCCACGGCGTGCCCTCCCCCGGCGTGTGGGAGGATATGGCCCGCTCCATTGAGAGGCGAAAGGGCCAAGGCCTGCAGGCGGTGCGCTTTCGCAACAAGGTCACCGGCTGGAGGGACAGCCACTTCACCACCGTCTTCGACAATGGCGCCGTGGACTCCGCCCCCCTGTTCCGCACTGAATTCGGCCGTGCCTTTGGCCGGGCGCTGTTTCTGCGGCCCAGCTGCTACAGCTGCCCCTACGCCTCCATGACGCGGCCCGGGGATTTCACTCTGGGGGATTTCTGGGGCCTTCGGCCGGAGGAGCTGCCGGAGCAGCAGGAAAAGGGCGTGAGCCTGCTGCTGGTAAATACGGCCCACGGCAGCCACATCTTCGACCAGCTGCCCCTGAGCCGGCAGGCCTTTCCCGTGGAACGGGCCATTGCGGGCAACCCCCGGCTGGCCTCCCCCACGGCCTGCCCGCCGGACCGGGCGGCGTTTTTCGCCTCCTATGCGCTGGAGCCCTTTGAGACTGTGCGAAAACGCCACTTTGCCCTGCCCCCGCTGCCCGTAAGGGCCGCAGGCAGCCTACTCTCCCCGGAGCTGAAGGCAAAAATTCGGAAAAAACTGCGATAGATGGAAAAATGTTGCAAATACCATAGTAATAAAGCCGGCAATTCTGCTATATAATCATAAGAGGCCCGTCCTATCAATATGGAAAGAAGGAGAATCTGCCATGAAGAAGTATGAGTGCGAACCCTGCGGCTATATCTACGACGAGGCGGCCGGCGACCCTGACAACGGCATCGCCCCCGGCACCAAGTGGGAAGATCTGCCGGCAGATTGGGTGTGCCCCGTCTGCGGCCTTGGCAAAGAGGTCTTCAAAGAGGCGTAAAAAAACGGCGGCGTCCCGCTTCTGGCGAGACGCCGCCGTCTTTTTGCCGGCTGTGTGCTCTTATACCCGGTCCGCAGTGCGGCCGCGCAGGGCGGGCACCTGATATAGGGCCTGCAACAACAGCGTGCCCAGCACAAAGCACACCAGCGCCTCTCCCAAGCCCACGGTGAGGGCGTTCATGGCAAAGGCGGGGAGGAAGGCCGCGCCGTCCGGCGTGGAGAGATATGCGATCTCCGCACCCACGATGAGGGCGTTGCATACCACCGGCGGCAGGGCTGCCAGATAGCGGTTGTGGAGCCTGGATGTCCAGATGGCCGCCAGCAGCGTGGCCAGCGTGCCGAACACCCAGTCCAGCACGTAGGGGGAGAGGAGATTGGCCAAAAAGCACCCCAGAGCCAGGCCGGGAATGGCCTCGGGAAACAGAAACGGCAACACGGTCATGGCCTCGGCCACCCGGAGCTGGACGGGACCGTACTGGGGAATGGGCAGCAGTACGGTGAGCCCGGCATAGAGGGCGGCAATGACGCCTGCGGTAGCCATCTGTCTGGTGGTAAAGCGGGACTTTAGCATGAAAAAAGACCTCCTTTTGACAGTGTGGAGGCCTGCAGCATGCAGAAATCACCCCGGTAAGGCCGGAGCAGCCTCCATTTTTTTGTTTAGAGAACGATGACCCATCCGGTTCACCGAACGAACGCCCCATCCGGGCGCTTGGACAGGGAGATGGCACCTGTCAGAAATATCATACCACAGCGTTTTTCAAAAGAAAAGGGGGGAACCGCCAATTTTGCGGTTCCCCTCTTCCTATTCTTCCGTCAGATAGACCAAATAACCGTCTCCGGGGTCCGGCTCTGTCTCCGGCACGTCTCCGGCCGCCACGATCTCCGCCCGCCCATCCTCCAGGACGGCCAGCAGGCTGTCGTACTCCTCCGCCGTCAGGCAGTAGCGGCGCCAGCCGGTTTCAGTAAGGGTGTAGTCCATACCCTCCAGCAGCCCTTCCGCCCGGGCAGACCTGATCCATATGGCGCGGGAGGTAGTCTTTTGCGCCTCCGGAGTCGCGGCGGCGAAATAGACCGTCTGCCCGTTTTCCCCATCGCTCATGCGGTTCCCCGGCGCGGTCTTTCCCGGTTCTTCCGCCTGAGATTCGCCCAAAATCCCGTTCTCCAGCTCCGCCGGCGCACAGTCTGCCGCCGCATTAAAGGCGGCGTTGTCCGCCGGCATATCCTCCGTGGCGCTCTCTGCCCCGTCTGCGGAAAAGGCGGCAGGGGCAGCTGTGGGCGCGGCGGCATCGCCCCCCTGCGCGGAACCGTACCTCAGAACCGCCACAAGGGCAAAGCAGGCTGCCAGCGGCAGCAACACTTTTTTCCAGCCCATTGTCCTGCTCGGCGGCCGGCGCTCCGCCTCCCGTTCGCTCTCCAGCGCCTCAATCGCCGCCATCACGCCGCCGGTAAAGTTCTCCGGCGGCTCCATATCTTCGATCTCCGCAAACGCCGCGCGGATCGCCAGCGCATCCTCCACATAGGCTATGCAGCCGGGGCAGTCCGCCAGATGTGCCCGGACACGGGCGGCCTCCTCGCCGGAGAGCTCCCCGTCCACATACGGATCCAACAGGGCCGCATATGCCTCACAGTATTTCATTGCCAGCCCTCCTTCTCTGCCCTTTTAGACGGAGGGCGGCCGGAAAAGTTCCCGCTCTCCAGCAAAAAGTTTCTAAGGCGTTTGCGCCCGCGGTT
The DNA here is from genome assembly GCA_950097035.1 of uncultured Oscillibacter sp. Lineage (GTDB taxonomy): Bacteria > Bacillota > Clostridia > Oscillospirales > Oscillospiraceae > Oscillibacter. The sequence continues at coordinate 16,644 of CATNDT010000011.1, forward strand.
GATGCGGGATTTTACCGTACCCACGTCTACCTCCAGCGTGGCCGCGATCTCCTCATAGCTGAGCTGGTGCATCTCCCGCAGCACCAGCACCTGCCGCTGCTCCAGGGGCAGCGCCGCCAGTCCCGCCTCGATCTGCCGGCGCAGCTCCGCTCCCTCCGCCGCCGCCTGGGGCGAGGCAGTACGGTCGGGGATGTCCAGATTCAGCTCACTGTCATCCAGCGAAGGGCCCGCCGCGGCGCGGTGACGGCCCTCCCGCCGCAGCAGATCCACACAGGCGTTGGAGGCCAGACGGTAAAGCCAGGTTGAAAAGCTGGACTCGCCACGAAAAAACCGCAGCCCCTGCCAGGCGGCCAGAAAGGCGTCCTGCGCAGCCTCAGCGGCGTCCTGCGGGTTGCCGCACATCCGCAGCGCCAGGGAGAAAACCCTCTTTTCATACAGGCGCACCAGCTGTTCAAAAGCCGGCTGGCTGCCATTTCGGGCCTCCTCCACCCATTGTTGTTCCTGTAAAGCCTTCATATCAGATCCCGTTTGATCCCCCTTGTCACCCGGTATACATCCTCCAGCGTGTTCATCTGCACGATCTGTTCCTTATAATAGCCGGAATGAGGCACACCCTTAAGATACCAGCAGTAGTGGCGGCGGGCCTCTAAAACCGCCACCCGCTCCCCCTTTGCCTGGGCCGAGAGCTCAAATTGCCGCACCGCCGTGTCACACCGCTCCGCCAGGGGGGGGAGGGGCGGAATGGGCAGCCCCTCCAGCGCGGCGTCGGCCTGGCGGAAGATCCACGGGTTGCCGAAGCACCCCCGTCCGATCATGGCCCCGTCCGCACCGGTGTGCCGCAGAATGCGAAGGGCGTCCTCCGGCTTCCAGATGTCCCCGTTGGCAAACACCGGGACAGACACGGCCTCCTTCACCCGGCGAATACAATTCCAGTCCGCCTGTCCGCCGTATACCTGGGCGCGGGTGCGCCCGTGGACGGCCACTGCGGAGACGCCCGCCTGCTCCAGGGCCCGGGCAAACTCCACACAGTTGCAGCTGCCCATGTCCCAGCCCCGGCGGAATTTGGCCGTGACGGGAACGGGCACAGCCCGGACCACGGCCTCCACAATACGGGCGGCCTTTTCCGTGTCCCGCATCAGCGCCGCCCCGTCGCCGTTGTTGACGATTTTCCCCATGGGGCAGCCCATGTTGATGTCGATGATATCCGCACCGGAAAATTCCAGGGCGATCCGGGCCGCCTCCGCCATACACGCGGGGTCGCTGCCGAAAATCTGCACGGCGGCGGGATGTTCCCCCGGAAACTGCCGCAGAAGGGAAAAGGTCTTTTTATCGTGGTAACACAGCGCCCGGGAGGAGATCAGCTCTGTGACTGTGTAGCCTGCGCCCTGCTCCGCACAGATCTGGCGGAAGGCCGCGTCTGTTACGCCAGCCATAGGCGCCAGAGCCAGCCTGGACTTTACTTCCACCGTTCCAATATACATGGCGGCCTCCTGATCCGATTAGTCGGAATCTATCATATCATGCAGGGGAAAAAATGTCTATGGAGAAAATAGGCGGCAGCGCTTCCACAGGAAATTCACCCTCCACATTTCCCGACGAAATTCTTGAAATACCCGCTGTAAAATGGTGGAAAATCAACTCTTTTGGAGGGACAAGCTGTGCGATACGGTCAAATCACTTTGGAGCTCCGGCAGCCGGCACGGCTGCTATCCTGGGGGATCCGCTTTTTTCTGGCGGCGGCGCTGACCGCCAGCCAGATACCGGACGGGCACGCCCCCTTTGCCCTGGGCTGCATCGCGGCGGCCGGCGGCGGGGGAGAGGGCATCGCCGCTTTGGCCGGGGCAGGCCTTGGCGCGGCACTGTTTCTGGACTTTTCAGACGCTTTGCCGTTTCTTGCAACCGGCATTTTAATTTTAACCGCCGCCACCTCCTTTCGGGGAACGGTTTTGCAAAAACGCCCTCTCTTTATGCCGCTGACTGCCGCCGCCCTCTTTGCCGCGGTGGGGGGGATCTATGTCGTCCAGGCGCTCTCCCCGTTGAACCGCCTGCCCCTCTACATAGCCGCCACCGTGCTCACCGGCATATCCGCCTGGTTTTTTGGCCGCCTGCTGTCCTCCGGCACAGACCGCCCCGCGCCGGAGGGCATACTCTTTCTGGCGGCGGCGCTGCTGCTGGCCCTCGTGGATCTGGAGATTCTGGGACTCTCTCCGGGGCGGGCGCTGTTATGTCTTTTACTGACCTATACCGCCTATGAGCGGGGCCCCGTCACAGGCGCGGCCGCAGGCCTTGGCGCAGGCCTGACGGCGGACCTCTGCGCCGGAACGGGCGGCGGGCTGTTTGCCGCCGCCTATGGGCTGGCGGGCCTTTTGGCCGGCAGCTGCAGCGGAAGACGGCGGGTGATGGCGGGGGTCGCATCCTTCGGGGCAGCCCTGACAGCCCTGCTGCCGGCCCGGCAGGCGCCGGCGGCCAGGGCGCTGCTGTTGGAGGCCGCCGTCGGAGCGGCCCTGTTCTTACTGCTGCCGGGCCGCCTTTTCGGCGGAAAGCGGGTGCGGCGGGCAGAGCCCACGGCCACCGCCGCCGGCGGAAGGCTGAAAGAGCGGCTGAACCGGGCGGCGGCGGCCCTGCGGGACCTGTACGACAGCATGGGCCGGACTCCGCTCTCCACAGACGAAAATCCCGCCATCGTGTTTGACCGGGCTGCGGAAAAGGTCTGCCGGGGCTGTGCCCTCTGCGAGCTGTGCTGGCAGCGGGAGTACAGCGGCACCTTCAACGCCTTCAACGACGCCACCCCCTATCTTCTGGAGCGGGGGCGGGCCCTGGCTAGGGATTTCCCCCCCTATTTTGCGGACCGGTGCATCCATCTGCCGGACTTTCTGGCCGCCGTCAACGGAGAGCTGTCCGCCTTTTTGCTGCGGCGGCAGTACCGGCGGCAGCTGGAGGAGACCCGGCGCAGCGCCAAAGGACAGTACGCCCAGCTCTCTGAGCTTTTGACCGCCACCGCCGCCGGGCTGGAGGAGCCGGCCGTAACGGCCTCGGGCAGCGCCTCTCTCTGCCGGGTGGGCGCGGTGCTGCGGCCCAAAGAGGGGGAGAACATCTGCGGGGACACGGTGGTCTCCTTCCGGCGGGAGGACGGCGTGTGGTGCCTGCTGCTGGCAGACGGCATGGGCAGCGGCGAGTCCGCCCAGCGGGAATCCGCCCTCATCTGCCGGCTGCTGCAGCAGTTTCTGGAGGCGGGCGTGGAGCCGGAGGCCGCCCTGAAAACCCTGAATTCCGCCATGGCCCTTCGGGGAGCGGAGAGCGGCAGCTTTACTACCATCGACCTGTGCACCTGCGACGCCGCCACCGGAGAGACAGCCTTTTACAAATTCGGCGCGGCCCCCAGCTATCTCAAAAAGGGAGGCGTCGTCCGGCGCGTCACCGGCGGAACGCTGCCGGTGGGGCTCCGCAGTGCCCCGGCGGCCCCGGATGTGACCCGGGTACAGCTGGAGCCCGGCGGCTTTGCGGTGATGGTCAGCGACGGCGTGGCGGACCCCTGCCGGGACGAGTGGCTGCAAAACCTTCTGGCCGGCTGGGAGGGGGAGGACCCCCAGACCCTGGCCGGCCTGATCCTCTCCGAGAGCATCCGGCGGGAGCGGCTTCAGGATGACTGCGGCATTCAGGTTTTGTACCGGCCCAAGGACGGCGTAAAGCGGGTATAGCTCTCCGCTGTCATTCTCCGATTTTTCTCTAATACGTATAAAATTTCCCAGCCCGCGGAAAAATGAAATCAGGTTCAAACAGCTTGAAACATTTTTTACAAACCGTTTCAAGCCTGCAGTATCAAACTTGCGAGGTTGGAGGCATAGGGCAGTATGGTAAAAGGCATTTCCAGACGGGTCGTAGTGGTGGAATCCCCGGACCAGCGTTTTTTTGAGCAGGCCATCTTTATTGTCCGGAACGACGCCGCCGGAGACGGCGTCACATCCCGGGAACTGGTAGAGGAGGCCAAGCGGGTGGCCCGGAGCTACGCCGGGGGCAGCCACGGCCGGTTTGGCCGGCCGTGGCGGGATCTCAGCCCCGTGCTGTACGCCCTGATGGGCGCGGCGGCCATCGGCCTCGTCTGGCTGGTGGCGGCACTGATCTAGCGCGGGGCAGAACACTGCGGAAAGTCCGGCGGGGCCGGGGGGCGACATGCGCCCCTCGGCCCCGCTTGATCACGCTATTGTAAACAGGCATCCGGTTACACCACCAGGTAATTGATAAATACGCCGGTGATGATAACAGAGGTAACCGTCAGGCAGATAAACCCGGCCACCAGCATCTTGGGCAGCACGTTGTCCAGAATCATCTGCTCCTCGTCCTCCGTTCCGGCAATCTGCCTGGCCACCTCGGTAGACACCACATAGGTGCCGGGAAAGCCAAACAGGCAGGAGCAGGTGATGCCGCAGCACATCATCCAGCTGAATTTGAAGATCTTGCCCACAACAACGGCGATCACAAACATGCTGAGAAGACCGATGATAAACGCGCCGATTACCACCGGCAGCAAAGCGGCCACATCCGCCGGAGTGACTGCGGTGAGGAACACCAGGATGGAGACCATGCACACCACCAGACCAATGCCGTAGCAGTTGGACTTCTTCATCACGTCGTGCTCCAAAAAGCCAATCTCCTGAGCGATCACGCCCATAATCAGGCAGATAACGTATTTATGCACCGCGCCGCCGGTGAGGTTGGAGAGCTGGAAGGAGATCAGGGCCACAATGCAGCTCTTGCCCAGAAGGATAAACGGCGTCTGGAACCGCTCGGGCGTGGGCGGAATCAGCTTTTTTCGGGCGGGCTGCTCTTCGGTTTTGGCAGTGCTGTCGAAAAAGGTGCGGGTCCACTGGATGGAGCCGTTTTGATAGCCGCTCACCAGCCGCCGGGCCTCCTTGCGGAGGAACAGGGAGGCCAAGGGGTAGCCGATAATGCCCTGCACTGCCACAATGATCGTGGCCAGAACGCCGGCCAGCTTCAAAGACTCGGGGGAGCCCAGGGCCGTAATGGCGTCGTTGACCACTACGGCGGAGACCCAGCCACCGGTGATGGGGCCCACCAGGGCCACGGCAAAGTTGTTGCCCAGGATAGGCCGCGCCACAAAGAACATCAGCACGCCGCCGACAATCACAATGGCAAGGCCCAGAACAACGACCTTCCACTGCTCCACAAACTGTTTGAGATCCAGCAGCGTGCCCATGTTGACGATAAAGAGGCCCGTCATCATGGTGGAAATGGCCATCAGGCCCGCGTCGGTAAAGAGGGTGGTGGGAACGATTCCGCTCCAAAACAGGATCAAGAAGGTCACCGTGGCGAAAAGCAGCACGGGGACCACCGCGTGGGTCCTGTCGGAAATAAAGTCGCCAATGGCGAAAATGACACACACGATTGTTAACGCTAGCATACCATCCATAAATACTCTCCTTTTCTCTTCTCTTTTCTTTTATTCCTGGCCTTTCTTTTTTCGCAGCGCCTCCATAATCCGCACAGGCGTCATGGGAATCTCGTTGATGCTGATGCCGATGGCATCCCGCACCGCAGCGCGGATCGCAGGGGCCGCACCCACGATGGGGGGCTCCCCAACGCCCTTGGCGCCGAAGGGACCCAGGCAGTTGGGGTGCTCCACCAGAATCGTGCGCAGGTTCGGCAGGTCCATGGCCGTGGGAATCAGATAGTCGTGGTAGGTGTGGTTTTTCATTTTGCCGTTTACCATGAACTGCTCCTCCATCAGCGCCCAGCCGATGGCCTGGGCCATGCCGCCCTGCATCTGCCCCTCCACCGTGCCGGGATTGATGGCCTTGCCCACGTCGCAGGCCAGCACGGCGTCCTCCACCGTGAGCTCACCCGTTTCGATATCCACCGCCACACGCACTCCCTGGCAGCCAAAAGCATAGGTGTGCATCTTGTCGCCCTGGTTTTCCGGGTTTGGATAGGTCATGGGCGGATACCAGGACCCCACGGCCCCCAGCGGCACCTGGGATACAAACGCCCTGGCAATCACCGCTTTCAGGGGGATGGCCCGCTCCGGGCAGCCGGCGGGATAGACCGTGTCGTTTTCAATTTCGCAGGTCCGCGCGTCGCAGTGAAGCATCTCCGCCCCCACTTTTTGAAACCGCTGCCGCAGCTGCCTGCAGCCATCCACAATGGCGTTGCCGGTGAGCACCGTGGTTCTGGAGGCCACGGTGGCCCCCGACTCCAGAGAGGCGGCGGAGTCGGAAAAGTCGATAGAGACCTTATCCGCGGATACCCCCAGCGTGTCCGCCGCCAGCTGCTTCATGGCGATGATAAAGCCCTGTCCCAGCTCGCTGGCGGCGGCGCCAATGTTGACAGATCCGTCCGGCTGGGCCTGCACCAGGCAGTGGGCCCCGTCCGTGGGCATGCCGGTGCCCGTTCCGTAGAGGAAGCAGGCAATTCCCCTGCCCCGCCGGACCCTGGGGTCCGACTGGTCCAGCGGCGTCTGAAAGATCCTGTCCTGACAGACCCGCCTGATACACTCCTCCAGACCCAGGCCCCGCTCCTCCAGCATGACCTGGCCCCAGATCGTGCTGTCGCCGTGGCGCAGAATGTTTTTCATGCGCAGCTCCACCGGGTCCATCCCCAGCGTTCGGGCCAGCTCGTCCATCTGCGACTCCATGGCAAAGTGGGCCTGGGGATTGCCCAGACCGCGAAACGCGCAGCCATAGGGGTGATTGGTAAATACCGACCAGGAGCGGCACAGGGCGTGGTCAATGGAATAGGGTCCGCCCGCGTATTGGGCCGTTCTGGAGGGGATGGCGTCAATGGATTTCCACGCGCCCTTGTCGATCACGGTGTCCACCTTGATGCCCAGGAGCTTTCCCTCTCTGGTGGCGGCCAGCTGGTGGTGGATCGTGCATGCGTGGCGCTTTCCCGTGTTTTTGAAAACCTCATCCCGGGTGAACTCGTAGTAGACCGGGCGGCCGGTCTTCAGGGCCAGCACACCGGCGATCACACTCACATCAAAGGTGGAGTCCTCCTTGCCGCCAAAGCCGCCGCCTACGATCTGGCTGACCACCCGGATCTTGCTCTGGGGCAGGTTGAACGCATCCGACATGGCCCGCTTGGCCAGCTGCACCGCGTGCTGCGGACTGTAGATCACAAGGCCTCCCTGAACGGGGTCCGGCTCTGCAATCGCCACATCCGGCTCCAGATAGGCGTGGTCCAGCATGGGCGTTTTATACCAGTTGTCGATAATGACATCGGCGTTGCGGAAAGCCTCCTCCACATCGCCCTTTTTCACCGTCACCGCGTCAGACACGTTGTTGTCCTTAGGCACCACGTAGTCCTTGTGGAGGCGGGGAGCGCCCTCCCGCAGCATTTGCTGCGGGTCGTCAAAGCTCTCCAACGGCTCGTACTCCACCTCGATCAGCGCCACGGCTCTTTCCGCTGTGGCGGCGTCCTCCGCCGCCAGAATGGCCACCGGGTCTCCCTCATAGAGCACCTCATCCTTTGCGATGACCGGCTTGTCCGGAATCATACCCCCGTATCCGTTGGCGCCGGGAAGGTCGTCCGCCGTCATCACCGCCGCCACACCTTTCAGCGCCGCCGCCTTAGAGACATCGATCCGCACAATTCTGGCATGCCCATAGGGCGGGAAAAGCGCCTTGGCATAGAGCAGGTCCTTTCTGGAGTGCAGCAGGTCCGCCGTGTATTTCGCCGCCCCGGTGGCTTTGGCGAGGCTGTCTGGCCGGGGCAGGCTTTTGCCTACATACTTCGGTTCTCTCATAGGGTACCCCCTTATTTTTTCGCCGCGGTCACAACCATCTCCACAAGCGCCTCTTCCTTTGCCATCTTGGCCTGGACCGTAGCTCTCGCAGGCTCAAAGCCGGGCTCTACCCAGGCCTCCCACACCTCGTTCAGGGCGTCGAAATCCTGAATGATGTCCTTCAGGAACACCTGGACGAACAGGATGTGCCGCTTGTCGGACCCGTATTTTTCAAGCGTCTCCTCGATAATGCCCAAAACGCCCGCCACCTGCTCTTTGATGCCCGGACCCGCCGGCATGCAGGTCCTGCCGGTAAAGTGGAGAATCCCGTCCCGTTCCACCACCAGCGAAAGCCGTCCGTTACCCTCATAGCGTTTAATCTCCATTGTATATACCCACCTTGTTTGAAATTTTTTCTTTTCAGTTGCCGTCCATCCGTGCGGCCGCCAGCTGCACCGCCTCAATGATCTTTTGATAGCCGGTGCACCGGCAGAGGTTGCCGGAAAGGGCGGCGCGAATCTCCGCCTCCGTAGGGTGCGGATTCCTGTTCAGCAGGGCGATGGATGTGAGGACCATGCCTGGCGTGCAGTAGCCGCACTGAACCGCGCCGGCGTCTGCAAACGCCTGCTGCACCACATGGGGCGCCTCCATACTGCCGACGCCCTCAATCGTAGTGATGTCGTGCCCGTCGGCCATGGCCGCAAGATAGATGCAGGAGCGCACTGCGGTCCCATCCAACAAAACGGTGCACGCGCCGCAGTCTCCGGTTCCGCAGGCCTTTTTCGTCCCTGTGAGTCCAAAGCGGCCCCGGAGCATATCTACCAAAACCTCGGTAGCCTCCACCTCACAGGAAACGGCCCTTCCGTTTAGTGTAAAATTGATTGTTACCATTGCGCTTCTCCTTTAAGCCGTGGCTGCCGCCATGGCGATGGCCCGGGAGACCGCCGGGCAGATGACATCCTGCTTGTAGGCCTTGAAATAGCTCTCCCGGAGCTTTGCCTCCACCGGATACGTCTCACGGGCACAGGCCACGGCCTCCGCCGCCGTCTTTCCCACAAGCGTCTCCTCCAGCGCTCGGGCATGGACCAGCGAGGCGTTAACCGCCCCCAGAGAGATGGAGATGTGAGAGATTCCGCTGCCGGTAAAGGAGCAGTATACCCCCACCAGAAGCTTGCCAATATCCTGGGCCTTGCGGCGTGAGAGGCGGCAGTAGCCCGTCCCGTCCCCGGCCTTCAGGGCCGGGATCTCAATGGCGGTCAGCAGCTCGTCCGGCCGCCTGACGGTGGCATAGGAGCGGTCCGCCACATAAAAATCCCGCAGCGCCACGCGCCTTTGCCCCGCGGCGCTCTCCAGGCAGACCTCCGCCTCCAGCGCGTAGAGCATGGCCGCTGCGTCCGCCGCAGGCGCGGCGGTGCAGATGTTTCCCGCCGCCGTTCCCAATGCGCGGATAGCGGGGCTCGCCAGATGGGAAACCGCCTCCCGCAGCCCCCGGTGACCTGCCAGCAGCGGCGAGGCCAGCAGCTCGTTGTATGTAGCGCCGCCGCCAATGCGAATGCGGCCGTCCACGGCGGTGATATCGTGAAAGCCCGGCAGCCGGGAAACCTGGAGAATCGCCTTGGGGGAGACCTTTTTCTCCGTAATGCTGAGCACGGCGTCCGTCCCCCCATTTACTATCAGGAGCTCCTCCCGATACTGCTGCAAAAGTGCAAGGGCCTCCTCCAGCGTCTTTGCGCAAAAAAACTGTACTTCCATAGAACCTCCTTGCTCGTTTCTCCAAAGGGCCGTATCACACGCGCTCCACAGTGCCCTCCCAGGTGTCCACCGCCCTTTTTTTCGAGTGTTCGTCATACCAGTGGCGGGTGACGGTTTTAGCCCTGGTGTAGAAACGGACGCCGTCCAGCCCCAGCACATGTTGGTCGCCAAAGAAAGAGTCCTTATTGCCGGAGAAGGGGAAATAGGCGCTGGGAACGGGGATCCCCACATTGACGCCCACCATGCCGCCGTCTGTTCTGAGCTCGAACTCACGTGCGTAATAGCCGCTTTGGGTAAAGATCACAGAGCCGTTGGCAAAGGGGTTGGCATTCATCAGGGCAAGGCCCTCCTCAAAATCCCGCACCCGCTTGATCAGCGTGACGGGGCCAAAGATCTCCCGTGTGCCGACGGACATCTCCGGGCCCACGCGGTCAAGGATGGTAGGACCCACAAAATATCCGTTTTCATAGCCGGGCACCCTGATATTCCGGCCGTCCAGCACCAGCTCCGCGCCCTCGTCGATTCCTTTTTGGATCCAGCGGCACACCTTTTCCCTGTGGGCGGCTGTGACGACGGGTCCCAGATCCGTCTCCGGATTATAAGCGCAGCCAACCTTGAGCGCCATGGCCTTCTCCTTCAGCAGGCCCACAAACCGATCGGCAATACTCTCCTGCACCACCACCGCCGGCAGCGCCATGCAGCGCATGCCCGCGCAGCCGTAGGTGGAGTTGACAATGGCGTTGGTGGCGCTCTCCAGGTCACAGTCCTCCAGCACCAGGGCGTGGTTTTTGGCCTCGCACTGTGCCTGCACCCGCTTGCCGTTGGCAGAGGCCACGGAGTAAATGTGCTTGCCGATGTCCGTGGTCCCTACGAAGGTCACCGCCTTTACCCGGGGATCGGTGAGAAAGAGCTCCGCCTCGCTGCGGCTGCATGTAACCAGGTTAACCACACCCCTGGGGAAGTCCGCCTCCTCATAAAAGAGCTCCAGCATCCGCATGGATGTCAGCGGTGTAAGGCTTGCAGCCTTCAAAACCACCGTATTGCCTGTGGCGATGGCCAGGGGCACCATCCATCCCCAGGGGATCATAGCGGGAAAGTTGAAGGGGACAATGCCGGCCACCACCCCCAGGGGAACCCGGTAGCTGGCCGTGTCAAACCCCGTTGTGACCTGCAGGGAGGCGCTGCCTTGCGAGATGAACGGGGTGGCGCAGGCCAGCTCTGTGGGCTCAATGGCCTTCAGCACATCGCCCCGGGCCTCGTCCAGCGTCTTTCCCAGTTCCTTGGAGCACAGAAGCGTCAGCTCCTCCATGTGATCCATCAAAACCTCCCGCCACCGGAACATCATCTGGGTCCGCTTGCTGACGGACATCCGGGACCAGGCCGGGAAGGCGGCCTCCGCTGAGGCGATGGCGGATTCCACCTCCTCCGGCGTACAGCAGGGCACCTCCGCCAGCAGCTCGCCGGTGCTGGAATTGGTAACGGGCATCCACTTATCTGTTTTGGACGCCCGCCACTCACCGTTCACACAGTACTTTTTTCTCTCGATCATGAAAATCCCATCCTCTCATCGTGGTTGTAAAATACCGATGATATTAGAATATAGCATTTTATTTTGTATGTCAACATAACATTTCTTTTTCAAACGTGATTTAATGATTATGTAATAATATTTTAATATTCAAAATTATATTGCACTTTTATGACATTGACACCTCTTTCCTTTATACGCTATACTAATAAAAGATACAAATCCCCGTTATGATAATAAAGGAGCTTTGCATTATGAGTGCTTTCTCACCTGTGCGCCAGTCCAATCAGTCCCCCATGCGATTGCTTCAAATCATGGAGTGTCTGGCAGCGAGCCGGACGCCCATGCGGCTGCAGGATGTGGCAAAGCAGGTCGGCATGACGCAGTCCACCGTTTTGAGATATCTCTACTCACTGGAGCAGGCAAACTACATATATCAGGACGAGGAGACCTCTCGCTATGCGCTGACATGGAAGGTCTGCCGCCTGGGTGAAAACCTGAACTCCTACCTCGGCCTGCGGAACATCACGACCTCCTTTGTCAACCAGCTGGCAAACTCCCTCTCTCTGGGGGCCTGCCTTGTGGTGGAGGACAACAGCGAGTGCATGTACCTTGACCATATCGACAATCCCAATTCCCCCACCCTGCAGCGCATTGGAAAGCAGGCTCCCCTGCACGCCACCGGTTCCGGCAAGGTGCTGCTCTCCCAGTTTTCCGAGCAGCGGCTTGCCCAGTACATTGCGGAGAAGGGGCTGACGCGGTATACGGAATATACGATCACAGACCTGCCCACGCTTCAGGAGGAGCTGGCGAAAATCCGCCGGCAGGACTTTGCCATGGATGAGCAGGAGTGCGAAATTGGCCTGCGCTGTCTCTCCTGCCCCTTACGCAACTATACGGGGCATGTGATTGCCGCAGTGAGTGTATTTGGCAATGTGCTGGAGATGTCGGACCGCCGGATCCAGCATGAGATCTACCCCGCATTAAGGGAGAAAGCCGCCATTATCTCCACCCGGCTCGGCTACTGCGGAGCGCAGGAGGAGCAGCATGCGGCAGCCCGCTCCATTTCCAGCGGCCTGTAGGCATATTTTCCGGCATAAACCCGTGTTGCAGCGCTATTTTTCTTCCATAATAGTAAAAAAGTAGACACCCACACTTTTTTGTGGATGTCTACTTTTATCTTGCCGGGCGCCTGAAAACCGCCCGCGCCGTCCTCTTTACAGCGGATGCTCCGCAAAATAGCGGCGGGTGGTTTCCGCATCGGCGGAGATCTGGTCCTTCAGGGACTCCAGTGAATCAAACCGCATCTCGTCCCGCAGATGCCGGCAAAATTCCACCCGCAGCGTTCTTCCATAGAGATCTCCCCGAAAATCCAGAATACAGGCCTCCACGGTCACGTCCGTGCCGTTGTTCAGGGTGGGTCGGGTGCCCACGTTGGTCACGGCGGCATACCGCCGCCCCTCAGGAAGACAGACCCGCGTAGCGTAGACGCCGTGGCTTGGGACAATGACATGGGGCGGAACCGTCAGATTTGCGGTGGGGAAGAGGCGGGAGGAGCCCACGCCCCGCCCGTGGCGGACCGTGCCCGTCAGCGTGAGGGGGTGCCCCAGAAAACAGGCTGCCCGCTCCACCTGTCCCAGCCCCACCAGACGGCGGATATAGGTGGAGCTGACGGTAATGCCGCCCACCTCCACCTTGGGGATGATATCGCAGCCCAAGCCCAGCCGGGCGCACTTTTCCGCCAGCCGCTCCGGTGTCCCCTGGTTTTTATGCCCAAAGCGGTGGTCGTGGCCCGCCACCAGGTGGACGGCGTGATACCGCTTTACCAGGATCTCCGTGACAAAGTCCTCCCAGGAGGTGGTCATCATCTCGCGGTCAAAGGGTGCCATAATAACATCCCGGATGCCGTGCAGCCTCAGCAGCAGATCCCGGCGGTCCTCCGGGGCGTTGATCAGGGGACAGGGGACGCCGGTGACCACCTCCTTGGGGGGGCGGTCAAAGGTGAACACCGCGGGTATGGCATCCCGCCGCGCGGCCTCCTCCACCGTTCGCCGCAGCAGGGCGGCGTGGCCCAGATGGACCCCGTCGAAAAAGCCCAGGGCAATGACTCGTTTCTTGGTGGACATGCTCACTCTCCAAAAAAGTTTTTCACAGATACCACTGTGCCGCCGGTGGCCCGGGAGAGGCACAAAAAGGCACCGTCCCGCCCGTAGACCCGATACATGCCGTCCGGTATGGCGTTCTCCGTAAAGCTGTTTCCGCTGCGGACCCGCCGCTCCACCCCTGCCGACCGGACCGTCAGCGCGGGGTGGCTGGCAAAGAGACTGTCCGTGGGACGCAGCAGCGCCTCGCCCTGAAGCTGCACCGTTTCGATCGTTACGGCATCCGCCAGGGTGAATCCACCCGCCCCGGTGCGGCGGAGACCACTCATGGCCCCCCCGCAGCCTAAGGTCCGGCCCAGGTCGTGGCAGAGCGTGCGGATGTATGTGCCCTTGGAGCACACACAGCGCAGCCGGTAATCCCCATTCCCGCTCTGCTCCAGCAGCTCCAGCTCATAGATGGTAACCGGCCGGGGCTTCCGCTCCACCTCCCGGCCCCGTCTCGCCAGGTCATAGAGCTTCTGGCCGTTGATCTTCACGGCGGAGTACATGGGGGGGACCTGTGCGATCTCCCCCCGAAAGCACTCCAGCGCAGCTTCCACATCCTCCCGGGAGGCCGTGACGGGCCGGGTCTCCAGCGTGTGGCCGGAGGTGTCCTGGGTGTCGGTTACGATCCCCAGCCGCAGCTCCGCCACATATTCCTTGCGGCTGTTCTCCGCAACCTCCACAGCCCGGGTGGCCCGGCCCACAAACACCGGCAGCACGCCGGTGGCCATGGGGTCCAGGGTGCCGCCATGGCCCACCCGCCGCTCCTTTAAGATTCCCCTCAGCTTGGCGCAAACGTCCATAGAGGTCCACCCGGCGGGCTTATCAATCACAACAATGCCGTTTGGCATAAACGCCTCCACGCGCCCTCAGGCGCTCATACAGGTACTTTTCAGCCGGTAAAATCCGGCGCGTTTTGGGCAATGGCGTCCAGGATCTGCCGTTTGGCCTCCGGCCAGGAGGCCTCCACGGTGCAGCCCGCCGCCGCCGCGTGGCCGCCGCCGCCCAGCATGCGGCAAACTTCGGTGGCGTTGATCCGTTGGCCGGTGCGGACAGATATCTTCCACACGTCCGGCCGCAGCTCCCGCATGGTGACGGCGCAGTCCACGCCCTGGATTTGCCCGCCCAGAGCGGACAGGTCCTCCGCGTCGCTCTCTGTGGCCTGAAAGCGCTCCATAAGCGACAGGGGCACCGACAGAACGGCCACCCGGTCCCGGTCGCAGAATTCACAGGCAGCCAGCATGGCCCCCTCCAGCTGCATCCGCTTGCGGGTCTTGGTTCGGAAAAACACCTTGTTCACCGTGTGATAGTCAATACCGGCCTCTATCAGCGCCGCCGCCACCGCGTGGGTCTTGGCGGTGGTGTTTCCGTAGGAAAAGCACCCTGTATCTGTAGACACCGCCACATAGAGGGGCAGGGCGGCCTCCGCCGTCAGCGCCCCCAGCTCCACAAGGATGTCGTAAATCAGCTCTCCGCAGGCAGCGGCCTCCGGGCGGACGATGTTGGCCCTGCCAAAGCCCTCAAAGGACGGGTGGTGATCGATGGCCAGATCGATACGGCCGCCGTAGGGCCTGGCATTATCCGGCAGCAGCCCCAGCGCAGCGATATCGGTGGAGACCACATACTCCGGCACAAAGTCCGCCGGGGCGGCGTAGGGGGCGAAATAGGGGGCGGTGGTTTCTGTCAGCCCGGGATTTGGCAGCAGACAGGCCTTCTTCCCCAGGGTGCGCAGTCCGGCGCAGAGGGCGGCGGCACAGCCAACCGTGTCCCCGTCGGGCCGGATGTGGGTCAGGATCAATACATTGTCAAAGGTCCGCAGCAGAGCGGCTGTCTGTGAAACAGTCAGCATGGCTCACGCCTCCGTATCCGGCCCGCCCCGGGTCTCGTCGGTCCGCTCCACTTGGCGTAAAACCTCCAGTATGTGGGCGCCGTGCCGGATGGAGTCGTCCCCGATGAACTGCAGCTCCGGCGTGTAGCGCAGCTGCAGCGCCTGGCCCAGCTCCCGCCGGAGAAAGCCGGCGGCGGATTTCAGACCCTTGAGCGCATCTTTTTCCCGGGTCTTGTCCAAAACGCTGACATAGACCCGGGCATACCGGAGATCTCCGGTGGTATCCACCCGGGTGATGGAGACCATGCCCACCTGGGAGACCCGAGGGTCCTTCAGCCGGCGAAGCTGATCGCTCAGCTCCCGCTGGATCTCCTCGTTGATGCGGCCGATTCGATTGCTTGGCATTTTAACTTACCTCCTTGCAGCGGTAAAAGAACGGGGCGGCGGCTATGCCGCCGCCCTTATGTTGGCCCGTTCAGCGGGGGATCTCCTCCATGGTGTATCCCTCGATGATGTCGCCCTCTTTAATGTCGTTAAACTTCTCAATGGTCATGCCGCACTCATAGCCGCTGGCAACCTCTTTGGCGGCGTCCTTAAACCGCTGGAGGGAGGCCAGCTGGCCCTCGTGGACGACAATGCCGTCCCGCACCACGCGGACAGAGCAGGAGCGGACGATTTTGCCGTCCTGCACATAGCAGCCGGCCACGGTGCCCACGCTGGAGACCTTGTAGGTCTGCCGGATCTCCGCGTGGCCCAGGACCACCTCCCGGAACTTGGGCGCCAGCATGCCCTTCATGGCGGCGGTGATCTCGTCGATGCAGTCGTAGATGACCC
>CATNDT010000012.1 GCA_950097035.1 uncultured Oscillibacter sp.
ACTTTGGGCCCTGTTCCGAACCTTTGGCGCGCTGAGCGGCGCGAAAGAGTTGGAACAGGGTCCGGGAGAAATCTGGAATACAGAATCGAGGTAATTTCATGGGCGAATACGTCGTCGAACTGAGAAATATTACCAAACGCTTCCCGGGCGTCATTGCGCTGAAAAACATGTCTATCGGAATCCGGCCCGGAGAGATTCACGGCCTGATCGGCGAAAATGGCGCGGGCAAGTCCACGCTGATTAAGGTGCTCACCGGCGTCCACTCCCCCGAGGAGGGCGAGGTCCTGGTGGACGGAGAAAAAAGGACGTTTAAAAACCCCGTCCAGTCCCGGGAGGCCGGCATCGCCTGCGTCTATCAGGAGCTGAACATTGTAAAGCAGCTTCCCGTGACCGACAATGTGTTTATGGGCCGGGCGGTGAAAAAGGGGCTTTTGCTGGACTATCCCCGGATGCACAAAGAGGCGGAGGAGGCGCTGAAGTCCCTGGGCCACCCCGAGATCGACGTACATATGGAGTGCGGCAAGCTGGGCGTGGGCCAGCAGCAGATGGTGGAGATCGCCAAGGCCGTCTCTCTGGACGCCAAGCTCATTATCATGGATGAGCCCACCTCCTCTCTGGGCAAGGAGGAGATCGCCCAGCTGATGGAGACCGTTCGGGGCCTGAAGGCCAAGGGCGTCGCCATTTTGTTCGTCTCCCACAAGCTGGAGGAGCTCTTTGAGCTGTGCGACCGGGTCACCGTCATGCGGGACGGCGAGCACATCGTCACCGAGGATACCTGCAACCTCACGGAGGACTCTCTCATCACTGCCATGGTGGGGCGGACGCTGGATAATCTCTACCCCAAGGAGTTTGGCGTGAAGGGCGAGGTGTGGCTGGAGGCCCGAAACCTCAACGAGGCCGGCGTCCTCCACGGCGTCAGCTTTCAGGCGCATGCCGGGCAGATCACCGGCTTTGCCGGTCTGGTGGGCGCCGGGCGGACAGAGACCATGCGGGCCGTTTTCGGCGCGGATAAGCTGGACAGCGGCGAGATCTACGTCAAGGGCGAGAAAGTGAGCATCAAAAGCCCCAAAGACGCCATCCGCCGCAAAATCGCCTTTTTGACGGAGGACCGCAAGGGGCAGGGGCTGGTCCTCTCCCTGGATGTGCGCACCAACCTGATCCTGGCCAATATGAAGGGCTTTAGCAACGGCCCCTTCCTCAACGGGACGAAGATTGAGCAGTCGGGCCGGGAGAATGTGGAGGCCCTGAAAATCAAAACGCCCTCTTTGAGCGAGGTTACGGCCCAGCTCTCCGGCGGCAACCAGCAAAAGGTGGTCATCGGAAAGTGGATGAATATCGACGCCGATATCTTCATTTTTGACGAGCCCACCCGCGGTATCGACGTGGGCGCGAAGATCGAGGTATACCGTGTGATGAACGACATGGTAAAGGCCGGAAAATGCGTAATCATGGTCTCCTCTGAGCTGCCGGAGATCCTGGCCATGAGCGACCACGTGGTGGTTATGCGGGGCGGCCGGGTGATGGCCAATGTGGAGCGGGGCTCTGAACACTTCAACTCTGAGGATATCATGAAAGCGGCCTGGGGAGGAGAGTTAAACTGATATGAAAAGCAAGAGTACTGTAAAAGAGCTGCTGGAAAAGCTGGGCACCGTTTTGGCGCTTTTGATTCTGATCATCATCTTCTGCGTTGCCATGCCGGATAAATTCCCCCGCATCGGCAACATTATGAACATTTTGAAGCAGGCGTCCATCAACTGCCTCATTGCCTCGGGCATGCTGTGCGCCCTCATCACCGCCGGCATCGATCTGTCCGTGGGCTCCAACTGCGTGCTGTGCACCTGCACCATCGGCGTGCTGGTGCAGAACTTCGGCATTACCAACGCCCTTATTCTGGCGATTGCGGGCCTTGCGGTCAGTACCTTTGCCGGGTTTATCAACGGCACGCTGCTCACCCGCCTGGACCTGCCCCACCCCTTCGTCTCCACCATGGGTATGAAAAACGTGCTGCTGGGCCTTGCGCTGGTTATCACCGGTTCCAAGTCCATCGGCTTTACCAACACCGGCGTGGACGCTCTGATGTGGATTGGCGGCGGCTCTGTGGGAAAGATGGGCGCCTTTCCCGGCATCCCCGTCAGCTTCATTCTGGTGATCCTGGTGTTCATCCTCTTTGATATCTTCCTGAAAAAGTCCGCCCTGGGCCGCCAGATCTACTGCTGCGGCGGCAACCCGGAGGCGGCCCGGCTGTCCGGTATCCCCTCCAAAAACGTGCTGACCTTTGTCTATGCCCTGTCCGGCTTCATGGCGGGCCTTGCGGGCGTGGTGTCTGTGGGCCGCCTGGCCTCCGCCAACGCCAACGCCGGCACCACCTATGATAACGACGCCATCGCGGCCTGCATCGTGGGCGGCGCGTCCTTCACCGGCGGCAAGGGCACCATCTGGGGCACGCTTATCGGCGCCATGATCATGGCGGTCATCCGCAACGGCCTGAACCTGATGGGCGCCTCCAACGACCTGCAGTACATCGTCATCGGCGCGGTCATCATCCTGGCCGTCACCATCGACGTGGTCCGCAACAAGATGGAGGCCAACGCCCGCAAGATGGCGGCCCAGTAACCTCCCTCTGCGGAGAAATGAACAGTGAAAACCCGCGGGGAACGGCCAAAACAGCCGTTCCCCGCGGATTTTTGGACGCGAGGGGCGGAGGAGGGCCCTAACTGCTTCTTGTGTGGGCCTCCCGCTGGTCGGTGAGCTCCACCAGATAGTCCACGCTGGTGTGGTAGATGTCCGCCAGGCCGCAGAGGATACGCAGCGGAGGAGACCTGAGTCCCCGCTCATAGCGGGCGTAGGTCTCCCGGTGAATGCCCAGCAGGTCCGCCACCTGCCGTTGCGTCCAGTTTTGCTCTTTTCGTAGCTCGCGGATGCGTTGGAATTCCATAAACACCCTCCCCGCTTTCTTTGTGGCAACATCGTAACACCGATTCAATCTTTTGAAAAGGAATTGACGGCACGGTGATATCACCATTTTGCGTACATTTACCCTTCGTGTTGATAAATGCCTACACTCTCTCGGCCTTCGTCGACAGGCCGGATGATGTTCACCCGGCCTGTGCGGTCCGCTGCTGCCTTTTCATCTAGAGCGTCCAGTCCTGCTAATACCAATTCAAGAATCATGTCAGACTGTGTGCGGTTATAAAACCGACTCTTCTTTGCGCTGTCAAGACGTGGTTCCATCTCCTTAGTCACAACAAATGTCAACCGCGTAAGTGCTGTAGCCATATATTCACCGTCCTTCTGGGTCATATAGTATGAACCTCTGAACTACTTTCATTATAGTTCATAGGGTCTGAACCTGTCAAGGGATTTTCAAAAAATCTTGACAGAACATATGAACCTATGCATAATATGAACTACAAGGAGGTGACAGTGATGCCAACCGAAAAACCACGCTATACGGTTATTGTTGATGAGGAATTGTTAAAACGCATCGATGATTTTCGATTTGAAAATCGTTATCCCAGTCGTTCTGCTGCAACATTAGAATTGATACGTTTAGGATTGGAACAGCTTGAAAAAGAGCAAGATGAAAAAAAATAATATCCATGTGTCTGCGCTTTTCAGCTTATATTTTATCTCATCCGCAGCCAGATGAAACTTTAGGTTTGATATGTAATACTCCGCCCTGATTTTCTATCCCCAATCCTGAATTCACTTTTTCATTTTGTATACCTGCCATAATAATTTGAATGGCAGGTATACTCGTCTGTTTTTATTTACGGTTTAGTGAAATTGCCGTAGGTATTCTCCATCAACGCGAAAGGTAAAAGAGCGCTATTTTTTGAAAAGCGGACGTTTTGCCGCAGCTCTTTTATAACTGCCCACAAAGTTGCGGATATGTGAATAGTAGGTTGGCGCGGAAGTGGACTCCAAAAGAGCCGGCTCCCGACTTGCCCTCCTCAAGAACATACAAAATCCCCCGCTGCCCGGACGGATTCTTGTACAATCTCACAATTGCATAAATATTCACCGGTGTTGTATAATCCATACATCATTAAACGACACAGGGAGGACCCCGTTATGAAAGCGAAAAAAGACATCAAGAAGATCGTGCTGGCCTATTCCGGCGGTTTGGATACATCCATCATCATCCCCTGGCTGAAGGAGAACTACAACAACCCCGAGATCATCGCCGTGGCCGGCGACGTGGGCCAGAACGACGAGCTGGAGGGACTGGAGGAGAAGGCCCTGAAAACCGGCGCGGCCAAGCTGTATGTGGCCGACCTCACCGACGAGATGGTGGACGATGTGATCATTCCCTCCTTGAAGATGGGGGCCAGCTACGAGCAGTATCTGCTGGGCACCGCCTTTGCCCGGCCCATCATCGCCAAAAAGCTGGTGGAGATTGCCAGGGCCGAGGGGGCGGACGCCATTGCCCACGGCTGCACCGGCAAGGGCAACGACCAGGTGCGGTTTGAGCTGGCCATCAAGCGCTTTGCCCCGGATATGACCATCATCGCCCCCTGGCGGGAGTGGGATATCAAGGGCCGGGACGAGGAGATCGACTACGCCGAGGCCCACAACGTGCCGCTGAAGATCAGCCGGGAGACCAACTATTCCAAGGACAAAAACCTCTGGCATCTGAGCCACGAGGGGTTGGACCTGGAGGACCCCGCCAACGAGCCCCAGTATGAAAAGCCCGGCTTTTTGGAGATGGGCGTGAGCCCCGTCACCGCCCCCGATGCGCCCACCTATGTGACGCTGGACTTTGAGAAGGGCGTGCCCGTGGCCGTGGACGGCGAGAAGATGAAGGCCAGCGACATTATCCGCAAGCTGAACAGGCTGGGCGGCGAGAACGGCATCGGCCTTCTGGACATTGTGGAAAACCGGCTGGTGGGCATGAAGGACCGGGGCGTGTACGAGACGCCCGGCGGCACCATCCTCTACAGGGCCCACCAGTGCCTGGAGATGATCACCGTGGACAAGGATACCGCCCACATGAAGAGCAAGCTGGCGGTGGACTTTGCGGACCTGGTGTATAACGGCAAGTGGTTCACCCCCCTGCGGGAGGCCCTGAGTGCCTTTGCGGACAAAACCCAGGAGCACGTTACCGGCAGCGTGAAGCTGAAGCTCTACAAGGGCAACATCATCACTGCCTCCATCACGTCTCCCGAGAGCCTGTACTCCGAGGAGCTGGTCACCTTTAACGAAAGCGGCTATGACCAGACCAACGCCACGGGCTTTATCAACCTGTGGGGCCTGCCGGACACGGTGCTGGCACTGCGGGAGCAGGGAAAGCTGTAAGCCTGTTCCGATCAGGGGGGGAGCCCGCTCCCCCCTTGCTCCGTTTAAGTAATTTTTATCCAGGAGGTCCCTTATGAAACTGTGGTCCGGACGATTTGAAAAGGACACCGACGCGCTGGTCAACGAGCTGAACGCCTCCATCGGGTTCGATCAGCGCCTCTACCGGGAGGATATTCAGGGCAGCCTTGCCCACGCCGCCATGCTGGGGGAGTGCGGCATCATCTCCACAGAGGATGTGTCCGCCATTACCCGGGGGCTGACGGGCATTCTGGAGGATATCAAGGCGGGGAAGGTGGAGTTCTCCGCCGAGAACGAGGATATCCATATGAATATCGAGGCCCTGCTCACCGCCCGGATCGGCGACGCGGGGAAGCGGCTGCACACCGCCCGCTCCCGCAACGACCAGGTGGCGCTGGACTTCAGAATGTATGTCCGGCGGGAGATCCCCGTGGTTACGGGCCAGCTGCTGCACCTGGAGAAGGTGCTCTGCCGCCGGGCGCGGCAAAACCAAAACGCGGTGATGCCGGGCTACACCCACCTGCAGCGGGCCCAGCCCATCTCCTTTGCCCAGCATCTCATGGCCTACGCCGCCCAGTTCCGCCGGGATGTCACCCGGCTGGAGGACTGTGCCCGGCGGCTGAACGAGTGCCCCCTGGGCAGCGGCGCGCTGGCGGGAACCACCTACCCCATCGACCGCATGCAGACGGCGGCGGCCCTGGGGTTTGACGGCCCCATGGGCAACTCGCTGGACGGCGTGTCCGACCGGGACTATGCCCTGGAGCTGCTGTCCGCCCTGTCGATTGTGATGATGCACCTCTCCCGCCTTGCCGAGGAGGTCATCCTCTGGTGCAGCTGGGAGTTTAAATTCGTCGAGCTGGACGACGCCTACGCCACCGGCAGCAGCATTATGCCCCAGAAGAAAAACCCGGATGTGGCGGAGCTGGTGCGGGGCAAGACGGGCCGGGTATACGGCGATTTGATGAGTTTGCTCACGGTGATGAAGGGACTGCCCCTGGCCTATAATAAGGACATGCAGGAGGACAAGGAGCCGGTGTTTGACGCCGTTGACACCGTGGAGCTGTGCCTGCCCGCCTTTGCCGGAATGCTGGACACCATGACCGTGCGCACGGACAACATGCGCGCGGCGGCGGGGCGGGGGTTTATCAACGCCACCGACTGCGCCGACTACCTTACGAAAAAGGGCATGCCCTTCCGGGACGCCTACACCGTGGTGGGCCGCCTGGTGGCGGACTGCACGGCCAGGGGCAAGACCCTGGAGGAGCTGGAGCTGGAGGAGCTGAAAGCTGTTTCCGACCTGTTTGAAAAAGATGTCTACGAGGCGCTGAAGCTGGAGAACTGTATGGCGCTGCGCGGCAGCTATGGCGGGCCCGCCGTGCAGGAGACCACCCGGCAGATTCAGGAGATCGAGGCGTTTGTAAAGGCGAGAGAGCATTGAAAATGAGGCGCGTTGTAAAGAGGAGTTGAGAGTATGAGCAGACCGAAGATCTACATCGACGGCAAAGAGGGCACCACCGGCCTCCGGATTTACGACCGGCTGGCCGCCCGGAAGGATATCGATCTGCTGCTGATTGGTGAGGAAAAGCGGAAGGACCCGGAGGAGCGGGCCCGTCTGATGGACCGGGCGGACATTGTGTTTCTCTGTCTGCCGGACGCGGCGGCGGTGGAGGCTGTGGGGCTGGTGTCGAACCGGTCCACGCGGATTATCGACTGCTCCACCGCCCACCGGACGGCGGCGGGCTGGACTTACGGCTTTCCGGAGCTCACGGGGCAGCGGGAGAGGATCGCCGCCGCGGCCCGGGTGGCCAACCCGGGTTGCTACGCCACCGGGTTTATCGCACTGGTTAAACCGCTGGTGGAGAGGGGTGTGCTGCCCGCCGCCGCCCGGCTGACCTGCCACGCCCTGTCCGGCTACACCGGCGGGGGGAAGAAGGCGGTTGCCCAGTACACCGCCCCGGACCGGGACGGGGAGCTGGACGGTCCCCGGCACTATGCCGTCACGCTGTCCCACAAGCACCTGCCGGAGATGGCGGCGGTGACCGGCCTGGAGCGGCCGCCCCTGTTCATGCCCATGATCTGCGGCTATCCCCAGGGAATGGTGGTTACCGTTCCGCTGTGGACCGACACGCTGGAGGGAGAGCAGTCTGTTGACAGCCTGCGGGCGCTGTATGCGGACTACTACGCCGGCAGCCCTGTGGTTACGCTTCGCCCTGCCGACGCCCCGGCCTGCGGGTTTATCGGCTCCAACAATCTGGCCGGAACGGACGGCCTGCAGATTTTTGTCAACGGAAATGGCGGGCAGCTGATGCTCTCCGCCCGACTTGACAACCTGGGCAAGGGCGCGTCCGGCGCGGCGGTGCAGAATATGAACCTGATGCTGGGGCTGGACGAGACCGCGGGACTGGTTTTGGCATAGGGGACAGACTGCCGCATCACAGGCGTCTTCCAATTTTGAGATCGAGGTATACGGTATGCTGAAGTTTATTACCGGCGGCGTGTGTGCCGCCGAGGGATTCCGGGCCGCCGGCATCCATGTGGGGGTCAAGACCCACGCCGTGTGGAAGCGGGACGTGGCCCTCATCGTCTCCGACGTGGAGTGCGCGGCGGCGGCGGTGTTTACGAAAAACGTGGTGAAGGCCGCCCCCATCCATGTAGACCGGCGCCACCTGGCGGACGGAAAGGCGCGGGCCATCATCGCCAACAGCGGCAACGCCAACGCGTGCGCCCCTCACGGCGAGGAGTACGCCGAGCGGATGTGCGCGGCGGCGGCCGGGGCTTTGGGCTGTGAGGCCGGGGATGTTCTGGTGTCGTCCACCGGCGTTATCGGCCAGACAATCAATATCCGGGCCATTGAGAGCGGTGTGCCGGAGCTCTGCGCCGCGCTGGAGCGGTCCGACAGGGCCAGCGACGCGGCGGCCCACGCCATTATGACCACCGACACGGCCAAAAAGGAGGCGGCGGTGGAGACCGTGGTGGGGGGCAGAACCGTCCGCCTGGGCGGCATCGCCAAGGGCAGCGGCATGATCCACCCCAACATGGGCACCATGCTGTGCTTTTTGACCACCGACTGCGCCATCTCCCCGGAGATGATCAAAACGGCGCTGCTGGAGACCGTGAGCGTCAGCTTTAACCGCATCAGCGTAGACGGAGACACCTCCACCAACGACAGCTGCATGGTGCTGGCCAACGGCCTGGCGGGCAACGAGCCCATTACCGCCAGGGGGCCGGATTACGACGCCTTTCTATCGGCGCTGCGGGCCCTGTGCATCCGCCTGGCAAAGGAGATGGCCTCGGACGGTGAGGGGGCGAAGCACCTGATCTCCTGCACGGTTTCCGGCGCGGCCAGCGAGGCCTGCGCGGAGACCGTGGCCAAGTCCGTCATCTCCTCCACGCTGACCAAGGCCGCCATCTTCGGCGCGGACGCCAACTGGGGCCGGGTGCTCTGCGCCATGGGGTATTCCGGCGAGGAATTTGACCCGGAGAAGGTGGATGTCCGCTTTGCCAGCGCTGCGGGGGAGATCGCCGTGTGCGAAAAGGGCCGGGGCCTGGACTTTGACGAGGAGCTGGCGAAGAGGATTCTGACGGAGCATGACGTGGAGATATTGATCTCCATGGGCGAAGGAGACGCCTCCTGCACCTGCTGGGGCTGCGACATCACCTATGACTATATCAGGATCAACGGAGACTACCGCACATAATGCGGCCCCGTCTGTAAGGAGTGAAGAGACATGTCCTCTCATGAGCAACAGGCCCAGACGCTGGTTGAGGCCCTGCCCTATATTCAAAAATTCACCGGTAAGACCATTGTTGTAAAATACGGCGGCAACGCCATGGTGTCCGACACCCTCCGCCGCTCTGTTATGAGCGACATCGTCCTTTTAAACCTGGTAGGCATCCGGGTGGTGGCGGTGCACGGCGGCGGGCCGGAAATCTCCGCCATGCTGAAGATGATCGGCCACGAGACCCGCTTTGTGGACGGCCTGCGCTATACCGACGCCACCACCATGGACGTGGTGCAGGCCATTCTCTGCGGCAAGGTCAACAAGGACCTGGTGGCCCAGCTCATCCGCCTGGGCGGGCAGGCCATTGGCCTTTGCGGCATGGACGGGGGACTTTTTCAGGCGGTGCAGCTGGACGAGAAATACGGCCTGGTGGGCAAAATCACCGGCGTGAACCCCGCTCCGGTGGAAAACGCCCTGGCCAGCGGGTATATCCCCATCGTGGCCACCGTGGCCCAGGGTGTGGACGGCGATACGGCCTATAACATCAACGCGGACACCGCCGCCGCCAAGCTGGCGGAGGCGCTCCACGCCGAAAAGCTGATTCTGCTCACCGATGTGCGCGGCCTGCTGCGGGACCCCGAGGACGAGGACACGCTGATCCATGAGGTGCGCACCTATGAGGTGCCGGAGCTGGTGGCCCAGGGGATCGTATCAGGCGGCATGATCCCCAAGATGGAGTGCTGTGTGGAGGCCGTTGCCGGGGGCGTGGAGCGGGTCCACATCCTGGACGGCAGAATCCCCCACTCCATCCTCATTGAGCTGCTGAGCGACCGGGGCATCGGCACCATGCTGAAAAGGGAGGAATGACCATGACTTCGCAGGAGATCAGGGACTTGACCCAACAATATGTGATGAACACCTACGGACGCTTTCCGGTGGTTGTCGACCACGGCCGGGGTGCGCGGCTGTATGATCCGGAGGGCCGGGAGTATATCGACTTTACCAGCGGCATCGGCGTGACGGACCTGGGGTACGGCTATCAGCCCTGGGTGGACGCCGTCGCCGCCCAGGCGGCCAGGCTGGGCCATGTATCCAACCTGTTTTACACCGAGCCCGCCGCCCGCCTGGCGGAGACCCTGTGCAGGCGCACGGGGGAGAGCTGTGTGTTTTTTGCAAACGGCGGCGGCGAGGCCAACGAGGGGCTCATCAAGCTGGCCCGGAAATACAGCTTTGACAAATACGGCCGGGGCCGGGCCACCATCCTCTCCCTGAAAAACTCATTCCACGGCCGCACCATCACCACGCTGATGGCCACGGGGCAGGATGTGTTTCACAACTACTTCTTCCCCTTTACAGAGGGGTTCCGCCACGTGCCGGCCAACGACCTGGCCCCATTGGAGGCCGCCGGGAACGACGTGTGCGCCGTGCTGGTGGAGCTGGTTCAGGGCGAGGGGGGCGTGCTGCCCCTGGAGCGGGAGTATGTGAAGGCGCTGGCGGAGCTCTGCGAAAAGCGGGACTGGCTGCTGCTGGTGGACGAGGTCCAGAGCGGCGTGGGCCGCACGGGGAGCCTGTTCGCCTTTCAGCAGTACGGCATTTTGCCGGATGCGGTGTCCTTTGCCAAAGGCATTGCCGGCGGCCTGCCCATGAGCGGCGTTATGGCCAATGAGAAGTGCCGGAACGTGCTGGGGCCGGGGACGCATGCCACCACCTTCGGGGCCAATCCCGTGTGCGCCGCCGCGGGCCTTGTGGTGCTGGAGACGCTGGACGACGCCTTTTTGGCGGAGGTCAAAGAGAAGGGCGAGTATCTGCGCCGCAGCATCGAGGCGCTGGAGCTGCCGTGCTTTGGCAAAACGCGGGGCATGGGGCTGATGATCGGCATTGAGGTGAAAGAGGGCTATACCAACAGGGAGATCGCAGACCGCCTTATTGAAAACGGCCTGCTGGTGCTGACCGCGGGGCCGGGGATGCGGCTGCTGCCGCCGCTGGTAATCACCCGCGAGGAGATGGACGCGGGCGCCGCCATCATGCGCAGGACGCTGGGCGCTTGAGATTGGAGAGTGGACCATGGAAAAGCATTTTTTAAAGCTGCTGGACTTTTCCCCCGCTGAGATCGGCCGGTTTTTAGACACCGCCGCCGATTTAAAGGCCAAGAAGAAGGCGGGCATTCCCCACCGGTATCTGGAGGGGAAGAACGTGGCGCTGATTTTTGAAAAGACCTCCACCCGCACCCGCTGCTCCTTTGAGGTGGCCGCCCAGGACCTGGGCATGGGCAGCACCTACCTGGGCCCCACCGGCTCTCAGATCGGCGTGAAGGAGTCCATCGCAGACACCGCCCGGGTGCTGGGCCGGATGTACGACGGCATTGAGTACCGGGGCTTTGGGCAGGAGCTGGTGGAGGAGCTGGCGGCCCACGCCGGGGTGCCGGTGTTCAACGGGCTGACCAACGAGTTTCATCCCACCCAGATTCTGGCGGACTTTCTCACCATCCGGGAGCATTTTGGCAGGCTCTCCGGCATCAAGCTGGTGTATCTGGGGGACGCCCGCTTCAACATGGGCAACTCCCTGATGGTGGGCTGCGCCAAGATGGGCATGCACTTTGTGGCCTGCGCCCCCAAAGCGTATATGCCGGACGACGCGCTGGTGGAGACCTGCCGGGCCATCGCCCGGGAGACCGGCGCGGTGCTGGAGTTTATTGAAGACCCCATGGAGGCCACAAAGGGGGCGGACGTGCTGTACACCGACGTGTGGGTCTCCATGGGCGAACCGGCAGAGGTCTGGCAGGAGCGCATCCAGGTGCTGGGGCCCTATCAGGTGACAAAGGCGCTGATGGACAATGCCGGCCCCCAGTGTAAATTCATGCACTGCCTGCCCGCCTACCACGACCACAAGACCCGGGTGGGCCGGGAGATGGGCGAGCGGTTTGGCCGGGACGCCATGGAGGTTACCGACGAGGTGTTTGAGTCCCCGGCCTCCATCGTTTTTGACGAGGCGGAGAATCGGATGCACACCATCAAGGCGGTTATGTACGAGCTGATGAAATAGGGATACGGGCGCTCCGGCGGGATTGCCGGGGCGCCTTTTTGTCCGCAAATGTCTTTCGGGCAAAAACAGCTTGACAGCCGCCGCCTGTGATTTTACAATATATGGGCAACATTTGAACAAGGAGCGTATTTTATGGAGCGTTCAGCCGGTATTTTGCTGCCGATTTTTTCGCTGCCGGGCCGGTATGGCATCGGCAGCCTGGGGGCGGAGGCCCGGGCGTTTGTGGACTTTCTCAGCGCCGCGGGGCAAAGGTGGTGGCAGATTCTGCCCATCGGCCCCACCGGGGACGGCAACTCCCCCTACACCACGGAGTCCACCTTTGCGGGGAATCCGCTGCTCATTGATTTGGAGCGGTTGGCGGCGCAGGGGCTGCTGGACGGGAGCGATCTGAAGGCCGCTGAGGTCCCCGCCGGGGGAAAGATCGTCTATGAGCGGCTGTATGAGATTCGGGAGCCGCTGCTCCGCAAGGCCTTTCAGCGGGCGAGGGGGAGCGGGGATACGGCGGTGCGTGCCTTTGTGGAAAACACCCCCTGGCTGCGGGAGTACACCCTGTACCGCGCCGCCAAGATCCGCTTTCAGGGTCAGTCGTGGTACGACTGGCCGGACGAGGGCCTGCGCTGCCACGACCCTGCCGCCGTGGAGCGGTGGCGGGAGGAGCTGCGGGAGGATGTGGAATTCCGCACCTATGTGCAGTACTGGTTTTTCACCCAGTGGGCGGAGCTGAAAGAATACGCCAACGACGCCGGGGTGGGGATCATCGGCGATATGCCGATCTATGTCTCGCTGGACTCCGCCGACGTGTGGTCTGAGCGGCGGGAGTTTCTGCTGGACGAGGAGGGCCGCCCGGCCAAGGTGGCGGGGGTGCCGCCGGACTATTTTTCGGAGGACGGCCAGCTGTGGGGCAACCCCCTGTACGATTGGGACGCCATGCGAAAAGACGGCTTTGGCTGGTGGATTCGCCGGGTGGAGGGCGCCTCCAGACTGTTCGACGCCCTGCGCATCGACCACTTCCGGGGGCTGGAGAGCTACTGGGCGGTGCCGGCGGAGGCGGACACGGCCAAGGCCGGGGCCTGGGAAAAGGGCCCCGGTATGGAGCTTTTGCAGGTGCTCATCCACTGGTTCCCCCGGATTACCTATATCGCCGAGGATCTGGGGATTTTAACAGACGCCGTGCACCAGCTGCGGGATGAGGCGGGCCTGCCGGGGATGAAGGTGCTGGAGTTTGCCTTCTCCGGTCCGGACAACGCCTATTTGCCCCACAACTATGAGCCGGGCTGCATCTGCTACACCGGCACCCATGACAATGACACCGCCGTGGGCTGGTATACCCATGCCTCCCGGAAGGAGCGGGCCTTTGTGGAGCAGTATCTGGGCGCGGCGGACGCGGAGAGCGCCCGAAGGGCCCTGCTGCGGTGCGGGCAGGGCAGTGTGGCGGAGCTGTTTGTGGCCCAGATGCAGGACTATCTGGGTCTTGGCAGCGAGGCGCGGATCAATGTGCCCGGCGTGGCGGAGGGCAACTGGAGCTGGCGGCTGCTGCCCGGGCAGGTCACAGCGGCGCTGGCGGAGGAGGTCCGGGCCATGACGGCGGCCTTTGGCCGGTGCTAAGCCGCCTGAAGGGTCTGGTACAGAGCGGCGGCGCGCCCCGAAAGGGGGCGCCGCCGTGGTCTATGTGGATGCGGGAGTATGTCATAGGCTTTTAGAGGACCATCAGCAGCGTGCCCAGGCCGATGAGCACGCAGCCGGCCAGGGATTTGGCGGTGAATTCCTCGTGGAGGAAGATAAAGGCCAGCGCCAGCGTGATGACCACGCTCAGCTTATCCACCGGCACCACCCTGGAGGCCTCCCCGATCTGCAGGGCCCTGTAATAGCAGAGCCAGGAGGCCCCGGTAGCCAGCCCGGAGAGGATGAGAAACAGCCAGCTCCTGCGGCTGATCTCAGAAATTCCGCCCTGGGTGTGGGTGAGAAACACCATGCCCCAGGACATGAGCAGCACCACACCGGTGCGGATGGCGGTTGCCAGGTTGGAGGGCACCCCCTCAATGCCGATTTTTGCCAAAATCGAGGTCAGGGCGGCAAATACCGCCGACAGCAGCGCTAAGACAAACCACATAGAATACTCCCCCTTGCCGAAAGTCCGGCCTGCCTTTGGAACACCGCTGCGGGCGGCGAAACAGCCGGAACCTGCTCACTATAGTTATAGCACCCATGACAGGGCATGACAAGGGGGGCGGCGGAAAAAAGCGGCGCTTCGCCGCTTGACAATGCGCGCGGCTCCATGGTAGAATTTTCTTGCCCCCGGAAAGGCGCTCTGACCGGCGGCAGACAATACATTCCGTCGTTCTGGCGGCGAGGTCTTTTAGCCCGAGCCGTAAGAGGAGAGGAAGCGAACCGGCGCGGAGATCTCCGCGCCCTGCGAAGGTGTGTCCATCCCCTCTGCCACAGCGGCGGAGGGGATGTTTTTTTGATGGGAGGGAGGAAGGACCGTATGGAGACCCGTGTGGCCGTGGTGGCCATTATTGTCAAAGACAGCGGGGCGGCGACCGCCCTGAACGAGCTGCTGCACCGGTACGCAAAGCATATTATCGGGCGAATGGGCGTACCCTATCACGCAAGGGGAATCAATATTATCAGCGTGGCGGTGGACGCCCCGGCGGATGTGATCTCGGCGCTCTCCGGCAAGTTGGGCAGGCTCCCCGGCGTCACCGCCAAGACCGTGTACGCCCCGGTGGACGCCGTGGAAAAAAGTGAAGGAGATAAGGAGTGAGGACCGTGAAACTGTATCGAAAATGCGGGGCCCTGTGTCTGGCCGTTTTTCTGGCGCTGAGTCTGGCGGCCTGCGGCCGCCAGCCCGCCGCCCCGGCGGCGGACCCGGCCCCGGCGGAACAGGGCGGAGCGGCGGATTCCGTGCAGAGCGGGGGGCAGATCCGTGTGGGGGCCTTGAAGGGCCCCACCGCCATGGGGCTTGTGAAGCTGATGGAGGACGAAGAGGACGGGGACCGGTACGACTTTACGCTGGCGGCCTCGGCAGACGAGCTGACGCCGCTGCTGATCCGGGAAAAGCTGGACGTGGCCTGTGTTCCCGCCAATCTGGCGTCTGTGCTGTATAACCGGACGGAGGGGGAGATGGCCGTTTTGGCCGTGAACACCCTGGGCGTGCTCTACATTGTGGAAAACGGCAACGCGGTGCAGTCCATGGCGGATCTTAAGGGTATGACCGTCGTCTCCGCCGGCAAGGGGGCCACGCCGGAGTATGGCCTGCGGTATCTGCTGGCCCAAAACGGGGTGGACCCGGACGGCGACGTAAATATCGACTGGAAGAGCGAGCACAGCGAGTGCGTGGCGGCGCTGGCCTCCGGCGCGGCCACGGTGGCTATGCTGCCGCAGCCCTTTGTCACCGTGGCGCAGGGCAAGCTGGGGGACCTGCGGGTGGCCCTGGACCTGACGGCGGAGTGGGACGCGCTGGACAACGGCTCCGCCATGATTACCGGCGTGGCGGTGGCCCGGCGGACCTTTGTGGAGGAGAATCCCCAGGCTGTGGAGGACTTTTTGCGGGACTACGCCGCCAGTGTAGACTGGGTAAACGGCAATGTCTCGGAGGCGGCGGAGCTGGTGGTGTCCGGCGGGATTCTGGAAAGCGCCGCCGTGGCGGAAAAGGCGCTGCCCCGGTGCAACATCGTCTGCCTTACGGGAGAGGAGATGCAGGCCAGGCTCTCCGGCTATCTGCAGGTGCTCTATGACGCCGCGCCTGAGGCCGTGGGCGGCCAGCTGCCCGGAGACGGTTTTTATTACCGCGCCTCATGAGGAGGCGAACGCCGGTGCGCCTCTGGGCTGTGGCGGTGTGGCTGCTGGCGTGGCAGCTGGCAAGCATGGTGCTGGCGGCCGCCTGGCCCCATGGCCGCCTGCTGCTGGCGTCCCCTCTGGTGTCTTTACGGCGGCTGGGAGAGCTGGCCGCCACCGCGGCCTTTTGGCAAGCGGTGGGGTGGTCGTCCCTGCGGATACTGGGGGGATTTCTGCTCTCCTGCGCCGCGGCGGCGGTGCTGGCGGTTCCGGCGGCCCGAAAGGCCTGGGTGCGGGAGCTGCTGGCCCCGCCGGTGGCGGCGGTAAAGGCCACGCCGGTGGCGTCCTTCATCATTCTGGCGCTGGTTTGGCTGGACAGCCGCCGGCTGCCGCTGTTTATCGCCTTTTTAATGGTGTTTCCCACGGTTTATCTGAATTTGCTGGAGGGCATTCGCCAGACGGACCGCAAGCTGCTGGAGATGGCCCGGGTGTTTCGGGTGCCCTTTGGCAGGCAGCTGCGGGATATCTACCTGCCGCAGGTGCTGCCCTACTTCCGCTCGGCCGCCTCGTTGGGGCTGGGCCTGTGCTGGAAGGCGGGAGTGGCGGCGGAGGTCATTGGATTGCCAAAGGGGTCCATGGGCGAGCGGCTGTATACCGCCAAGGTCTATTTTCAAACGCCGGACCTGTTTGCCTGGACGGCGGCCATCGTGGCGGTATCCGCGGTTTTTGAGCGGCTGTTTTTAAAGCTGGTGGATCTGGCGGCGGGAAAGGCGGCGTCGTGATGGAGCTGCGGGTCAAAAATCTCTGTAAGGGCTACGGCGGCGTGCCGGTGCTGAAAAATGTGACGTTTGCCATGGGCAGCGGCGTTACCTGTGTGATGGCTCCCTCCGGCGGAGGAAAGACCACGCTTTTGCGGATTCTGCTGGGGCTGGAGAGCGCAGACAGCGGCACGGTGGAGGGCGCCGCCTGCCTGCGCTGGGCGGCGGTGTTTCAGGAGGACCGGCTGCTGGAGCATCTGGACGCCATGGGGAATCTGCGCTTTGTGCTGGGGCCGGACCGCTGCGGGGAGACCGCCCCGGCGCTGCTGCGGGAGCTGGGGCTGGCGGATATAGAGGGCAAGCCGGTCCGGACGTTTTCCGGCGGTATGCGGCGGCGGCTGGCTCTGGCCCGGGCCCTGCTGGCGGAGAGCGACGCCCTGGCCCTGGACGAGCCCTTTTCCGGTTTGGATGAGGAAAACCGGCGCCGTGCGCTGGAGTGTATCCGCCGCTGTGGGGCGGGCAAGCCCGTCCTGCTGGTGACGCATGACGAAGAGGATGCCGAAGGGCTGCAGGGAGAGATCGTCCGCTTGGCAGAGTTCTCCTAAATCAAACAAAACAGGCTCTCGGAGCGCATTGCGCCCCGGGAGCCTGTTTTGTTGTGCGGTGGCTGACGATGCCGGGAAAAGGAGAGAGCCTGCATGAGAATTTTTTATTACACTTTTTCACTGCGGATCTTTTGCAGATAGCGATACACGGTTGGCTCTGAAATGTGCAACTCTCTGGCGGCTTGGCCAACGGAGCCCTTTGTGGCGAATACCCCTTGGCTTTCCAGCGCTTTGACGATGTCCAGCTTGTCTGCCGTGCGCATGGTCTCCAGGGGAATATGGTAGTTGAGGACTGTGGAGTGGATCAGACTGCTGGACAACTCCGAGATGGAGTCGTCCAGATTTTCCGTGTATGCGTTGAGATGCCGGCTCTCCCCCAAGGGAAGAGAAAAGGCCTGAATTAGATTGGTTAGATGCTTGGAAAGGGCAAAAAAATCTTCAACGTCGTGGTTGACGCAGATCAGCCCCACCAGCTCCCCGTGCTCCTTAATAAAATAGGTGGAGGATACGAATCGCTTTCCGCCTCGGGTCCGACCCTCATAATTGGCCACAAAGTCATGCTCTAAATAAGCACCGGCGCGGATGAAGTCTTTGGCCAGCTCGGTCATGGGGTCGCCTACTCTGCGGCCGCTGAGATGCCCGTTACAGACGGCGATCACCGACCGCTCCGGCGTGGACACGTCGTGGAGGATGATCTCATAATTTTTTCCGCAGATTTCTCCCAAAAATTTTATCAAAGGGATATAGCGCTCCAGGCAGGCGTAATTACTCAAGATATCCCCGCTTTCCTGCAAGATGTGGCAGTCCACTCTTGCGGGCTGTCTTTGCCAGTATATACGAATTTGTATTTAAAATCAATCGTACAATTCAAGTATCCGGCTGCCGTCATACTGGCAAAATGGTCAAAGATGCACCGGTCATATTGGGAGGTTTTCAGACTTGACAGGGATGATGTGATAAAATATAATTATATTGCAATAAAAAAT
Organism: uncultured Oscillibacter sp.; assembly: GCA_950097035.1. GTDB lineage: Bacteria > Bacillota > Clostridia > Oscillospirales > Oscillospiraceae > Oscillibacter. The sequence continues at coordinate 18,207 of CATNDT010000012.1, forward strand.
TATTAAGAAAGGAGCGGTAGTGTCCAATCGTTTGTGTAAACTGAAAAAAGGAGATATTTTTATGGCAGAAACGACAAACTATGGATTTTGGTCCCTGGTCCCGCTGATTATTACTTTATTCCTGGCATTTTGGAAAAAGGACTCTGTCTTTGCGCTGTTTATCGGCTGTATTTCCGGCGTGATCCTGCTGGGTATGGACCCGGCTTTCGGTTTTTCCTCTCTGGCGGAGGAGGCTCTGGGCAATGAGGACTTTATCTGGATCTTGCTCATTCAAGTCTTTGTGGGCATCATGATCGCCTTTTTTATGAAGGCCGGCGTGGTAAAGGCCTTTGCGGAGCTGGTGGCCGGCAAGGTGAAGTCGCCCAGAGGTGTGAAGCTGGCCACCTGGTTTATCGGCCTTTTTGTCATCGACGATTACATGAGCCCTCTGCTGCGGGGCGTGGTTATACGGCCTTTGACTGACGAGATGCACATTCCCCGCGAAAAGCTGGCTTTCCTACTGGATTCTACCATCGCCTCAGTGTGCACGTTGATGCCCTTTATGGCCTGGGGGGCCTATGTGGCGGGTCTGGTGGCCGATTTGGGCGGCCCGGTGACCTCTTCCGACCAGGGGGTCAGCGTCTATATCCACGCTATCCCCTTTAATTTTTACGCCATTTTGATGGTGTTTATCACGCTGCTCTCTGCTCTGGAGATCTTCCCGGACTTCGGTCCCATGAAAACGGCAGAAAAGCGGGCCAGGGAGACTGGTAAGGTCCTGCGGGACGGGGCCATCCCTATGGTAGGCACAGAGCTGGAGGAGCTGCAGAAGGGCAGCGACGATTCCATCCAGCCAAACGTAACACTGGACTTTCTGGTCCCCATCCTGATCCTGATGGCAACCGGCATCTGGAGCTACTTTGCCAAGGGCGGTGTAAAGATCCTGGAGTGTCTGATTATCACCGTTATCTACATGTCGATAGAGCTTTGCCTGCGCCGCGTCTTTAAGAGCGTAAAGGAGCTGGTGGACGCGGCGGTCCAGGGCATGAAGAGCGTTATGTCCGCCACCTTGATTCTGGCGCTGGCCTACTGCATCAATACCATTACAAAATCCATGGGAGCCGCCGACTTTATTTTAGGCGTTACCGCCGGCTGGATGACCCCGGTGCTCTTCCTCACGGTTACCTTCCTTGTGGGCGCGGTAATCTCCTTCTTTACGGGCTCCTCTTGGGGCACTTTCGCTATCTGCATCCCCCTGGCGGTGCCCCTGGCTTACTCCTTCACCGGAAACCAGCTGGGAATTCTGGTGTATGCTGCAGTGGGCGCGGTGGTCAGCGGTGGTCTCTTCGGTGATCACTGTTCTCCGGTGTCCGATACGACGGTGCTCTCCTCCCTGGGAGCTGCCTGCGACCACATCGACCATGTCCGTACGCAGCTCCCATATGCCTTCCTGGCCGCCGGCGTATCCATGATTTTATGGGTGATTGTGGCGCTGGTTGGGGGCGTGTGATGAAATATGATTTTGATACCCCAGTTGACCGCAGAGGGACAGACTCTTTCAAATGGGACACCGGACAGGATTACTTTGGACGGGATGATGTGATCCCCATGTGGGTGGCTGATATGGACTTTGCCTGTGCCCCCTGCATTGTGGAGGCGGTGAAAAGGCGGGCGGAGCACCCCGTTTATGGCTACGCCGTTCGCCAGCAGCCCTATTTTGACGCAGTGATGGGCTGGCTGAAAAAGCGGCACGGCTTTGCTGTCGATCAGGAATATCTGGCGTTTGCTCCGCCGGGTGTGATCTACGCCATGAACGTGATGCTGCGGATCCTCACAATTTCTGGGGACCGGGTGCTGGTGCCCATGCCCAACTACGACCCGCTGTTTGACATGGTGACCCGGAACGGGCGAAAGCTGGTGGAGTCTCCCCTGATCTGGCAGGATGGCCGGTATACTTTTGACTTTAAGGATCTGGTGGCCAAGGCCGCCGCAGGTGCCAAGGCGCTGATCCTCTCCAGCCCCCACAACCCCACCGGCCGGGTGTGGACGCGGGAGGAGCTGGACCGGGTGGCTCAGATCTGCCTGCGGCACGGCGTGTTCATGCTGATCGATGAGATCCACTGCGACTTTGTGCCCAAATCTCACCCCCACACCACTTTCGGCCTGTTGGGAGAGGAGGTGCTGCGGCGGTCGATGATCTGCTACTCCGCCAATAAGGGGTTCAATCTGGGCGGACTGGGCATGGCCACCATCGTATTGGCGGATGATGACCTGCGCTGTCGTTTCAACGAGGAGATGGCCGTTGCCCAGACCCGGCTGGATAATATTTTCGGTATGACCGCGCTGATGGCGGCGTATACCCGGGGAGAGGACTGGTTGGATCAGGCCATTGCATATGTGGAGGACAACAAGCGCTGCCTGGCCCGATTCCTGGCGCAGCGAATCCCGGCGATCCGCCTTATTCCCTCAGAGGGGACGTATTTGGTGTGGTTGGACTGCACGGCGCTGCCCTATCGGGGTATGGCACTGGAGCACTTTATGCTCAATGAGGCAAAGGTGGCCTTCTGCGCCGGGTACGAATTCGGCGAGCAGGGAGACGCGTTCCTGCGGATGAACGTGGCCTGCCCCCGCAGCACTCTTACCCAGGCACTGGTGCAAATGGAGGCCGCGGTTCAAAAGCTGCCCCTGTAACAGGCGAAGCAGCGCTCTGTCCTCGGGTGTGGGCGCCGCCGGGTGAAAGAAAATTTGGCGGTCTCAATTGTGAAAACTGGGAATCTGTGGTAAGATGAATCCATATGGCTGGCGCATTCGGGCGCAGCATTGCTGTCTGGCGTGCGATAACCGCTATATGGTGAAATGATATTATACTACAGAAAAAGGAGCCTGAACCACCGTGGATTCTTTCAAGACCGCCCTGGCGGAGGACAGCTATTTCCGCCAGGAGGAACTGACCTTTGCCGACTGTGACCGCAACAAAAACATCCGGATCTCCGCCCTGCTCCGCAAGGCCGCCAACTACGCCGGATACGACTACGACGCCCGGGGACTGACCCATGAAAAGCTGCTGGAGATGCGGGAGGCCTTTCTCCTCTCCCGGATGGCTGTGCGGGTTCACCGCTGCCCCAGGGCCCGGGAGGTGCTGGACATCACCACCTGGGAAAACGGAGCAAAGGGCGTGCACATGCAGCGGGTGTATGAGCTGCGGGACCAGGAGGGACGGCTGTGCGCCGCCATAAAGAGCGACTGGATTCTGGTGGATCCGGTGACAAGAAAGATCCTGCGGCCCAACTCCTTTACCGCCAAGGCCTTCACGGTCTGTCCCAAAGAGATCGACTGCCCGGATACGCGGAAGATCCCGCCCCTGAAGGAGGGGGCGGCGGCGCTGGGCCTGCGGCGGATCGTCTGGTCCGACCTGGACGGCAACGGCCATGTGTACAGCGCCAACTACGGGGACATCGTTTGGGACTATCTGCCCGCGGACCTTCAGGACAGGACGCCCCGGGAGTTCTACATCAATTACAGCAAGGAGGCCACCCTGGGAGAGGAGCTGCAGTTGCTGGGCCTGCGGGAGGAGAACGCCTATCGGGTGGAGGGCCTTGGCCCGGCGGGGCTCTGCTTTTCCGCCCTGTGCGTCTTTTAAAAGCCGCGGGTCACCGGATAGATAATAAGGACCTCCCACAGCGGCGAGCCGCCTGTGGGAGGTCCTTTGCAGTGGAAGGTATCAGGGCGCTGCCCGGAAGGCGGGCAGCCATACGCCCGCCTCGGGGAGGGGCAGGTCCAGGGCGGGGCCGTCCATCCGATGGACCTGTTCTGGCCGCCACAGGGACAAAAAGTCCTCCGCTCCGGCCACGTTGGGCAGGCCATATGGGGCGTGGCGGTAGTGCATGGGGACGATCCACCTGGGGGAGAGGGCCTCGCAGACCTGCCTGGCTTCGGCGGCGTCCACGGTGTATACGCCGCCCACCGGGACCATCACCAGATCCGCCGTGCCGATGGCCTCCAGCTGGGCCGGGGACAGCTGGTGCCCCAGATCTCCCAGGTGGACTGCGGACACGCCGGCGGCGGTAAAGACGCGGATGGTGTTCTCCCCCCGCAGCGCGCCGTTCCGGCCGTCGTGGAAGGAGGGGACCTCCCGGACGGTAAAGGGGCAGTCCCGGGCAGGCAGCAGCTCCACCTGTCCGGCGGCGTTGTGGTCAAAGTGCTGGTGGCTGCAATAAACGGTGTGGGCGGCAGTGTGCAGTTCCGGATAGCCCTCTACGCCGGTGTAGGGGTCGGTGAGTATCCGGTATCCGTCCTGCTCCAGCAAAAAGCAGGCGTGGCCCAGCCAGGTGAGTTTCATGGCAAGCTCCTCCTTAATGATTTGCTGTATCAGGTTTTCGGGGCGCTGTCATCCGTTTTGTCCCGGTTTGGCAGGTGGAAACGGCTCTTCTTCCGCCGCAGAACGCGGAACACCGCAAAGGCGATCACAGCGAGTATCAGCAGCCAGGTCCACATATACGCCAGACCTACGGCCAGATTTTCCATGCCGGAGACGAAAGCGGCCCAGCCGGAGGAGAGGGCGGAGCCCATCCGGGCGGCGAAGCTGTCCGGCACCTCCTCCACGTTGGAGAGGCGGTAGACCTCCTGCAGGTTTAAGGTGACGGTGGCGTAGTCCACCAGGGCATCGTAGTGCCTGAGTGCCCCTGAGAGGTTTTCGATTTGATATTCTGTCTCTGAGATGGCGCTTTCGATGGTGATGATGTCCTCCATCAGCTCTGCCTTGGCGAGAAGGGCCTGCAGCCGTTCCAGCTTGATCTGCTGCGTTTTCAGCCGGCCGGCGGTGTCGTAATAGGCCTCGGTGACATTTTCCTGGTTTTGCGTTCGCCAGGTCAGGTGGCACAGCTGCCCTGCCTGCTCTAAAAAGTCGTTGAACCGCTCTGCAGGAACACGGATGGTATAGTCTGCCCAGCGGTAGCCGCTGCCGCCGGTGCGGAGGGTGCTGTTTTCAAAATAGCCGTCCATCCGCTCGGTCAGCTGGTTCAGCCCCTTTACGGCCTCGTCAAAGGCGGTGGTCTCCATCTCCATGCTGGCGGTGAGGATCATCTTCGCGTCCTGCACCGCGCCGCCGCCGGAAAGCTGCCCTTCAGACTCCACAATGCCGCCATTATCATAGTCGGCGGCGTCCATCGGCGCGCTGCCGGGGGCGGAACTGGCGGCGGCGCCGGAGCCGCCGCAGGCGGTGAGCAGGGCCGCTGCAAGGCCCAGGGCCAGGAAAAGTGCCGCGATTCGTCTTTTCATACTGCATCCTCCTTTTCATATCTCCGCTCTTCCATACGGAGTCTATATCCCTTTAGACGGAATTGGGAGAAAAAAGTTTCACGTTCTGCAAAGAAGACGGAGGTTTTTATTCCTGCGCCGCCGTCCGAACCAGTTCAATGGCCTCCTTGCCGCTCAAATGGTCGATAGAGAACTCCAGCATACAGAGCCGCTCCCACTCCCGCTCGATCACGGCGCGGCGGTGTTCGGCGCTGTCCGCCGGGGCATACCGAAGCGACAGCGCCTCAATGGCCTCCCGCTTTTCAGCTTCGTCTTCCAGAACGCGAACCGTGCCGAAGGCGATGACACTGCGGAAATAGGTGGTGTATTCCGGCGGGACAACCTGGTCCTGCCCGATCACGCAGAAAGATGCCTTTGGATTCGCCCGGATCGCATCCAGCTTGTGGCCGCTTTGGGCGCTGTGAAAATAGAGCTTTCCGTTGTGGTAGACATAGCTCAGTGGCACGGCGTAGGGGTATCCGTCGTGCCCCGAGAGGGCCAGAACGCCGGATGTCCCCCGGGCCAGAATGGCGTCGCAGCCGGTTTTTGAGAGCGCCTGTCTTTTTCTGCGCATTTCCTGAAACATATGGATCCCTCCTTAAAAATAAAGCACCAAAACCCATGCCTCCATAAAAATGGCCCTAAGGGACGGGTTTTAATGCTTTTTACCATCCGTTCCCGGGGGAGCAGATGAGCATACAGTATTTATTTAAATATAGTATAGCAAAGCCGAATCCGTTTTGCAATAGCGGGGTTGGCTTTGCGGGGGAAACTGTGCTTGCCCCCGTCTTGCCTTTTTCCGGCAAAAGCGGTAAAATAGAACTGCCATATTCTAAAGCTACACAATTTACACAATTCTGGAGGAAGAGACATATGACCTATCAGGAAGTACTGGCAGCGGCCCGGACCTGTATGGGCCCCTACTGCAAGGCCTGCCCCGTGTGCAACGGCATGGCCTGTAAAAACACGGTCCCCGGCCCCGGGGCCAAAGGGAGCGGCACCGGCGCGATCCGCAATTACCAGAAGTGGCAGGAGCTGTGCGTCAATATGGACACCATCGGCCCCGGCGGGGCGGTGGATACCACCTGCCGCCTCTTTGGCAGGGACATGGCCCTGCCGGTGTTCGCCGCGCCGGTGGGCGCGGTGACCCAGCACTACGGCGACAAGTACAACGATCTGCAGTATAACGACATCCTGGTTCCCGCCTGCGCGGCGGCGGGAATCGCCGCCTTTACCGGCGACGGTATGGACCACAATGTGATGCGGGCCGCGGCGGAGACGCTGGTGAAAAACGGCGGCCGCGGTATCCCCACCGTCAAGCCCTGGAATATGGAGCTGGTGAAGGAGAAGCTGGACATGGTGAAGGCGGCGGACCCCTTTGCCATCGCCATGGATATTGACGCGGCGGGACTCCCCTTTTTGAAGAATATGACCCCCCCTGCCGGCAGCAAGACCGTGGAGGAGCTGCGGCAGATCGTGGCGTGGGCGGAAAAGCCCTTTATTCTCAAGGGCATTATGACCGTGGCCGGCGCGAAGAAGGCCCTGGAGGCCGGCGCCGCCGCCATCGTGGTGTCCAACCATGGCGGCCGGGTGCTGGACCAGTGTCCGGCCACCGCCGAGGTGCTGCCCGCCATTGCAGACGCCGTGGGCGGGCGGCTGACCGTTCTGGTGGACGGCGGTATCCGCACCGGTATCGACGTGTTCAAGGCCCTGGCCTTGGGGGCTGACGGCGTGCTCATCGCCCGCCCCTTTGTCAACATGGTTTACGGCGGCGGCGCCGAGGGCGTGAAGGTCTATGTGGAAAAGCTCCGGGGCGAGCTGGCGGACACCATGGCCATGTGCGGCGCCCATAAGATCGGGGATATCAACCGCTCCATGCTGTTTGGCTTTTGAGTTTCAACGGGCGTCCCGCATGTGCGGGGCGCTCGTTTTTTGCCGCTTAGCCGCCTGCCTGCAGCAGGATATTCTCCAGCACCGGCAGCACGCTGGCGCACTGTTGGGGGAACCGCTGCCGAAGGGCGGGGGCGGCGGTTTCCATCAGCCAGGGGGAACCGGCGGCTTCCAGCATGGGCACGTCGTTCCAGTTGTCGCCGAAGGCCGCCGTGTCCGCTGGGTCGATCCCCAGGGAGCGGCACAGACCCCGCAGGCCGGCGCCCTTGTCCGCCAGCGTGAAATCCAGCCAGGCCGGGCCGGCCACCGCCATGTGAAAGAGCCGGTTCCACTGGGGGCCGAGGATTTCCGCCGCCTGCTCCGGGCCGTGGGGACAGTAGGCGGAGACCTTCAGGATCTCCTCCGGGATATCCTCCACCCGGGCGACAACGCGCACCAGATTGCCGGTCCACGCCTCCATCTGGTCGGCAAAATGGCTGCTTTTGCCGCAGATATAGGAGACGTTCTCCCCGGAGATCAGCGCCTCGTGCTCCGGAAGGCCGGCAATGGCCTCGGCCAGCGCTTCCGCCCTCCCTCGGGGCATGGGGGTTTTGGAGAGCGCGGGGGCGTCGTCCTCCGCGCCGGGGCCAAAGACCACCGCCCCGTTTTCGCACAGAAAGAATATCTCGTCCGCCACCGGGGCGAACAGAAGCCGCAGGGAGTGGTACTGCCGCCCGGAGGCGGGGCAGAAGTGTATCCCGGCGGCCTGCAGGCGGCGGATCAGGCCGAACAGGGCCGAAGGCAGCGACGTCTCCCCATAGGTGAGCAGAGTGCCGTCGATATCACTGGCGATGAGCTTTACCATAAAAAGGACCTCTCTATCCGTGTGGTTTCAGGGAGACTATTATATCACAGTTATACCACGGTTGGATAGCCGTATCCAAACAGTTTTATAAATTCGCTCCACCCCAGAATGCAGATTCCCGCCGCAAACAATCCGGCAAAAGCCAGAAACGGCAGCCACACCAGGGACTTTTTTTTGCGGCGGCATTTTTTGCACAGCGAAACCGTCACAGGCAGAGTGGCAAGCAGCCACAGCAGAAGCAATACAGCCCCAAGAAACACCGCGATATCGGCCTCAGAGCCCATGTCATACGCATATCCTTTGCCGTGTCCGGTGAGGTTCATATATATGCCGCCGATCCAAAGCGGCGAAGAGAGGCCTGCAAATGAAAACCAGAGTATTGAAATGACGGTTTTGACTTTTTTCATGCTGTCTTACACCTCGCCACCTGTCAAGAAGGGATTGCACCTGTCTCATCGGATTTTTCAATTGAGTGAGCCGGATGACGCCGTTGCCGTGCGCGCCTTACATCAGTGAGGCCATGGTAAATGCGTCTATACCGCCCTGGTCGTCGGCGGATTCCTGCGGGACCTGGCTCATGCGGGCTTTGGCCCTGCTGATCAGCGCCTCCACCTTGGCGATTTCCGATTCGTCGCACCAGCCATTTTCCAAACCGGCCTTGCAGTCGGAGAGATCTCCCTCCAGCAGCGCCAGGACCTGCTGCTCCAGGCTGATCTCCATCTCTCCCATGTGCTTCAAGGCGGTTCTGCGCACATTGGACAGGCCGATCCCGTGCATGGGAGTATCCTGCTTTTTTGCTGTGAGGGGCAAACCGTCCTGCCCCAGAGCTACCTCACCCACAAAGGGATTTTTTACCTCGATCAAAAAGAAACGCCCGCGTTGCCTTCCCGTCAGCGTGATAAACCGCTGGCCCGCCGGCACCTTTTCGCAGGCCTCCAGCGCATTTTGCAGCGGATTTTGAAGAATGATACCAATGTCGAACGCATCATAGCTTCCGGCTCCCGGGTAGTGAAAATCTGCCTGAAAGCAGATGCCTGCGTCAAGGCTTTGCCGCCGCTTGTCGTTGACGATGATGTCCGTGACCGGGTTTCCCGTTTGCAGCGCCAGCGTAAAGCAGCGCATGGTCCCGTCCATCCGCGCGATGTCCAAAAAGAGCAGGTCGATTTCCCGGGTGTCCGCAAGGCAGTCGCCGGCGGAGGCGTACTCCACAATTTCACAGGGGTGGGGCTGCGCCCGGATCAGCGACGAGAGATAGGCGCGGGTGTTTGCCTCATCATCGCAAATGGCTGTTTTCATCATAGCGGTATTCCTTTTTATAGTTATTCGTTCAAACAGGTGTTGGGATAAAGCTCCTTGACGCAACTGGACGGCGCAGCTCTATTTTACCATTGCGCCGCCAGAAAAGATATTGATTTTTTTGCCGGGTTGACTTCCGTCCCGGGTTAAAAACAATATGCCTATCGACGAACCATTTTTCTTGTGCTATAATCCTTTTATTGTCTTTTGGAGAGGAAGTGTGCGGAATGGCCGACAGCCCTGAAAATAAGCCGGTCAGGCGGATCTGTGCGGGTCTGCTGGCCCATGTGGACGCGGGCAAGACCACGCTCTCTGAGGCGCTGCTCTACCGCAGCGGCTCCATCCGGAAGCTGGGGAGGGTGGACCACCGGGACGCTTTTTTGGACACCGACGCCATGGAGCGGGAGCGGGGCATCACCATCTTTTCCAAGCAGGCGGTGCTGCCGCTGGGGGACACGGAGCTCACCCTGCTGGACACACCCGGCCATGTGGACTTCTCCGCCGAGACGGAGCGGACGCTCCGCGTGCTGGACTGCGCCATCCTGGTGGTCAGCGGGACCAACGGCGTTCAGGCCCACACCCGCACTCTCTGGCGGCTTTTGGAGCAGTACGGTGTTCCGGTGTTCTTTTTCGTCAACAAGATGGACCTGGCCGGGGCGGACCGGACGGCGCTGCTGTCCGCCTTCCGCCGGACGCTGGACGGGGGATGTGTGGACTTTACGGCCCCGCCGGAGCAGATAGCGGAGGAGGCGGCCATGTGTGACGAGGCGGTGCTGGAGCGGTATCTGGAGCGGGGGAGCCTGACCGGCGGCGACATCTCCGCCATGATCGCCGCCCGCAGGCTCTTCCCGTGCTTTTTCGGCTCCGCCCTGAAGCTGGAGGGCGTGGACGCCCTTTTGGAGGGGCTGGAGCGGTATGCGCCTGCGCCGGAATACCCGGCGGAATTTGGGGCCCGGGTCTTTAAGATCGCCCGGGACAGCCAGGGGACGCGGCTGACCTATCTTAAAGTCACCGGCGGGGCGCTGCGGGTGAAGGATGTTTTGACCAACCGCCGCCCGGAGCTGCCGGAGGAGCGGGTGTGGGCTGAAAAGGCGGACCAGCTGCGCATCTATTCCGGCGCGAAATTCCGCCCGGTGGAGGAGGCTCCGGCGGGCACGGTGGTGGCCGTGACGGGCCTTGGCCGCACCGTGCCCGGGGACGGGCTGGGCTTTGAGCCCGCCTGGACGGGGCCGGTGCTGGAGCCGGTTTTGACCTATCAGGTGCTGTTGGAGGACGGAACAGACCCCCACACGGCCCTGGCCAGGCTGCGGCAGCTGGAGGAAGAGGACCCGCAGCTCCACATTGTCTGGAGCGAGGCCCTGCGGGAGATCCACATCCAGCTGATGGGCGAGGTGCAGCTGGAGATCTTACAGCGCATCCTGCAGGAGCGGTTTGGAATGGCGGTATCCTTTGGGGCCGGGTCCATCCGCTACCGGGAGACCATTGCCGCCCCGGTGGAGGGCATCGGCCACTTTGAGCCCCTGCGGCACTATGCGGAGGTGCATTTGCTGCTGGAGCCGGGCGAGCCGGGCAGCGGGCTGATTTTGGGAACGGCCTGCCCGGAGGATTTGCTGGACCGTAACTGGCAGCGGCTGATTCTGACGCACCTGGCGGAGCGGGAGCACCCGGGCGTGCTGACGGGCTCGCCCATCACGGATATGCGGCTGACGCTGGTGGCGGGCCGGGCCCACGAAAAGCACACCGAGGGCGGAGACTTCCGCCAAGCCACCTACCGGGCGGTGCGCCAGGGACTGATGCGGGCGGAGAGCGTGCTGCTGGAGCCCTGGTACGATTTCCGTCTGGAGCTGCCCGCCGCCCAGGCGGGCCGGGCCATCAGTGACTTTCAGAGAATGGAAGGGGAGGTCTCTCCGCCGGAGACGGTGGGTGAGGAGGCTGTGCTCACCGGTTCCGCCCCCGTGTCCGCCATGCGGGACTACGCCCGGGAGGTGGCCGCTTACACCCGGGGGCAGGGAAGGCTGCTGTGCACGCTGGGGGGATACCGCCCCTGCGCGAACGCCGCCGCGGTAATCGCCGCCATTGGCTATGACCCGGAGCGGGATGTGGAGAACACACCGGACTCGGTGTTCTGCGCCCACGGCGGGGGATACACAGTGCGGTGGGACCAGGTGCCCGCCTGCGCCCATGTGGACAGCGGACTGCGGCTTGAGCAGCCCAGGGCGGAGGCCGGGGAGGCCGCGCCTGCCCGGCGCAGCGCCGGTTACGCCGGGACCATGGAGCAGGATAAGGAGCTGCAGGCTATTTTCGAGCGGACCTACGGCCCGGTAAAGCGGCGGGCGTTTCTTCCACCCAGGGAGGTCCGCCGCCCGGCGGCGGAGACGGCCGGCGCCAGAGTCATCCGGGAGCAGGACCGGGGACCGGAATATCTGCTGGTGGACGGCTATAACATCATTTTCGCCTGGGACGAGCTGAAGGAGATCGCGAAGGATAACCTGGACGCGGCCCGGAAGCATCTTTGCGACCTGCTGTGCAACTACCAGGGTTACCGGAAGTGCCGGGTGATCGTGGTGTTTGACGCGTATAAGGTAAAGGGCGGTCTGGGATCTGTGGAGAACTATCACAACATCCATGTGGTTTATACCAGGGAGGCGGAGACGGCGGACGCCTATATCGAAAAGGCCACCTATGAGATCGGGAAAAAGCACCGGGTAAAGGTGGCCACCTCGGACGGGCCGGAGCAGCTGATTATTCTGGGCCACGGCGCTTTGAGGCTGTCGGCCTCCAATTTCCACGAGGAGATGGAGCAGGCCCGGAGCCATATTGCCGCGGCCCTGGACAAAAACAACCAAAAGGGCAAAACCGGCGCGGTGCGCGCCGCCATGGAGCGGGCCCGAAGCGGCGGGGAAGAGAGAGGGGAGACGCCGTGAGGTCCACGGCCTGCGCCGCCGCTGAAAAAAGGAGGCAGTGATTTTTTAAAGATTACGGGGTTGACATAATGGTGTGGAAAACTCTGTGGAAAATGTGTAAAACCCAATGGCGGCGCGCTTTTTGGCAGGTGGCGGGTCTGTTATGGGAATTTTTGCGCAACAACATTTTTTCGCAGAACGGAGATTTTCCGCGGGAAAGGGCGGGAAAAGCGCCAGAGGCGCCGGAGCACTTGAACTTGCGGAAAGACTGTGTTATAATACAAAATATTGGTATTTTTGGGGCGAAATGTGCCCTTTTTTGGAGGATCTATGGCAACGAAAAAGCAGGATTACGGCAATGAGAGCATTTCGTCCCTGAAAGGAGCGGACCGGGTCCGGAAGCGGCCCGGCGTCATTTTCGGCTCAGACGGGCTGGACGGCTGCGAGCACGCGGTTTTTGAGATCCTGTCCAATTCCATCGACGAGGCCCGGGAGGGCCACGGCAGGTCCATCACTGTCACCCGCTATGCCGACCACAGCGTGGAGGTGGAGGACGCGGGGCGGGGCTGCCCGGTGGACTGGAACGAGAAAGAGCAGCGCTACAACTGGGAGCTGGTGTTCTGCGAGCTGTACGCCGGCGGCAAATACGACAACGAGGGCGGGGATAACTACGAGTTTTCCCTGGGGCTCAACGGTCTGGGCTCCTGCGCCACCCAGTACGCATCCCGGTATATGGATGTCACCGTTTGGCGGGACGGCTTTGAATACAGCCTGCACTTTGAGCGGGGGGAGATTGTGGGCCAGCTGGAGAAAAAGCCCCTGCCCAAAAATCAGAGCAAAAAGACCGGCACCCGCACCCGCTGGCT
>CATNDT010000013.1:0-9510 GCA_950097035.1 uncultured Oscillibacter sp.
CGCAGCGGGGGCAGGCGCGGCCGCGCCGCCCACAGCCTCTCCGGGCTGGCCGATGTAGGCCAGCAGGCCCTTCACGGGGATGTCCTCCCCCTCCTGGGCCACAATCTTCAGCATCACGCCGTCGTGCTCGCTGGTAACCTCGTTGGTCAGCTTATCGGTGGTGATCTCCACAATCACGTCGCCGGTCTTCACCTCGTCCCCCTCGTGCTTAATCCACTGGGAGACGGTGCCCTCCTCCATGGTCAGGCCCAGCTGGGGCATCAATACTTCAAAAGCCACGATAAACCCTCCTCACTTGTTCAGCACGCGCTTGACGGCCTTGACAATGGTCTCGGGATGGGGGAAGTTCTCGTCCTCCAGCACGGGGCTGAAGGGAGAGACGATGTTCAATCCGCACACGCGCTCCACGGGAGCGTCCAGCTCGTCAAAGAGCTCCTCGGCGATCTGGGCGGAGATCTCGCCGGCATAGCTGCCGCGCTTGACTTCCTCAGAGACGATGATGACGTTGTGGGTTTTGGAGACGGACGCCTTGATGGCCTCCCAGTCGATGGGCACCAGGGTCCGCAGGTCCAGAACCTCCACGTCGATGCCCTCGCCGGCCAAAGTCTGGGCGGCCTCCATGGAGAAGTTGACCTCCCGGCTCCAGGTGATGATGGTCAGGTCCTTGCCCTGGCGCTTCACGTTGGCCTTGCCGATGGGGACCAGATAATCCTCATCCTCGGGAATCTCCTCTTTCTTGGCGTAGAGCAGCTTGTGCTCAAAGACCACCACGGGATCGGGGTCCCGCATGGCGGACTTGATGAGGCCCTTGGCGTCCGCGGCGGAGCAGGGGGCCACCACCTTCAGCCCGGGGAAGTGGCACACCATGCCCTCCAGAGACTGGGAGTGCTGGCCGGCGTTGCGGCGGCCGGAGCCCATGGGCATCCGCAGCACCATGGGGATGGAGCACTGGCCGCCGGACATGTACTTGAGCTTTGCGGCCTGGTTGAAAATGGGATCTGCGCAGACGGTGATAAAGTCGTCGTACATCAGCTCCACGCAGGGATGCATGCCGCGCATGGCCGCGCCCACGGCCATGCCGCAAAAGCCCTCTTCAGAGATGGGGGTATCGATCACGCGGTTGGGGCCAAACTCCTCTAAAAAGCCGGTGGTGATGGCGAATACGTTGCCCATAACGGCCATGTCCTCGCCCATGATAAACATCTTGTCATCCCGGCGCATCTCTTCCAGCAGGCCCTCGCGAATGGCCTTGCTGACCGTAATTTTCTTGCTCATCTTGCCACACACCTTTCGTTATCGGCAGTATACATGTCGTCAGTCACCTCTGCCGGATCGGGATAGGGGGACTCGTCGGCAAACTTCACAGCCTCGTCCATCTCCGCCTGGGCGGCCGCTTTGATCTCCTCCAGCTCCGCCACGGCAACGCCCATGTCCATCAGCTTTTTGCCCAGCTTTTCAATGCCGTCGTTGGCCAGGGCGTTCTCCATATACTCGGCGGGGCGGTATACGGCGGGATCGCCGCAGTAGTGGCCCTGATAGCGGTACACCTTGGCCTCCACCACATAGGGGCCCTTGCCGCTGCGGGCGTGGTCCATAGCGACGGCCATGGCCTCATAGACCTCCACGGGGTCGGTGCCGTCCACCACGGCAAAGGGCACGTCATAGGCGGCGGCGCGGCTGGCAAGATCCTGCGTGTTGGTCACCCGGTGGATCTCGGTGGAAACACCGTAGCAGTTGTTCTCAATAAACCACACCAGGGGCAGCTTCCAGGTGGCAGCCATATTCAAAGACTCGTGGAACGTGCCTTCGTTGGTGGAGCTGTCGCCAAAGCAGCCCACGGTCACGGCGTTGTCGCCCATGATCTTGGAGGCCAGCGCACTGCCGGCAGAGATGGGCTGGCCTGCGCCCACAATGCCGTTGGCGCCCAGATGGTTCATCTGCTTCATGTCGGCAATGTGCATGGAGCCGCCCTTGCCCTTGCAATAGCCGGTCTTCTTGCCGAACAGCTCCGCCATGGCAAGCTTGGGGTCGCCGCCGCGGGCGATCACGTGGCCGTGGCCCCGGTGGGTGGAGGTAAAGTAGTCCTGGGGCTGGATGGCGGCAAATGCGCCGGCCTCCGCCGCCTCCTGACCGATGCTCAAATGGATGTTGCCGGCCAGCATACCCTTGGTGAAGCACTCGGCCGCATGCTCCTCAAATGCCCGGATCCGCACCATAGTGCGGTAAAAACCCAGCAGCATTTCCTTGGAGTACTCTTCGTTCTTCTTTTTCGTTGCCAATGTTTTCACGCCTTTCCTAAATTTATTGGGAGGAACCGCTCACTGCTGCCGGGGGGCAAACAGGGGCACTTCCAGCTCTTCGTCAAATTTCCGGCCCATCACCAGGCCGCCGATCTCCGCAATGACCACGTCCACCGTGAGCAGCACCTTGGTGCCCTCCACCAGGTGGCCGCCGTGGGCGTTGCCGTGGCGGTCGCTGAGGCTGATGTGCACATGCAGGTTGGTCACGCCCGCGTCGTCATGGCAGATGATACCGCTGGCGCTGGTCAGCTCAATGGGCCCGGTGAGGTGCAGCGTCTCGCCGTAGCCATAACCGGCCTTTTTCTCCGGCAGCTCCACGGGGTTGCAGAACTGCACGCCGTCCAGGCTGCCGATGGCGCTTAAAATCACGCCGTTGTTGATGCCCGCCCGTTTGCAGGCCTCCTCCAGGCCCAACAGAACGTCGGTACCCGGCCGCAGGCGAACCGCTATCACGCGCTTCAGCTCGCCTTGTGCCATTTCCATAATATCGCTCATATCTTTCGCCCTCCATATGTCTGTTCTGACGAATTCTGACTGAAATTTGGGCGTGAGAAAAGCACGCGGCCGCCATAGCCGCCACGTGCTTTCTCTCTAACGCAACTTAAAAAGAGTCGTTTGTCAGGGGGAATGCGCTCCGTGGAAACGCTATTCTCAAATTGGGGTCCCCTTACTTATTTCGTGAAGGCGTCGATCAGGTCCTGGCCGATCATATCCACAAACTCCTGCTCGGTGTAGATGCTCTCGGCGGTCTTGCGGAACTCCTCGGCAGCCTCGGGGGTCAGCTCGGTGACGGTAACACCGGCGGCCTTCCAGGCCTCCAGCACTTCCTGGTCGCCCTGGCGCTCCAGCACGCGCTGATTCTGGGCAGCCTTCAGGCCGCACTCGTCAACGATCTTCTGCAGCTCAGGGGACAGAGAGTTGTACAGGTCGCCGTTCATGGTGAAGAAGATGCAGTCATACACGCCGGTCCAGTAAGTGACGTACTTCTGCACTTCCTGGATGGAGGCGCCGTTGGCAGTGGGCAGGGGGTTCTCCTGACCGTCATAGGTGCCGGTCTGCAGGCCCGTGTAAACCTCGGACCAGTTGGCGTTGGTGTAGTTGGCGCCCCACAGCTCATACTCGCGGTTGAGCAGCTTGGAGCCGGCCACACGGAGCTTCAAGCCCTTCATATCGGCAACGGAGGTGATGGGACGGACGCTGTTGGTAGGATGACGGAAGCCATTCTCCGCGATGCCCAGCAGGTGCAGGCCCATGCTCTCCACAACCTCGCCCACGGCCTTGCCGGCGTCGCCGTCCAGCTTGGCGTCAACGTCTTCGAAAGAGCTGAACAGGAACGGCAGGGAGACCACGTTCAGGCGGGCGTCGAAGTTGGAGTAGATGATGTTGGAGTGGGCGGACAGCTCGATGGTGCCGTCCATAACGCCCTGGATACCCTCGGTCTGGTTGCCGGAGGTCAGCTGGTCGGCGGCATAGACCTCAACGGTGACAGCGCCGCCGGTGGCCTCGCTGACCATATCGCCGAAGTCGCGGCCCATGTCGGCCCAGCAGGTGTTTTCGGTGGCGGAACAGGTGTACTTCCAGACCATCTTCTCAAACTGGGGGGTATCGCTGCCGGCATTGTCGCCGTCGGTGGAGGCGGGCGGGGTGTTGTTGTCGGCGGGCGGGGTGCTGCTGTCGCCGCCGCAGGCGGCCAGAGACAGGCACATAGCCAGGGTCATCAAGAGTGCAAGAAACTTTTTCATTTGTTTTCCTCCTTATTAATTGCAGTTGCGTCTATCTGATATCACTCACGTGATGGCAGATCAATCAGGCGGTTTTCAGGAACACAGTGGAGAAGAAGGGGACATAGGTCACCAGCAGCAGCGCGATGACGCAGGCAATGATCATGGGCCACACCGCCTTGGACATGGTCTCAATGGTGACCCTTGTCTTATCCTTCACATCCTTCAGCTTGTCGCTGACGCCGATGGCCACAAACAGGTTCACACCCACAGGCGGGGTCACCTGACCGATGGCCAGGTTCACAGTGGCGATGACGCCGAAGTGGACCAGGTTGATGCCCAGCTGCTGGGCCACAGGGTACATGATGGGGATAAAGATGTACATAGCGGAGTTGGCGTCCACAAAGCAGCCGGCAATCAGGAAGATGATGTTGATGATAATGAGAAACACGATCTTGTTGCCGGACACATTGAGCAGCAGCGCCTGTGCCGCCTTGGAGATGCCGTGGACCGTGCAGATGTAGGAGAACAACGACGCCGCGCCGATAATAAGCATGATGCCGCCGGTGGTCTTGCTGGAGTCCACCAGCAGGTCATACAGGTCTTTCAGCTTCACCTCGCGGTAGATGAAAAGACCCACGATCAGTCCGTACACCACGGAGACAGCCGCCGCCTCGGTGGGGGTAAACATACCGCTGTAGATACCGCCCAGGATAATAACAGGCATCAAAAAGCCCCAGAAGGCCGTGCGGAAGGACTTCCACCGCTCACCCCACGTGGCCTTTTCCCGGGAGGCAGGCAGCCCTTTGCGGCGAACTTCGATCATAATGATAATGACCAGCGCCAAACCCATCATAATGCCGGGAAGGATACCGCCCATGAACATGTTGCCCACGGACTCACCGGTAATAGAGGCATACACCACGAAAGCGATGGAGGGCGGAATGACAATGGCGATGGACGAAGCCGTTGCCATCATGGCGGAGGAGAACGCCGCGGAGAATCCGCCGCGGTTGATCATGGCGGGGATCAGGATGATGCCCAGGGCCGCCACAGTGGCGGGGCCGGAGCCGGAGATGGCACCGAAGAAGCAGGCCACCACCACGCAGACGATGGCGATACCGCCCCGCCGGTGGCCGATGCAGTCGTCAATAAACTGAACCAGCCGGGTGGAGATGCCGGCCTTGGCCATGATGTTGCCGGAGAGCACGAAAAACGGGATGGCCAGCAGCAAAAACTTGGACATGCTGTTGTATACGTTGGTGGGCACTACAGACAGCTTATCGCCGGAGAAGAGCATGGCAAAAACAGAGGACATGCCCAGGCTCACACAGATTGGGATATTTAAAAACAGCATCACAAAGAAGCTGCCGAACAGGATCAGGTTAATCATCCTGTGCCTCCTCTCCCGCTTTCAGACCGTCGCCGATCACGTTGTCCACAAAGAACTCAACAGTGTGCAGCATCAGGAAAATGGCGCCGATGGGCAAAAAGATGGTAAATATCCACTCAGGCCAGTTCAGCGAGGAGGTATGCTTGCCGCTGGAGATCTGGTTTAAGACCTTGTCAAAGCCTGTTTGGGCGATGATGACCCAGAAAGCCAGACTGGCCACGGTGATAATGGAGATAAACACTTTCTTGCCTCCGGTTTTCAGCCGGTCATAAACCAGTGAGAGACTGATGAGGCCCCCCTCCTGAGCGCTTAATGCGCAGCCCAGCATGATGAGCAGCACAAACAGGTTGATGACAAGCTCCTCCGTCCAGGCAAACTGGCGGCTGGAGAGCTTGCGGACCACGACGTTTGCGAAGGTGATCACGGTGACGAACACCAGAACAGCGCTGAGAACAACCCTCTCAATGCCCGCAATGACGCTCATGATCTTTTTGTAGACGCTCATGATCTTTTTGTAGACTTTCATTGATTCATTTCCCTTCCTTTCTTCCTCATATTGCTGCGGCTGTCCGTCCGGCGCACGCCGCGCCTCCCACCCGCGCGGCGCCGCTCTGCCGGAGCCGCTCCACAGAAACACCCGTGCGTCTCTGTTTTGTGGACCGGTATTGCCTTACAGGACCTCTTCTTTCCCGCCCTGTAAATTTTCACAGATGCGGCCGGGCCGCCTCTGTATTTTTTTCCGTTCCCTACGAAAATGCGGTTCCTCCGGAATTTCTCCGTTCCCTTTCCGAAAAAATTTATCTATAATGATCCTGATTCCCGCGGTCTCTGGCTCCGCCGGAGCCGCCGAAAAGGAGGCCTTCTCCATGTCATTCTGCCAAATTACTCTCAGCGCCAATGCCGGTGTCTCCCTGACCTTCGGCGGGCTCCGCATCTGGGTAGACGCCCTGCACGATGAAAAAGTGCCGGGCTTTTCCACTGTCACGCCGGCGCTGTGGACGGCCATGCAGTCCCACCCGGCCTTTGCCGCGCCGGATATGCTGTTTTTTACCCACTGCCACCCGGATCACTTCTCCCGCCGGATGACCCGGGAGGCACTGGAGCTCTGGCCCCGGGCGAAGCCCGTTCTGCCGGAGGATCTCTTTCCGGGACAGGCCCTGCTCTCGGGGCGGCGGGAGCGGGTCCGGCTGCCGGAGCTGACGCTGGATTTTATCCGCCTCACCCACGAGGGGCCCCGATACGCCGGCACCCCCCACTACGGCTGCATTCTGGAATCCCGGGGATTTCGTGTCCTTATCACCGGGGACTGCAAACTCTGTGCGCCGGAGCTGGCATCATTTCTGGAGGAGGACGGTCCCATCGACTTGGCCGTTTTGGACTTCCCCTGGGTGACGCTGCCCAGGGGGCGGCGCTTTGTACAAGAGCACATCCGGCCCAAAATCCTTGCCGTCTGCCATCTCCCTTTCCCCGGGGACGACATCTATGGCTACCGCCCCGCGGCAGAAAAGGCCGCGCCGCTGCTCACAGGCGCAGATGTACGCCTTTTAGGGGAACCCTTTCAGCAGCTGACCGTAGAGGACGCATAGCATGCGTCCTCTTTTTTGCCAAAACGGCAAAAAACTGAATAAGCCTGCGGGCAGGACACAGCCGCCCGCAGCGGTCCAGCGGTCTGTTGGTCATACCATCCAACCTTGTTCTTACAATATCATTGGGAACCGGCAAAGTCAAGCGTCAACCAAAACTCTTAACGCCAAAAAAGCCGCCGAATTCCCAACAACTTGCACAAAATTTTGGAAATCACCCCACACGGACGGGCAAAGCAGCCGTCAATTCCGCTCCGGGTACTTCCGGGCAAAATCCTCCACGATCTGCAGGTGTGTATCCATCTCCCGCTGGGCCCGCTCCACGTCCCTGTCCCGCACGGCCTCGTAAATCGCCACGTGGGACTCCTGGCTCCGCCGCTGATAGTCCGGCCTGCCAAAAAAGCGAATGCGGATATCGGCGATCATACTGTTGACCAGGTGGATCGTGGCGGCCAGCATCATGTTGTGGCTGGCAATGGCCAGCGCATCGTGAAAGCGGATGTCGTTCATATAATCGTCCGGCTCGGCCTCCAGCATCCGAACGGCCTGCTCCAGCGCCGCCAGATCCTCCTCAGTGGCGCGCTGACAGGCAAGCCCTGCGATGGCCACCTCGTTGACCCTGCGAAACTCGCCGAAGTCCTCCTGAATATCCGTCTTATTGGACACCTGGACAAAGGACATGGCCTTTTGGATATAGTCCGCGTCCCGTGTCACAACCTTCCGGTTGCCCCGGTTTCCAATGGCGCCCAGAAACTCCAAAATGGCAAGGCACTCCCGCAGAGAACCCCGGCCTACGCCAAGCATCTCCGCCAAATCCCGTTCTGAGGGCAGCTCCTCCCCTACATGCACGTCGCCGCGGTCAATGGCGGCAATCAGCGTCTGCATCACCAGCTCCGGCACTTTTGGCAATGTGTGCTGGATCTTTTCCAGTTGCATAATGTGTCTCCCCCCTTTGGTAACGCCATCTTACCATCAAAATTTTCCGGTGTCAACGTGGGAAATCACCGAAAAAACCCTTTTTTTATCACTTTATAAAAAGAAGACAGGAGGGCCTCAGCCCTCCCTCCAGATGTATACCGCCGGAATAATCAGCGCCGCCGCGGCACAGAGCACCGCCCCGGCGGAAAAGCCCGCCATGGTTCCGGCAATAACCGCAAGCCCCGCCGCCAGCCAGATCTCGCCGGCAAAACGGTGCGCCGCATCCCAGTCCGCCTTGCCCCGCGCCAGGGCAAATCCCAGAGATATCCGGGAATCCCTGGGACACTCCCACATGTGGGAGCCCAACAGCAGCAGCAGCAGTCCCAGTCCGCAGGGCGCCGCAAAGGCCGGCGTCCACGCCCGCCCCGCAGATTGCAGCATCATGCCGCCGCAGAACAGCACCGAGATGATGGGAAATCCCCAGCGCCCCACCAGACGGACGTGGGCCTTGGGCACCACCATGCGTTTTTGACTGACAGCCAGCTGATAGTGGGCGAGAAAGTTCAGCAGGCACATCAGCCCCGGCAGCACAAACACCACTGCCCACCGGGGCAGGGAGTCGTCCTTTCCGTCCATACCGATGAGACCGGTGGGGACGATTTCCGGAATCTCCGTCCAGAGCCGCACTCCCAGAATCACCGGCAAGGCGCAGGCTGCCAGCGTCACCGCCAGCAAAAGGCGCCCCTTTGTTCTGGAGACGTGCTTGCCAAACATGCGGGCGCCCTCTTTCTCTGCCTGGCGCTGCAGGGCGTCAGGGCCCTTTTTCTTTTTCTTCGTGCTCATACCGGCGCATCTCCCCTCTCTCGCATAAAGTCCAAAGACCAGTGCGTTTATTATACGCTCTCCGGCTTTTTTTGTAAAGAAAAACCCCCGCGCTTGACATCGCGGCCCGTCCTGTGCTACCATCATTACCGTCGTGCGCGACGGCGCAGTATAGAAAAGAAAGAAGGAACTCTCTATGGCTGGACCCATATTTCTGGAGCTGGCGGCATATGCCTGCGCCACTACCTTTTCCCCCGGTCCCAACAACATCCTGCTTCTCAGCTGCACCAGCCGGTTCGGGTTTCGCAAGTGCATGCCTCTGATCCTGGGCATCTGGAGCGGTCTTTTACTCATCATGCTCATCTGCGGCTTTGGCTGTGCATGGCTGGGCGAGCTGGTCCCCCAGATCGTACCCTATGCCAAATACGTGGGCGCCGCCTATATCCTGTATCTGGCTTACCGCACGCTGCTGCGGAAAACCGGCGAGGCCAGGGACGGTTCCGCCACGCCCCTTACCTATGTAAACGGCTTTTTACTGCAGTTTCTCAATGTTAAGATCCTCTCCCTGGGCATCGCCGCCTATTCCGGCTATATCCTGCCCCATGGCTTTCAGGTACCCATGATCCTGGGCTTCGCCCTCATCATGGCAGGCTGCGCCGCCACCGGAAACCTGATCTGGGCCACCATGGGCTCTATGCTGTTCCCCTTTTACAAAAAGTACAATACCGCGATCAATGTTGTTATGGCGCTGCTGCTGGTGTGGTGCGCCTGGA
>CATNDT010000013.1:9549-30804 GCA_950097035.1 uncultured Oscillibacter sp.
TCAGCGGGCCCCGCTTTTCGGCAGAATCTCCGAAAAGCGGGGCCCGCCCGTCTTTTCCTCACAGCTCCCGCATCAGGTGAAAGGTCTGCATCAGCTGCACAGATCCGTATCCCCACTGGTTGTTGGGGTAGGTCATGTCGGGGCGGCGCAGGCATCCCCGGATGAGATAGGCCCGGATCTGATAGGTCCCCATGGCCGGGTCGTTCCCCTCCCGCACGCCCCACTGCAGCAGCAGCGCGCAGATCCCCGCCAGCACAGCCGCCGCCGCGCTGGTGCCGCTCATCAGGCCGGGGCCGTATGGATAGACGCCCCGCACCCCTACGCCGGGGGCCGTCAGGTCCGGCAGCACCCGGCCATCCCACGCGGGTCCCCGGGAGCTTTTGGCATACAGGCTCTTGCTGGCACTGTCATAGGCCCCGCAGCAGATCACACCCACGGCAGAGGCCGGGCTGGTGACGGTGCAGTCCGGCGTGGCGGCCAAAAATTCCACCGTGGGTGAAACGAACCCCGTCATGGGCAGCCACATCTGGTAATTGCCGTTGAGCAGGATGTCCCCGTGAAGCTGAATGGTCCACACACCGGGGGTGGCCCCCAAAATCCGGATCACCGACAGCTGTCCCCCGCTGTCCTCCACCGGAAAATGGTACTCAATCTGCACCCGCGCCGCCTCCAGCACCAGCTTCACATCCGCGGCCGGGCCAGGGCCGGGCCGGGCAGGAACCCGGCCCACCAGCTCCCCGGAGGGAGAGCGCACCGATATGGAAAGCCGGTCTGCCACCGTGTTCCAAACGGCAATATACACGTCCCCTGCCTTTTCCCCCACCTTCACATCCACACGTCCCGGCGCCTCCCCCGGCTGAAGGATACCGCTGGCGTGATGGCGGGCCTCCGCCTCGTTTCCCGCCGCCACACAAAGACACACGCCCTTTTGCATGGAGACTCCGCCCAGATACTCCTCGAAAACACTGGCCCCGTCGTGGCTGCCGGCGCTGGTACCCAGCCCGATGCAGATGGCCACCGGCCTGCCCAGCTCCCGGGCCTTGCGCAGAATATACTCCACCCCGACCATCACGGCGCTGGACTCGTAGGCGTGCTCCTGGTCCGCCGGGACGCAGTACTTTTCCCGGTAAAAGGGCCGGGCTTTTTTCAGCTTTACGGCGATGATCTCCGCGTCCGGGGCCGCACCGCTAAAATCCTCGGTCTGCCGCCCCGCCGCAACTGAGGCCAGAAACGTACCGTGGCCCTCCTCATCCCGCTGGGGTACCAGCGCATAGGGATCCTGGGAGGCCAGGGCCGCGTCGATCTCCGCCTTACTGTACTCCCGGCCCAGAAGAAAGCCGGAGGGCGGCTCTCCTTCCGCAGTCTGGTCGTAGATATATTGGATCTTGCTGGTGCCGTCCTCATAGCGGAAAATATCCTGGGTGTAGTCGATGCCCGTGTCGATGAAGCCGACAAGCACCCCCCGCCCCTTCAGGTTCAGATAGGGCTGGCTGTGGACCTGGGAGACCCCCGCCGCCTCCAGGGCCGGCCGGTCCAACAGTCCCAGCACCACTGAGGCGGAGCTGACAAAAGCCGCTCCCAGAGCCTCTTCCAGCCGGTGAAAATTCTCCGCCTTGACATACCCCAGAACATACCGTCCGGAGAGCGTCTGTCCCACCACTATATCGGTCGAGCTGCGCGCATAGTCAAAAAACGCATCGGTGGCCCGTGTGACAAAATCCACGGTATCCGGCGCGTGAATAAACTCCAGTGTCTCCGGTGAAAGCCGCATTGTCAAAGTCCCCTTTCCAGATGATCGACCAGTTCGTTCATGGTCCCGCAGAGATTCAGCCGCCCATAGCCCCACTGGGGATTGGGATAGCTCATAAACGGGCTGCGGACCGCCCCCTTGCACAAAAACGCCTTTACCCGCTGGTTGTAGAGGAACAGGTCATTTCCCTGCACAATGCCCCACTCCATCATCAGGGCCGCCGCCCCGGAAACAAAGGGTGCGGCCATACTGGTGCCGGTAAACACATCATACCCGCCACCGGCCTTGGCCGAGCGCACTCCCTCCGCCGGGGCCGTCAGATCCAGCAGCGACCGGCCCGCGCAGTCCTGCACGCCCCGCCCGGAAAAGGGACTGACGGTCTCTGTCTCCGGGCGAAAGCCACCCACCGAGATGGGATACAGCGCCGTGGCCGGCAGAGTGATGGTCAGATTCGGCTCCGGCTGGAGAAACGCAGTGCGGTCGCTCACCTCCTCCATGGTGGGCAGCCACACGTTAAAGCGGCCGTCCGACACCCGCCTTCCATAGCACCGCAGCTTCCACAAACCGTCCAGCCCGCCGGCGGGGGCGTCCAGAAAAAACAGCACCTCCTGCGCAACGCTGTAATGGGTGGGAACGCCATAGAACACCGAAACCCGCACGGCCCCAAACCGCAGAAAGCGGGCGCCCTCCGTTAACGGTCCGGTGGTCTGCCCACCCGGCAGCACCAGCTCAAACGCCGCCTCGTCGGCAAAGCTCTTCCATAAAGACAGGTAGATCTGCTCCCGCCGGGTGGAGACAGTGAACTCCGCGTCCACAAACCCGTTCTCCGTCAGCCGCCCCTGAAAGTGGTGGGCTCCGCTGCCCTCGTTTCCGGCGGCACAGACCACCACGCTCCGCCCCCGCTGGGCGGACTGGTCGATATACGCCTCAAACAGCGTCTGGCCCCAGTGGGAGCCGCAGTTGGTGCCATAGCTCAGGTTAACGACGCAGGGCATGCCCCGCTCCTCCGCCTGATCCAGCAAAAACTTAATGGCCCGCATCACATCGGTGGTCCGGGCGCTGGCCAGCTTGACAGCTGCAATGGACGCACCGGGGGCCACGCCGCTCCGCCCGGCGGCAATCGCCGCAACGGCGGTGCCGTGGCCGCTCTGATCCGCGGAGGGAACCAGTCCGGCCGCGATCTCCGCCCTGGAAAATACGGCCCCGTGGCGGAAACCCGGCGGCGGCGTGCCCTCCGCCGTCATATCCCAAAGCGCCACCACCCGGCTGTTTCCGTTCTCCCCCAGGAATTCCGGGTGGGTCAGATCCAGCCCGGAATCCACAAAACCGATCAGCACCCCCTCTCCCGTCAGCCCCAGACCGTCCTCCCGCTGCACCGGCGGAATGCAGGCCGCCTCCATGCTCCGGTCCACCAGCCCGCTGAGATACCGGGCCGCCTCATAGCAGGTCACCTGGCGGTGCTCCAGCAGCCGGCCCACCATCTGCTCCTCCAGCTCCATGATGGCAAACTGAGCGTCCAGCAGCTCTGTGGGATACCCCAGTGAGAGAATGTCCCCCGTATATTTGATGATGTATTCCATGCAGTCCTCCCGCGCCGTTATTTTCAGGCGGGGCCAGACGGCGCCGCCTGCATAGAATACTATACGGAAAGGAGGAGCGCCCTTATGAATCCAAACTACCTGGATAAAGGCGATCTGCAAATATTTGTCACCGTGGGGGAGAGCCCCGACCCCATCCCAGACGCCAGAGTCCGCATCAGCGACCCGGAAAACGGCAAAATCCTGGAGGAGACCGTTACCGACGCCTCCGGCCAGACCCCCTTTTTAGAGCTGCCCGCACCGCCTATAGAGTGGTCCGTAGCGGAGGGGGAGACGGCCCGGCGGCCCTATGCCGCCTATAACGTCACCGTCTCCGCCGCCGGATACCAGACTCTCCACATCGGCGGTGTGGAGCTGCTGCCCACCGGCCGCTCCATCCAGCGGGCGGCCCTCCCCACGGCTACAGCCGGCGGCTTTAACGTGCGAAATGTGCTGATCCCGCCCCACGCGCTCTGGGGGGAGCCCTCCTCCCGGCAGCCGGAGGAGGAAGTGAAGCCCCTGCCAAAGCCCGAGGGGCTGGTGGTGCTGCCGGAGCCGGTGATTCCGGAGTTCGTTGTGGTACACGCCGGGCGGCCCGACGACCCCTCCGCCCCAAACCACTATGTCCGGTTTAAGGACTACATCAAAAACGCGGCCTGCTGCGAGATCTATTCCACCTGGAAAACCGAGGCCATCAAGGCCAACGTGCTGGCGATCCTCTCCTTCACCCTCAACCGGGTGTATACCGAGTGGTACCGCGGAAAGGGATACGACTTCACCATTACCGCTTCCACCGCCTTTGACCAGTCCTATTCCCACGGGCGGACCATTTTTGAGGAGATCGGCGTTGTGGTGGACGATCTCTTTACCACCTACATCACCAAGGAAAACATCTCCCAGCCCCTCTTTGCCCAATACTGCGACGGGCGGAGGGTCCAGTGCGGCGGCCTGAGCCAGTGGGGTTCCCAGGCCCTGGGAGAGCAGGGCTGGGACGCAATCAGCATCCTCCGCAAATACTACGGCTCCGAGATCTATCTGAAAAGTGCGGAGAAGGTGGAGGGCGTGCCCATGTCCTATGGCGGCCAGGTGCTCTCACCCGGCAGCGAGGGAGAGGCGGTCCGCACCGTGCAGGAGCAGCTGAACCGCATTGCCCAAAACTTCCCCGCCATTCCCAAAATCCCGGCGGACGGCGTCTACGGCCCCGCCACCCGGGAGGCGGTGACGGCCTTCCAGAAAATCTTCCACCTGCCCCAGACCGGAAGCGTGGATTTTGCCGGGTGGTACGAGATCTCCAACATCTTTGTGGCGGTGACGGAGATGGCCTGATAGGCCTGCATCCCCCAAAGCCCAAAAACGACCCCCGGGGAGGGCGAAACAGGCCGCACCTTCCCCGGGGGTTCCAACGGTCCCGGG
Organism: uncultured Oscillibacter sp.; assembly: GCA_950097035.1. GTDB lineage: Bacteria > Bacillota > Clostridia > Oscillospirales > Oscillospiraceae > Oscillibacter. Next base: position 14,290 of record CATNDT010000013.1, read on the forward strand.
CGTCTCTCAAGCCCGGGACCGCACATCCATCCTCTCAAATCCTCTCTTTTAATGGGATAATCCGGTCACACTTCCGATATCCGCAGCCAAAAAGGGCCGCCCTCTCTCCCACCCCTGCAGGCGCCCGCGCACCCGTATCACAGGCTATACCAGCGGATCTCGTTGGCCTCCAGGTCCAGCGGGAAGCTGGAACCATCCCCCCGGTATACCGTGGTGGACTGGGGCTCATAGGTGTTGTTCACCACACAGAACCTGCCGCTTTCCACATAGGCGTGGACATCCACATTGCAGTTGGAGGACAGCCACCGCTCCATCTCCCCCTCGCTGTGGGTGCTCCACAGCACCGCACGGTGAAGAAGGCGGCTGTTTTCAAAGGAATAGGGCAGGCCGGAGATGTACACGGCCCGGCCTGAGCCAAACTCGTTGACCGCCAGCTGGACCTCTTTGTCCCGCTGGACCAGCACCTGGGCCCCCTCCAGCGCGTAGATTCCCTTCTTGCCCTCTCCGAAATCAACCTTGCCGGCGCAGTCGGCCAGAATAAAATGGCCGGGATGCTCCTCCCAGTTGTACTTGTCGTAGTTCAGGGTGAAGCCGGTCTCCTTCTCCACGCCCAAAACCCCGGCCAGCTGGAGGTAGCGGCCCTGGTACTGGTGGCCGGAGGGCTCGCCCACCCCCAGAAAGCCGCCGCCGTTCCAGACAAAGCGCTTTACCGCAGCGGAGATCTCCGGGTCCTCCCAAACCGCCCCGCCGGTGTGGGCGGTGTCTCCGTCGCCCACATTGATCAGCACGTCCACCCCGTCCAGAACGGCGGGGCCGGCCTTGATCTCGTCGAAGCTGATAAACCGCACGTCGTAGGGCGCGCCGGACAGGGCCTCGATGACCCCGGCATAGGAGTAGTTCTGCTTTTGGTACAGGGCGTGGTGGACCATATGGCACCCCCAGGACCTGGCTCTGCCCCAGCTGTTGAGAACGGCCACCGTCTTCACACAGTAGGGCCTGCTCCCCCTGATATTGTCATACAGCTCCCGAAACTCATCGCACACGCTCTCCACATAGCGGATAAACTCCGGGAACTGGCAGGCCAGCTTCAAATAGCCGCCGTAGCCGATGCGGTCGATGGGCTTGCGCAGAATGGCCCGGCGGGCGGTGACCCAGTTTTCCCTGGCCTCCCGGACGGGGGCGCCGCCATCGTGAAAGGTATCGGGGAAGAAATAGGGCAAAAAGCGCCCCTCCGTGTATCTCACCCCGGGGATATCCGAAATCAGCCGCAGGGTGGACCCGTTGCCCACGCTGCCCACCACCGCGTCCAGCCCGATGGTGCCAAACTCCTCCAGATAGGGCTCGGTGCCGATCCAGTGATCCCCCAGAAACATCATGGCCTCCTTGCCCAGCTGGTGGGTGATGTCAACCAGCTCCTTTGCCAGCCTGGCCACCTCCCGGCGCTGAAAGGCCATAAAGTCCCGGTATTCCCTGGAGGGAACACGGTATTGATTGTTGTAATACCCCTGGTCGATGATATACTCCGGGCGGAACCGATAGCCCACCTCCCGCTCAAACTGCTCTAAAATATACGGGGAGACGGAGGCGGAATACCCGTACCAATCCACATACTTCTCCCGTTTCAGCTGGTCGAAGACCAGGGTGAACTGGTGGAAGAAGGTGGTGTAGCGGATCACGTCCACATAGGGGTGCTCCGCAATGAATCTGCGCAGCCGCTCCATGGTGAACCGGCGGGTTTTGGGCTGGCGGACATCAAAGGTAATCTGGTGCTCAAAATCCCTCCAGTCGTTGGTAACGGCATTGTACATATGGACCGGGTCCCAGATCAGATAGGCCAGAAAGCTGACGGTATAGTCGTGAAAATCCTCCGGCTCATCGATGACCACGCAGCCCCTCTCAGGCTCATACCGCCAGGCCCCGGGCGGCAGCGGCCGCCCTGTGGAGCGGTCCATGACCTCCCACCAGCGGCGGATATCGTCCCGGGTGTTCACCTCCATCAGCTCGCTGCTGATCCCCTGCATCAGAGGGATGGACAGCGGACCGCCAGCGGCGGTATGAAAGGCTGTCTGTATGTAGCACTGCTGGACCTCATCAGGGTTGGCCCTGGCCCAGCCGTTGTCCTTCCGGGTGGTGTAATAGGTGGCGTAGACCTTGGCATCCGCCTCTTTCAGCTCCTCCGGATAGCCGGTGCCGTCACAGTCCCGAATGGCATCGGCGCCCCAGCGCCTCATAAGTTCCAGGGTCTCGGGCACCACGTCCACGTCGGTGGGAATGGTAACCCGGCCCCGCCGGTGTAAATCGCCCATATCCGCTCACCTCTACAGACGGGAATCCCGGTCGCTCTCAAAGGCCCTGTTGTAGACCATCAAAGCGGCCAGCAGCAAAACAACGCCCGCCAGCATGATCCCCAGGCCGGACAGCCTGCCTGTCAGGGTCCAGCCGTAGATGACCATTCCCAACCCCGCAAAGAAAAACAGCGCAATCAGGGTACAGCGCAGATGGGTATGTTCTTTCCAAAATCTCATGATCTCACCTTTAACCTTTCAGGCCGCCCACAGTCATGCCCTGGGTCAGCTTTTTCTGCACGCACATATAGAGGATCAGGGTGGGCAGCATCACCAGCACCAGCCCGGCGTACATAATGCCGAATTCCGCCTTGGACTGCTGTCCCTGCATCAGGTTCAAAAGGCCCACAGGAAGCGTCTTCTGCCCGGTGGAGCTGCTCATCAGGGTCATGGAGATGATGTACTCGTTCCAGAAGGACAAAAAGTTAAACAGGATGATCGTGATGATGGAGGGCTGCGCCATGGGAAAGATCACCCGAATCATAGCCTGCCCATAGCCTGCCCCGTCGATGTAGGCGGCCTCCTCAAAATCATGGGGAAGCGTTGCAAAATAGCCGGACAGCAGATAAATGGTAAAGGGCAGTGCGGTGGAGGCATAGACCACCGCCAGCATAACCAGGTTGTTCAGCAAAAATGTGTGGCCGAAGAAATAATTTAACCAGCTGTCTCCATCCCGCAGCATCAGGAAAATGGGAACCACAATGTAGTTGACGTTGATGAACAGCCCCGCCATAAAGCAGGTGTGCAGGAATCCGCGGCCCCGGAACTGAAAACGGGAAATACAGTAGGCCGCCGGCAGCGCCACCACCAGCAAAATGATGAGGGACAGCGCCGTCACCAGCACGGAGTTGAGCATATAGCTGCCCATGCTGGCGGCATTCCAGGCGTCCACAAAATTCTGCCAGTAGAAAGAGGCGGGCAGAACCCAGGGGTTGCCGTAAAACTCGCTGTTCTGCTTAACCGAGGCCAGGAAGACCCACGCCACCGGCACAATGATGACGATTGCCAGCATCATAAGTACAACGTAGATAAAAATCTTATACAGCCGGTCTCCCGAGGAGCTCTTTTTCACACGGTTCATATGGGGCCCTCCTTACATTTCCAGCACTTCCCGCCTGGTCACCCGGTTCACCAGGGCAGACAGAAGAAATGAGAACAGGAAGATAACGACGCCGGCAGCCATGGAGTAGCCGTAGAGACCGGCATCCTTCTGATTGTACATAAAGATGAGGGCCACGTCGGACGCGCCCTTGGCCACCATGGCCTTGACAAACAGAAACGCCATGTTGATGGTGGAGATGATAAAAAAGGTAAGCGTGGTGCGGATATTGGTCCAAATCAGGGGCAGAGTGATCTGGAAAAACTGGGTGAGGCGGCCCGCGCCGTCCAGCCCCGCGCTCTCATAGAGGCTGGCGGGGACGGCGGCCATAGACGCCATGTACATCACCATGTAATAGCCAATGGCCTGCCACACCATGGCGATAATAATACTGACGATGACCATAGGCTGATCCTTCCAGAGAATCATTACGTCACGGCCGGAGAGCAGAGAGAAAATGCTGTTCAGCATGCCGTTTTCAGGCTTATAGACGGCGGAGAAGATACCGGCGATGACCACAACGGAGAGGATATTCGGAATATAAAAGACAATGCGGAAAAAATTCTGTCCCCGGATCTTCTCCCGGGTCAAAATCGCCGCAAAGACGATGGCAAAAAAGAATGTGATAATTGTCACCGTTACAATAAGCAGGATCGTGTTCTGCATGGAGGTGATAAATTTCGTATCCCGAAACAGAACACGGAAGTTGCTCATCCCCACAAAAGTCTCGGTGGGGGAATAGGCTCCCCGCTCAAACAGGGACATGCGAAACACATTCAGCGTCGGCAGGATCATAAAAATAAAGAACAAAGCGGCTGCCGGCGCGACACACAGAAAGAGAAAACGGCTGCGGCCTTTGCTGTGCATGGGATCACTCCTTTCTCCCGAAAGCAAGGGGCGGCGGTGAGTAGGTCCTACTCACCGCCGCCTACTTAGCGGACTATAACGCCGGAACAAACGAACTTACAGCAGATTCTCCCGCATCAGGTCGCTGGCCTCCTTAAAGCGGGCGACCCACTGCTCTTGAGTGGTATTGCCGCTGACCAGACCGTTGACAGGATCGAAGAACTCCTCGCGGTTGGTCCCCAGACCAGGCACAGAGGCGTAGGTGGAGAAGATGCCGACTACGGCGTTGGCGCCGTTTTCATAGATGGAGTAGAACATGACGTTATCGCCATCCAGCTTCTCAACAATGCCGTTGATGGGCTGAACCGCACCGCCCTTGAGGAAGATGTCCGCAGCGGCATCACTGTACATAAAGGCGACAAACTGCTTGGCGGCGTCCACGTTGGCAGCGCCGGAGGGAACCCAGATCTGCTCCAGGAAGGCATAGCTGGCGCCCGCGCCGCCGGCCGAAACGGCGGGCAGAGCGGTCATGCCCCACTTAAATCCGTCGGCCCGGGGGGCGTCCGCCATCTCGCCGGGCAGCCAAGTGCCGTTGGGGCAGAAAATGGCCTTGTTGTCCAGAATCAGCTGCTGGTTCTGGCTGAAATCGCTCTCATTGGCCTGGGCGGGTGTCACCTTGGCGGTGTAGGAGGCCAGCTTGGTCACAATGTCAAAGCACTGCTGGCCCTCGGGGGTATCCCACACGCCCTCGGCATAGCTGGTGGCCTTGTTGAAGAAGTCGGGGCCGCCCACGGAGTACATCAGGGCATAGAAGAAGGCGTCAAAATAGCCGGTGGTGGGATAGGTAAAGAGGTCAATGCCCTCAACTTTGGCCTTGTCGCCCAGCTCCCACATCTCGTCCCAGGTTGTGGGAACAGTCCAGCCCTTTTCCTCCAGCAGCCCGGCGTTGTAGAACAGGCCGCAGGGAGAGTAGAACATGGGGGCCAGATAGGTCTTGCCGTCGCCGTAGGGGTTGGTGGCGTTGGTGCCCACAAAACCGGGGATCAGCTTGCTGGAAACGGTAACGCTCTCACCGGGAACCGTCATAGACAGCACATCGGTGATGTCGGCAATGAGCTTGTCCTTGATGAAGTTCTCGGTCAGGCCCTTTTCACGACCGGTGGCCAGCAGCACCACATCGGGATAGTCGCCGCCCTGCATGGAGGGGCTGATCACATCCTCCAAATTCTTCTCCAGGGTGAGGGTGACATTGACGCCGGTCTCGGTGGTAAACGCCTCGCAGACCTCTTTCCACATATCGCCGTAAGCGTCGATGTAGCCGGAGGACAGGGCCGCCACCTCAATGGTCTGGGCGGTTTGGGGTTCGCCGCCGCTCTGGCCGCCGTCGCTGCTGCCGGGATTGACCGCAGGCTGAGGTGCGCCGCCGCAGGCCGTCAGCAGGGACAAAAGCAAGAGAGTTACCAGGGTCAGGCTGAAAAATCTTTTCATCAAATGCTCCTCCTTCAAAACAATTTGGTAGTAATTAGTATACACCTTGCAGAGAGGAAGACAATTCGATTCTTGCTTTGGTTTTTAGAATTCTTGCGGTTTTTTGCGTTTTGCGAAAACATACGCCGGAAAAGCCGCCTCCAATTTGTATTAAATGTACAAATCAAGGATGTATTCCATATCCGCGGACCAAAAAAAGCGGAGAATCAGAAAAAAAATTTTAGAAGTTGCACAATCAAGGATATAAACTTATAATGAAGTCATGAGTTTAGGCGGATATTTTTTTGGAATCTTGCGAGGGGAGGCGCTGCATGTGAGCATCCACCGGTATCTGCGGCCAGAGGAAAATGACACCTGTAACACCCGGAACAATCCCCGGCTGCTGTATGTGACCCACACCCAATACAGCCAGGAGTGGAACTGCTCCCTGCACACCCACGCCTGTGCGGAAATCTTTTTCATTACCGGCGGCCACGGGGTGTTCCAGGTCCGGCAGGAGCGCTTTCCCGTGGCTATCAACGATCTGGTGGTCGTCAACACCAGCGTGCCGCACACCGAGACCAGCCAGCTGAAAAGCCCCCTGGAGTATGTGGTGCTGGGCGTAGAGGGACTGGAGACGCTGGCAGACCCCGGCGGTTATACCTTGGTACACCTCCTCCCCGCGCAGAAGATGGTGGGCACATGCATGGGGATGATCGCGCAGGAGGTGCAAAGCGGGCAGCCGGGGTGGGACGGCATCTGTCAAAATTTGATGGAGGCGATTCTCCGGCTGCTGCTGCGGCAGGAGGACTTTACCCTCTCCAACCCCACCGTGGGCCCCAAGTCCAGCCGGGAGTGCGATCTGGTGCGACGGCATATCGACAACCACTTTAAGGAAAACCTGACCCTGGACCAGCTGGCGGCTCTGGTCCATGTGAACAAGTATCACCTTGCCCACGCCTTCCGGCGGGAGTTCGGCACATCCCCCATCAGCTACCTGATCAACCGCCGAATCCAGGAGAGCCGTTTTCTTCTCAGCGAGACCGACCACAGCCTCTCCCAGATTGCCCAGATCCTGGGTTTTTCCTCCCAGAGCTATTTCTCCCAGAGCTTTCGCCGTCTGGAGGGGGTCAGCCCTATGGAGTACCGCAAACAGAACCGGTAAGGGGCAACCCCTCCTGTTTTTCTAAAAAACTTTTTGCCGCAAGCATCTGCGTGACTGTCATAAAATAACCTCCCGGTCACCGGCCTGCTAACAGCAAAAACACGATATTTTCAGTTCGCTTCCGGAAATTTTAATTTTTATTTGTTACATCGGTATTTTAAATATAGAAGTTAAGCGTTTCGGCAAAAGCGCAGATGGCAACCTGCAAATAAGTGCCGCACCCCAAGGAAAAAAGAGACCATGTTAATTTGCGTTGCTTGTGGCAACGGGCAATTCCGCCTATAATAGCGGTATCACAAAAAGGAGGTTGCCCCTGATGCTCAACGAAAATATTAAAACGGTCAGAAAATCAAAAGGACTTTCACAACAGGAGCTTGCTGTCAAGCTGAACGTGGTGCGACAAACTATCTCTAAGTGGGAATCCGGATTGTCAGTTCCCGATTCTGATATGCTGATTTCCATATCGGAAGCGCTTGAAACCCCTGTGAGTACGTTGATCGGAGAAAACGTAATTGCGCCGGAAGTTGATGACTTAAAGGCAATTTCCGCAAAACTGGAGGTAATAAACCTGCAGCTTGCACAGAGAAAAACCACAAGAAAAAGAATTCTATATTGGCTTCTTATCTTATTGTGCGGAGCCATCGCAGTAATTTTTGCAATCTTATGGGTATTGGAAAGTCCTTACCTGGGTTGGGATTATAGTGATTCTGAAACCTCCGTTCTCGGAACGGCGGTTCACTCATTTGAATGGCTGTTTGTCAGAACAGCACCGATTATCCTTATCGGTGCAATCACTGGAATCTTCTTGACACGGAAGAAGGAATAAAACCACTCTGTTCAGTGCCGTTTCCCTGCTGCCGGCAGGACGGAAATGAAAGTTCGGGCGGTTTCCGTCCTGTAAATCCCAATAAGGGAAAAAACAAGGGAAACCGCCCTCCCAAACACAAGGAAAACACCCCTCAAAGCCTTGCGGCTCTAAGGGGTGTGTGTGGTTGCGGAGAATCGCAATGTATTTTACCTGAAATCCTGTTTAGGTACATGGTTAGTTTGCAGCAGTAGGAAGGGCCAGGGAATAACTTCCCCGGCCCTTTTATTCGCCATCCAGTAGTTCATGGAGCATATCCTCCAGGGCCTTGTCCTGGGCCACAACGCCCACAATACTGCCAGATACGCGATAGTCAGAACACAGCTTCACAGCTTCCTCCGCCCCGCACTCCGTGGGCTGCCGGTCAACCCAACAGACGCGCACGGCCTGGAGGTGGCCCTGGGCATACTTCATAGCTTTTTCTGTCAGCGTCATGGCCCTTGTTCCCCTTTCCTTACCTGGAATAGATACGCGCCATCTCCCGCACATCATCCGGGGTTATTCCCAACGCCTTAGCCTCAGCGGCAAGTCCAGCCTCATCCAATGCGGCCAGCTCCGCCCCCAGCGCAAACAGAGACGCACTCAAAGGATCAACCGGCGCAGCCTTCTCCATCTGCCGCCGCTGGAAAGCCGCAGACAGGGCCGCTATGCGGGTGTCAATGCTGGGCATAAGGCACAACCTCCACTTCATCGCCGCACAATTTCGCATAGAGGGCGGCGGCATCTACGCTGGGCTGGTGCCGGCCGTCATAGGTCACACGGCGCACACCTTTCCGCATAGCGAGGATTGCAAAGCCGTAGACCGTTTCTGTGTAGCCGTCCTCATACTCAACGCATAGCCGGGGTATCTGGCCCTCTGGGCGGTTCTCCAGAGCCTCCAGCCGCTTCAAGATTGATTTATCCATGCTCGCCTCCCATTGCCGCCTCCAGCTCATCCAGGCGGGTCAGAATATCCGTTGTTTCGGTCAGCTTCATACTATATTCAAGGATGCTCCGGGCTGCGCTGATCCGGGCCTGGGCATTCTCGTCCGTGTCCTCCACGATCTCCCGCAGGGTAGACAGGGCGGGCGCTATGGACTGTTGGGCCTGCCGGGTGGCCTCCTCCACCAGCCCTGCAAAGGCGCGTTTATACTCCGCCTGAAATTCCGGGTCTGCCAGATAGCTCCGCAGAGTCTTGGAGGTAATTCCAGCCATAGCAGCAGCCTTCTCCCTGGTGGGGGAATTCAATAGGGCCAACAGTGCCTTTTGCTTTTTGGGCGTCATTGCAGCCCTCCTTTTTTCGATAAAAATCGGTAATTATTGATAAAGCGGGGCGCATGGACGATTGCCCACGCGCCCCATTGGGTCAGCCCTCGCCGTTGGCGGGCTGGGCCTGGTAATAAATCGCCTTGACCTTGTTGTCCAGGACAAAAGCGTCATAGCAAATACGGCCCTCCACCAGCGCACCGGAAATACCGGGCGGATTCTTATGCACGGTGTAGTCCTCCAGCTTCACCGGGGCCACGGTGGCGCAGGGGTGAGCGGCCATAAAGCCGAAGTCAGCGGGCAGGCGGACGGCGGGGATTTTCAGCACGTTCATGCCGTCCAGAATGCCGATCACGCCTTTCAGCCGCAGGTCGTTGCCCACGTCCGTCTCCATCACAATGTCCTTGCACTTCTTCATCAGCACATAGACAGCGGGTGTCACCACCAGCACACGGCCCGTCTCGGGCACTTCTGCGTCATCCAGGGCCTGGGACGCTGCCAGAACCTCGGTGTAGATGTTGGTGGCCGTCAGAGCCTTTGCGGCGGGCTTGTGGCCAGCGTTGGCACACATCACGCCGTAGACGTGGGCGTCAACCTCGGGAATCACGACCTCCCTGTTCTGCCTGGCCAGGGCGGTGGCGGCGGCAAGCTGCTGGGCGGTTTCGTCCGTGTCCAGCTTGTCAATGGCGAAGGTGAAAGAGCGGTCACGGGTCAGAGTAAATTCCTCTGTGGTGGCGTCCAAGCCAGCTACAGCGCCGTACCGGCTCCAGCTCTCCCCCGTCCCGGCGCGGTCATAGTCGTTCATGCCGCTGGTGCTGATCTTGTAGACCTTCACCGTATGCGCTCCGCTCCAGGTAAAGTCCCGGTTGGTCAGGAGGCTTTTCTTGCTCTCCGTGGAAAACTGTTCATCGACATAAGGCAGAAACTTCTCTACCAGGTCGATAGCCATAAAATCACTCCTAAAAATCAGATTTTAGGCTTGAAAGCATCGGCGATTTTTTCATCGGCAGAGGGCGCATAGCCGTAGACAGGCGGGTGGGGTACCGGCGCTCCTTCCGTGCGGGTCACAGGGATAAAATCCGCCCACTCGCTTTTGATGGAATCCATCAGCTTGTCCGCGCCCACAGCCTCTCCGCTGCCGTCCAGCTCCAGGGCGTCAATTTCGGCGGCGGACGCCCTCATCACAGCTGCAATCCGTTTTTCGCTGACACCGGCCTGCTTCAGCAAGGCGCGGTATGCGTCCTCCTTCTGCTGGCGGGCCTGGGCCGCTTTCATGCTTTCAAGCTCTTTTTTGACGGCCTCATATTGGGCCTTGTATTCGCTGCCGTCCGCCAGCTTCTCCCGCTCACGGGCCAGACGGTCAGAAACGATCTTGTTTACTTCATCCTGGGTGAACAGCTTGCCCCCTTCTGCCTCCGGGGTGGGAGTAGTGGTCTGCTGGGTGTTCGTGTTGATGTTCTCGCTCATGTTAAAACCTCCATTTTACGCCTGGGTAGGCTGAATATATGAAAAAGGCATGAGACAGCGGTTGAAGCTGTTCCCATGCCTTTTATTGGCTAACCCTCGCGGGCGGTACTCATGCCTTATTCACGGTGATATTTTACCACAATGTGGGGGTGTAGTCAAGCCTTTCCCCTTGAATTGCAAGGGCTTTCGGACTTTCTAGTGGTCAAATAGAAGTGCTTAAACGGCGGGTGGCGGTCACTTTTCCGCACTTTCCCGTCAGGATGGAGGCGACGGAGGACTGCAAGTGCAGCGGTGGCCTCCTGTTCGTCTTCTGGCAGATATGCAACGGTTATTTTCATACTGTCTCCTTTTTGCGCCTAATTACTCAGATGTGAAGCAAGCCCACGCCAACCAAAACCGCTACCAGCGCACCTACCGCCCAGGGAATGGCCCAAAAGCCCACCAGGTAGACAGCACCCAAGAATGCAGCACCACCGATAGCGGCGTCGACCAAAACGCACACGGCCTTGAAACGGTCCGGAGACATCGGCTTTGTCTCATACTCAAGGACAGTGCCGTCACGCTCAAACCTGATCCTCATACCGCGCCTCCCCTCTCCCTTGCTCATAGGCCCGGTTACACCAGGCAATTAGGGGTGGGAGCAGCGGGTTGTTCCTGATCTTGTCTAGATACTTCCCCATTGCTCCAGCAAGCGCCTGGCGCTCTTCATCCAGGTTCAGCGGATAACCACTTTCGCCATGTAAACCGGCCTCATAGCAGGAATTTACAAGAGGAATGATTTCCCGGTGTGCCTCCTCTGCGGCCTTGTTGGGCCCGAACTCCAGCCGCATGGCGGCGATGTACTTTTCTGCGTCAATAGGATATCTCATACTGCCTCCTCCTTGTTCTCCTCCAACCAAAGGCGCAGGTCAGCGATTACCGCTTCCACGTCCTCACCAATTTTGCGGTACAGCTCCGGGTTTTCAAGGCGCCCCTGAAGGCAGAGCTGCTGCCAACGGTAGTCGGTCATCATGCGGATGTCTACCAGGGGAACGGTTTGCCCCAGTTCCTCACTCTCAACTTCTCCGATAACGGGATATTCCTTCCCGCAGATTTTCATGATTTCCACTTGATTTTCCTCCCTCGTTAATGTAAAATGGAGGCGGAAACAGCGTGGTCAACGTGTTCCACCATGCCGCCGTCAGTGTTCGCAGCACTGACGGCGGTCTTCTCTTTGCAGTCGCAGGTCTCGCCGGGGTCTAGGTGCGCTCCGCAGTAGGGGCAAGTGCGGTAGTAGCTCATAGTTCCTCCTTTCACATGTGGCCCGGGTGGACCGGCAGTTTTCTATAAACTACAGGTTTTATCCCAAACGCCCATTTTAGGCCTGTTTTTGGCCTTTTTTGAAAATAATAAGTTTGCGTTAAAAGTGCCGGTCCCACCGGTCCACCATCCGTGTAATCCTTGCGCCACAACGGATTGAGCGTGGCCCGGTATGTTCGTTTTGTGCCGGTCCACTGCCGGTCCACCGGGCCACTTTTTTGATGCAGCGCCGGGCCACTGCCGGGCCACTGCCGGGCCACTCATGAGACGCTATGCCCGGCCTTATCGACCCAGGCGCGTCCCCATTTGTGACATGGCAGTTCACGGAGTTTTTTCCTCCTCCCGCCAGCTTGTACTCTCTGCATCGTATGTCCCAGCTTGTCCAGCGCTCTCCCAATCTGTGCGACATCATACCGGTTCAGGCTGGCATACTCTGACTTAAACTCGGAGACCGTAGTCAGCCGCCACTCGTAGCTGTCCGGGTCCGCCTCCGCCTCGGCGAAGATGTCCTCGATCTCCATCTGGGCCTTCAGGGGCTTCTCATGGGCAGAGTTCCGGAGTTCCAGCTGGCAGCGCTCCTCCTGTGTCAGGCGGAAGTCCTCCGGGTGTCCTTTGCAAATCTCCTTGATCTGTCGCCAGAACCGCAGCGCGGGAAACTCCATCAGCCGGTTCAGGTCGATATTGTTCACGGGTATTGTCCAGAACCGCCGGGAGCCAGTGGGATCAATGAGGAACCGTTCAGAATTGCAGGTGCCTACCATGGAGGTCCGTCTGGCCGTCTTGTTGTCTGCCCGCGCGTATGGAAGACGGTATTCGTCCACCTCGTTGGTGACGAAGGCTTTCAGCCGTTCCAGGTCGGAGCGCAAGGTCGTTTCGATCTCGCCAAGCTCCACGATCCAGGCGGAGGTGCAGCGGCGGAGGGTGTCCTTGTCTTTGGGGTCCAGCCACTGGCCCAGCTTCACAAAATCCGGACGGATGCCGATTTGCCGGACAAAAGAGGTCTTTCCGCAGCCCTGCGGACCCTGTAGGACCAACATACCATCGGCACCGACGGCGTAGCCAAGCTGGTTATGTAAGAGCCGGTAGCATTGGACAGCCCACTTGTAAAGCAGGGTCTGGGACAGAAGGTCATCCTGCCGGATTCCAAGGATTTCCACCAGCTGCCCAAGATAATCTGTGCCGTCCCACTCGCCGCAGTCAATCAGCTCCAAGACGGGGTTATACCGGTTCCGTCCGGCAATCAGGTTCAGCAGGTCGCCCACGGTCTGCTTGTCGCAGCGGTAGTCCAGCTTCAAGTTGTCGTACAGGATAACCGGCAGATCGTTCCGGGAGCTTTCCGGGTTGTACTCCGCGGAAATGCCGCCGATTTCCACCTCATGGGTGACAACGTTCAGTTTGACGGTGATGCCGCTGGCAATCAGATATTCCTCCAGAATGGCCTCGGTCAGGTAGGGCTTGGGAGGCGCTTTCTGATTTTGCTGATCTTCTGAATCAGCGTCGGACTCCATGCCATTTGCCAGCCGCCAATGCTCAGGGTCATAGCATCCAGCAGGGATATCAGGGAATGTGTTCTTTTCGTTCAAGATTTCGTATCACCTCCAAAAATTGCATCGGCTCCGCAGCGCTTGATTAAGAATCGGGCAATGGCATCCGCGGGGATGTCCACATACTCCGCCGCCGTCATGACCGGCTCGCTGTTGCCCTTGTAGACGGTGTATGTGGCAGTAACAGGGATTCTGCAAATGTTGTTTTGCACGGTTACGCCTCCTTGATGATGTCGGACACGGGTACGCCCAGGCCTCGGGCCAGCTTGCCCACGGTTTGGGGGGTCGCTGTGCCCCGCCGCAAGATGGTAGACAGGCTCTGCCGGGAAATCCCAGAGCGTACTGCAATCTCTGTTTGGGTTAGTCCACGCTCTGCCTGCACGGCTTCCACCTGCATTGTGTTGATGGTCATTTGATTTCACCTCCAGATAACTACTTTCGTGGTTCTCTTGCTTGATTATAACCATGTAAATGGTTGTTGTCAAGACATTTCAAAAAAATTATTGCCACAATCGTGGTTATGATGTATACTGCCGCTTGAGGTGATGGCGTTGGACGTTGGCGCAAATATTCGCAGAATCCGAAAGAGTAAGGGATTAACTCAAGTTGATGTTGCAGAAATGGCAGGAATAGCAGTGAATAGCCTTCGATTATATGAAGCTGGTAAGCGAATTCCAAACTTAGAACAGATACAGCACATTGCAAAGGCTCTTGGCGTTGAATGGCTTGAGCTTGTGGACAGCGATACCGCCGCAGCTATGACAATAGACCATGTGATGGGCAGGCTCAAAGCTCTGTCTACCCCTATTGAGCGTACCATCCGCGACATGAAGCAGATGACAGAGGAAGGGCAAAACAAAGTAGCAGATTATGCGGCGGACATACTTCCTAGCTACCGCTGCCAGGACGCGCCAGAAACGACCTCCCCGACTCCCATTGCACCTTCCTGCAACGAAGACACCACCCCGCCCCCGGATGACACAGAGGGGCCACAGGAGGGGGAATAGGAGGGTACTGGAAATTTCCAGCACCCCGTACAAATTTGGTATGCCCTTCGTACAAAATCCGTACGAACGCTGTACGAAATTTGTACAGCGCGGGGGGATCAGATTTCGTCCCCAAGGGGGGGCGGAATTTTCCGCCCCCTTGCCCCGAAATATCGGGGGCACTCAGACCAAAGTTGGGCCCAGTGCCAACCGACGCAATTTTCCGCTCGTTCCCAACCACCTCAAATCTGAGTGGGTTGGACTGGGAGATTTCTCCCACTCGGCTTAAAATTGAGCTTAGTCCAAATCTGGACCGGTCTCTCCAAAAGTGGAAAATCGAAAAAGCCCCAGGCCAGGACGGCCCAGGGCATTGACAAAATGAGAATATGCGGTTATACTGAGAATAGAAAGGGCGCTGCCGGTAGACGGCCAGCCCCTAAGACAAATTACTCAAAGAAGTAACCGCACTCTGTGGCTGGAGGGGCGGTTACTTCTTTTTACCCTGGATGAACAGGCCGCAGATACCGATGATAACCAGACACAACTGCAAGACCTCTGATGTACTCATGGGCAGCCCCCCTTTCATAAGATCAGGGAGCAGAAGTCGCCCCCTGTCCGGGGACAAACCGCCTGCCGTATGGCAGCGCTGAAAGATAATTCTTTCCTATCACCAGCATACCATAGCCGCCGACAAAATGCAACAGAAAAGGAGGGGGAACTATGAAGGACGCGGTAATCTATGCCCGGTACAGCTCAGACAAGCAGGACGAGGCCAGCATCGAGGCCCAGGTGCGGGCCTGCCGGGAGTATGCGGCCTCCAAAGGTTACACCGTGCTGGAGGTCTATGCCGACGAAGCTATCAGCGGCAAAGGCTCCAAGACGGCCAGCCGGAAAGCGTATCAGCGGATGCTCCGGGATGTGAACAAGGGGATATTTGACACCATCCTGATCCACAAATATGACCGCGTGGCCCGCAACCTGGGGGAACACGTCAACCTGGAGAAGAAGCTGAAGGACCGGCGGGTGGAGCTGATTGCCGTGGCCCAGGATTTCGGAAACACCAACGAGGCGAAGATCATGCGGACCCTCATGTGGTCGCTGTCGGAGTATTACCTGGACAACCTCTCCAGCGAGGTCAAGAAAGGCCACAGGGAGACCGCCCTGAAAGCCCTCCACAACGGCGGATGCGCTCCCTTCGGCTATGATGTAATCAACCAGCGGTATGTCATTAATGAGCTGGAGGCGGGGTATGTCCGGAAGATATTCAATGCCGCCGCCAACCGGGAGGGCTTTACAGAGATCATCGCGGAGCTGGCCGCCGCTGGTATTACCGGCAAGCGGGGCAAGCCCATTAAATACACACAGATTTATGAAATGCTCCGAAATGAGAAGTACACCGGGACATACATCTACACGCCACAGGAAGAGGAACGCCGGGAGGACCGGAGGAGCAAGCCCAACGCCATCAGAAAAGAGAACGCCCTGCCGCAGATCGTCAGCAGGGCGCAGTTTATGGAGGTGCAGCGGATCATGACAGAACGGAAGCAGACGGGGAAAAAGGCCGGGTATCTGTGCAGCGGATTGGTATACTGCCAGTGCGGGGCCAAGATGCATGGCATGAGGACCACCAGAAAGGGGCATGAGTATTTCCGGTATTATTGCTCCAAGAAGTGCGGGGCACACATTGTCCGTATGGAGGAGGTAGACAAGGCCGCGGTGGAGTACCTGCATGAATTGCTCTCTCCAGAGAAGCAGGACAGGATCGCCGACGCCCTGCGCCAGTACCAGGCCGGGGAGAGTAACCGTGCCGCCGACTTCACCAGGGCCATTCAGCGCCGGATCAACGAGAAACAGGGGGAGTATGACGCCCTCATGAAGAACCTGTCCACCGGGGCCCTGCCCGCTGAGGTGGTGGCCGATATCGGGGCACAGATGCAGGGCATCAAGGAGGAGATCGTCCGGCTGCAGGAGACTACGCCGCCCGTGGACTTCACCGTGGACCAGATCAAGGCATGGTTGGAGGTCCTGAAGGACAGTGCGGATGAAAAAGCCGTGCATCTCCTGATTGAGCGGATCGACGTTACACAGAAAGAAGCCAAGACGGACTTCAACATGACTAGCACGCTGAAATCCGTCTTGGGTGAAATTGGTTGCGGAGACAGGACTTGAACCTGCGACCTCCGGGTT
>CATNDT010000014.1 GCA_950097035.1 uncultured Oscillibacter sp.
CCAGAACTCGGCGGCGTGGCGCTGGGTGTTGGAGTTCTCCGCCCGGAAGGTGGGTCCAAAGGTGTAGACATCGCCAAAGGCCATGGCAAAATTCTCGGCGTTGAGCTGGCCGGACACGGTGAGGTTGGCCGGCTTACCAAAAAAGTCCTGGCTGAAATCCACCTGGCCGTCCGCAGTTAAAGGCGGGTTTTGGGGGTCCAGCGTGGTGACCCGAAACATCTCCCCGGCGCCCTCGCAGTCGCTGGCGGTAATGATGGGCGTGTGGACATAGACAAAACCCCGCTCCTGAAAAAACTGGTGGATGGCGTAGGCCGCCACGCTCCGCACCCGGAAGGCGGCGGAGAACAGATTGGTTCTTGGCCTCAGGTGCTGGATCGTCCGCAAAAACTCCACACCGTGCCGCTTTTTTTGCAGGGGATACTCGGGGCTGGAAGCGCCCTCCACCGCAATCGAGGCGGCCTTCAGCTCCAGGGGCTGTTTGGCCTCCGGCGTCAGCACCACGGTGCCGGTGACGACGAGGGCCGCGCCCACGTTCTGGGCGGCGATCTCCCTGTAGTTGGCAAGGACGCCGGACTCCATAACCACCTGCAGATTTTTAAAACAGGACCCGTCGTTCAGCTCAATAAAGCCAAAACCCTTCAGATCCCGGATCGTGCGGACCCAGCCGCCCACTGTGAGAGTCTGGCCGTCAAGGGTCTCGCTGTCGGCAAAAACCGCCGCAATTTTTGTATAACTCATAAATTTCACCCATTTCCGATATTTAGCAGAAAGCGCTGCAATCAACACCCTATCACGGTTTTTGATTGTACCACGATTTTCTCCCTTTTACAAGAGCGGAAATGGGCGCTCCGCGACCGGAGGCCGGCGATTCCACGAATTGCACCTTGAACCCCAAAACCGGCCGTGATATAATTGACAGCACAACCAAAACGACACCATCATTCCGCCGCTCGGACAGGAAGGAGTACATATGCGTAACTATGATGACCAGCTCCAAAGCCTCCAGGAGCAGATCGTACGGCAGCGCAAACTGCAGGCCACGGCAGAGAGTCTCGCCTCGCAGGAGGCGGCGCTGCAGGATCGCGTCAGGGAGTTGGATCTGGTCCGGGCTACCGAACAGGCGGACGTGGACCGGCTGGAGGGCCGCACGCTTGCCGCCTTTTTCTACGCGGTGATCGGGAAGCGGGAGGAGAAGCTGAGCCGGGAGCAGCAGGAGGCCTATGCCGCCGCGGTCAAGTTTGACGCCGCTGCCAGAGAGCTGGAAGCCGTCACCTTTGAGCTGGAGCAGACCCGCGGAGAGCTGCGCTCTCTCCAGGGCTGTGAGGCACGGTACCGCCGGATGCTGGAGCAGAAAGCCGCTGAAATCAAGGCGTCCGGCTCCCCTGACGCCACCCGCATCCTGGAGCTGGAGAGCCAGCTTTCCCGGGAAACGGCCGATCTCAAAGAGATCCGGGAAGCCATTCAGGCGGGAAGTGCGGCGCTCTCCACCGCGGATTCCATCCTCGACAGTCTGAACAGCGCGGAGGGATGGGGGACATGGGACCTGCTGGGCGGCGGCCTGATTGCAGACGCCGTCAAGCACAGCCACCTGGACAGCGCCCAGTCAAACGTCGAACAGCTGCAGGTCCAGCTGCGCCGGTTCCGCACAGAATTGGCCGACACCCAGATATACGCCGACCTGCAGGTAAATGTGGACGGTTTTCTGCTTTTTGCAGACTATTTCTTTGACGGTCTCTTTGCCGACTGGGCCGTGCTGGATCACATCGGCAAGTCCAAAGAACAGGCAGACATCGTCCGGCGGCAGATCCGGAACACGCTGGACCGTCTTGAGGGGTCGGCAGGAGATCTGGAGGCGCACAGCCGCGATATCCGCGCCGAACTGGACCGGCTGATCACCTCCGCCTGAATCAGTCCAGCTTGACAATCTGCCTGCGCAACGGTTATAGTACTCTCAAGACACTTGGAAAGGAGCGTATCTATGGACAGCCCGGAGCATTCCCGATCAATCCACGGCGAGACAGCGAAATCATCCGGCAACATGGCTGCGCTTTTCCGGAAAGCGCGGCTTTAGGGCGTTTTCCCGCCGGATATGACCTCGTTGCCATCGCCAACCCGGGGGCGGTGGCATTTTTATGCCCTTTTAGGTGCGGGCGCCGCTCAAAACCCATAAGGAGGTCATAGACATGAAGCTGAAATTTACCCGCGTGCAGGAGATTTTGAACATTCTGTCCAACACAACGGACCCTTCGGCGTTGAAAACGGCCCTGGACACATATCACCCCAGCGACGTTGCCCACGCCCTGCAGGAACTGGACATCCCGGCCAGAAAGAACGCCTACGCGCTTTTCGACGCCGAAGGGCTCTCCGCGGTCTTTACCTATCTGGACAATGTCTCTTTTTATCTCGCAGAGCTGTCTCCGGAGCAGGGGGTCGTTTTGCTGAAAAGCATGGACGCCGACGATGCCGTTGATGTACTGGAGGACATTGAAGATGAGGCGTACCGCAACCGGCTGATGAAGCTGCTGGACGAGAAGTCCTCGGCGTGAAGGAGGCAATGCGGGAGGTCATTCGCCAGGCCCCGGAAAACGACAATATCAACACCATCTACGCGGTGGACGGAGACGGACTCTATGCCGGCGCGATTACCTTAAAGGATCTGATTATCGCAAGGGGGCATACCCCGCTGGATGAGATCGTTAAAAAGGGCTATCCCAGCCTCTTTGCCGAAGATAAAATCGCAGACACCATCGAGCAGTTAAAGGACTACTCCGAAGATTCCATTCCCGTTTTAGACGCCTCCCGCAAAATTGTGGGCATTGTCACCGCAGACGATATTGTGGAGGCGGTCGACCGGGAGATGGGCGACGACTACGAGAAGCTGGCAGGCCTGACGGCAGAGGAGGATCTGCACGAAAGCCTGCCAGACAGCATGAAAAAACGCCTTCCATGGCTGGTGCTTCTACTGGGCCTGGGCATGGTAGTCTCCGGCGTAGTGGGTGCGTTTGAGGCCGTTGTGGCCCAGGTGGCGGTAGTGGTCTGCTTCCAGTTTCTCATTCTGGATATGGCCGGCAATGTGGGCACCCAATCCCTGGCTGTGACCATTCGCGTCCTGATGGACGAGGAGATCTCCGGCAGAGAAAAACTGCAATTTGTCCTGAAGGAGATGCGGGTGGGCTGCGCCAACGGTCTGCTGCTGGGCGGCCTCTCCTTCGCCTGTGTGGGGCTTTACCTGCATTTTGCCAAGGGGCTGCCGTTTGCCGGCGGTTATATTGTGGCCGGGTGCGTAGGTCTGTCCCTTTTTCTGGCCATGGTGATCTCCAGCCTTGTCGGAACGGTGGTCCCCATGCTTTTCCACAAGATAAGGGTGGACCCCGCCGTCGCCTCCGGTCCTCTGATCACCACGGTCAACGACCTTGTGGCGGTCGTCACATATTACGGCCTTGCAGGGCTGCTTCCTGTCGGCTGAATACGGCCGCAGCCAAACACCTTATTCCAGATTTGTATGGCGGGAGAACGCCGCGTCCTTAGGCAGCCCAAAGGTCTCAACCAGCGCGGCAATCACGCTGTCAAGCAGGATGAAAAGGCTCTGCTCATATTTTCCGCCGCCCGGCTGAATAGAGTATCCCACACCGCCGTGGGCGGCGGTTCTTCCGGGAATCACCACCAGAAAATCCGCGTAGCCCGCAATCAGCGAATCGGGCAGGATGGTCAGCATCGCGATCTCCGCACCCTGGCCCTTCGCCAGCCGCGCCACCTCAGCGATCGTCGTCAAATACCCCGCCCCATCTGCAATGACCAGCAAATCGCCGGCCTGAATTGCCGGCGTCGTAGTGTCCCCAACAACATGGGCCTGAAACCCCAGGTGCATCAGCCGCATACAAAACGCACGGAGAACATACTGGCACCGGCCCGCGCCGCAGACGAATACGGCCCGGTCCCGCTTGGAGAGAAGCAGGTCCACAAAGCCTCTGGCCTGTTCCTCTGCAATGTGCAGAACCGTCTCTTTCAGCTCCTCACAGATCTCGGCTGCAAACTGTGTAATCCGCTCCATACCATCACGCTCCCAACTGCGCCCATTAAATCATCTCCACCGGTTTTTGTCAACAGCGCCCGGTCACATCAGCAGGTTCGGCAAAAACGTGATGACGGGCGGAGCATAGGTGATCAAGCCCAATACCAGAAGCATCAGCCCCACCATCGGCAAGGCCTCCCTGAAAACGCTCTGCACCTTTTCCCCTGCGATACCGGAGGCGATAAAGACCATCATGCCAAAGGGCGGCGTGACGGAGCCGATCATCATATTGACCACAAGCACAACGCCCAGATGAATCATGTCAATGCCAAGGGCGGCAGCCACGGGAATGACCAGAGGCAAAAACACAAACTCCAGCACGTTCGTGTCAAACAGCATGCCCAGAAGCAGAAACATGACATTTAAAATCAACAGGAAGAGATACCTGTTGTCCGTCAGTCCCAAAAACCAGCTGGAGATAATCTTTCCCAGTCCCGAGGACGTCGCCACATAGGAGAGCACATACGCGCCGATTACCACGGAAAAAATCTTTCCGGTCTGCAGCACCGTATCCCGGATTACCCGCAGAAATCCACGCAGTGTCAGCACCCGGTAGGCAAAGATGGAGATCAGAATGGTGTACAGCGCGGCCAGCGCCCCCGCCTCTGTGGCGGTGACCACCCCGGTGTAGATTCCCCCCAGCAAAATGATGGGGGTGAACAGCGCCGGCAGCGCCCGCAGCGTGTAATTCCAGAACTCCCGTCGGGAGAATTTTACACCGCTGGGGTAGTCCCGCTTTTTGGAGATATAGACTACGTACAGATCGAGAAACAGGCAGATCAGAATCGCCGGGACCATTCCGCCCAAAAACAGCTTTCCCACGGAGACCTGCGCCAGCATTGCATAGATGACCATGGGAATGCTGGGCGGAAAGATCGGCCCCACCGTTGCGGTGGCCGCCGTGATCGCGGCGCTGAAGGGCATATCATACCCGTCCTTTTTCATCTCCTCCAGCTCAATGACGCCAAGACCGGCCGCGTCCGCCGCCGCCGAACCTGTCATTCCCGAGAAAATCAGGGAGATGATGATATTCAGGTGGGCCAAAGCGCCCTTTTTCTCTCCCAGCAGCGCCTTTACAAAGGTGAACATATACTCGGTCACCTTTCCGGAGCTCATGATATTGGCGGTAAAAATAAACAGCGGGATGGCGATCATAACGCTGCTGGCGTAGAGCTGGCTCATAATCGTATCCGAGATAATGCCCAGGTCCACCCCTGCGGTCAGAAAATACACCCCGCAGGAAATAATCATGCTCAATCCAATGGGAATTCTGATCAGAAAGCAGACAAACAGCAAAATAAGCGGAATGAAAACGTTAAAATTCACAGCGTCGCCCCCTTCCTTCCCCGCCACAGCGCGGCAATATCCTTTGCGATATTCACTCCATGGTGCAAAACCGTTAAGACATTAAATACGATAAACGGCGCAAAGACGATGTGAAAGGGGATCTTCAGCAGAGATGATTTTTTAATCGCCAAAAAACGCACCGCGTCCACAGCTCCGGGCAGCAGAACCAGCATAAGGGCCACAATGATCAGATTGCCCAGAATCCTGCAGACCGCCTGCCCCGGAACGGGCAGCTTGTCGTACAACATGGTAAACATAATGTGGTCCTCCCTGCGGCTGGAGCAGGACGCCGAGAGAACAACCGTCCAGACAAACGCGATCATACTCAGTTCATAGACCCAGTTGATCTGCGCGTCAAAGAGATAGCGATAGACGATCATAACGATGTATGTGACAAACACCACCGCAAATGTGATGCAGGGTACATACACCTCAAAAAAATCTGAGATACGGCCATATAGCTCCTTCAAAATTTTCATCGAAAACACCGCCTTTTGTGATCCGAAGCCGGTGGGCGGCGCTGCTGCACACCGGCCAGCGCCGCCCGCAGAAAAACCGCCGGCTTAATATTCCATATTTGCGATCAGACCATACAGCTCCATATCCAGGCCGTCAACCCAGCTCTCCTGGGCGAAGTAGTAGTCGGAGACCTCCTGCCGGTAGGCGGACAGCTCCTCATCCGTCAGGTAGTAGACGGACACGCCGTTCTCCTCAAAGAACGCCACATCATCCGCCTCCTGGGATATGGTGGTCTCTGTGATATACTCGCAGCCACGGGCAATTCCCTCCCGGACGATGGCCTGGAGCTCAGGGGACATGCTCTGCCACACGCTCTCGCCGATGGTGACAAAGCCCGCGCCGATCATGTGCCCGGTCACGGTAACGCTTTTTGTGACCTCGTGGAAGCTATATGCCCGCGTCGTTGAAAATCCGTTATCCTGCCCATCCACGGAGCCGGTCTGCAAAGCCAGATAGAGCTCTGAGACGCCCAGCGGCACCGGATTCGCCCCCATTGCGGTGCCCATATTCTGCCAGGCCTCGCTGCCGGGCATGCGGATCTTAATCCCCTTCAGGTCCTCCCGGGAGGTGACCTTAATGTCATCGGTCAGATTGACGCAGCGGGCGCCCTTATAGTACACGGGGGTAAACACCCGCACGCCGGTGGTCTCCGCGATCTCATCGCAGAGGGCGGCGGCCTCGTCGCTGGCAAAGTACGCCTCCATGTGGTCCCAGTTGGCAAACAGATAGGGGACGTTCAGCACATTCAGTCTGTCCATATACGGGGCCAGCCAGTCAAACCAGCAGGAGTTCATGGAGAGCGTGCCTTTCATAATGGACTCAATCTCCATATCCTGGGCCATCAGTGAAGAGGCGTAATAGGTGTCAACCGTCACCGCACCGCCGGTAGCCTCCTCAATATACGCCTTCATGATGTCCATTCCCTGGGCGACAACGCCGCCCTCCGCCTCCGTCATGGAAAACGTAAGCGTCATGGGTTCAAAACCGGCGTCCCCGTCGGTATCGGGCGCAGCCGGTGCATCAGGCGCGGCGGGGGCCGGCGCAGGGTCCTGTCCGCCGCCTCCGCAGGCGGCCATTACAAACACCATCGCCAGTGCAAGCAGTAAAGCAATTCTTTTTTTCATAACGATCCTCCTCCAAAATGTCCAATACGTCCTGTTTTTTTATCGTTTGGGACTCTGCCCAATTCCCGGGCCCACTCCGGGGTCACAGGCGGCTCCATATCTCCTCCTTCCCCCCGCAGCGATTTACAAATTGCGGAGCGGACACGCGGGTATCCTCCCGGACAGCCAGTCTGGAGCATGTGGTCTGAACCCATCTGGCCTTTTCCAGGCTCGCCATCCCCAAAAGGGAGCCGCGGTTCATGGTGGAATACGAGGCGCAGGCATTGCAAAAATCCCCGATTCTCTCCAGCTCCGCTCTGTCCAACCGACCGATCTCCGTCCCCGTCCGTGCCAGACAGAACAGCAGCGCCCCCATAAAGGAGTCTCCGGCCCCGGTGGTGTCTTTCACAGGCACGTCGTAGGTGGGACAGTACACATGTGCACGCCGCGTGCGGAGAAAGCAGCCCCTGCTGCCCAGGGTCACCGCCACAATCTGGGTGCTGCTGTCCGCCAGCACCCGGTCTGTGCCGCTCATCAGCTCTTCGGCATCGTAGTAATAGGCCAGCTCTTCATCCGTCACCTTTACCACGCCGCAGCGTCTTGCCCGTTCAACCAGCACCCGCCGGTTGGCCTCCGGCAGCGGAATGCCCCGCCACTGCATGTCTATGGTCACGGTTACGCCGTTTTCCTCCGCCACGCGCAGCATCTCCCGCTCCGTCTCAACGATGGGGTCGTCAGGCGCGAACACAATAGCCTTGATATCCAGAAAGTGGCTGTGGCGGAGCTTTTCCATATCTACGGTCTCCAGTCTGGTCTGCGCCTCATTCCGCGGGCTGCGGTAATCGCTGAACCGCCGGTCATTCCCCGCTCCGCCATAGGCGAACATAAACCGGGTGGGCCAACTTCCATAGGCGACGCAGGACATGTCGATCCCAAGCCCCTCCGCCACGCTGTAGAGATATTGGCTGTGCTCGTCCGCGCCCAGGGTGGTCACCAGCACGCAGTTCCCCCCGAGGCGGGCCACCTGGCTAAGCACATTTGCCATAGACCCGGCAGGGTTGCGGGCAAACAGGTCAATCCCGTCCTCCGTCCGCCCGGCATGGGTAAAATCGATCATCAAATCGCCAAGCCCCACCACATCAATTGTCTTATCCATCGTATTTCCTCGTATTCCGCTCCGGCTGTTACGCCTTTTCCTGATCCATAAACACCCGCACGTGCTTTTGGGCGATATAGTCCTCAATCACACCGCGCGCGTACCCCAGGTATTTTCTGGGGTCCATCTCCACGGGATGCTCCGCCATATACTGCCGCACCGCAGTCGTAAAGGCAATTTTAATATCCAGTGCGGAGTTAACCTTACAGACGCCCCAACGAAAGCTCTCCTGAATGTCCCGGAGATCAAAATTGTGCGGGTGGTACAGCCCTGCGCCAAACTGATTGGCCCGGGCGATAAACTCAGGAGACAGAATCGAGGTCCCATGCAGCACCAGGGGCATTTGCGGAAGCGCCTCATGAATTGCCCTGATCTGCTCCACCCGGAGCTTTCTGGGGTGGTCCGGCGGCAGGTCGTGGGCGTTGCCGCAGCAAAACGCCAGGGAGTCGCAGCCCGTCAAGTCCACATACTCCACCGCTTCGTCCACATCCGTCCAGTACTTTTCCGGCGAGTCAATCGGGTGGAAAACCTCTCCCTCCACCACCGCGCCCCGGGCATGGGCGTATTCGCACACCTCCCTGGTCTTGCGGACATTCTCCGCAAAGCCGTCCCGCTCACTGTCCAGCATGACGGAGGTAAATCCGTTGTCAATGCAGTGCTTGCAGCGCTCCACGCTGTCTCCGTGGTCCAGGTGCAAAATAACGTCCCTGTCCAGCTCGGCGGCGCACGCCTCGGCCATCTTTCGCAGCATGTCCGCCCCTGCGTACTCCACCACCCTGCAGGACGCCTGCAACATAACCGGTGCATGAATCTTTCCCGCGGCTCTGGCGGAAGCCTGCATGATCTCCATATCATACCCGATGAATCCGCCCACCGCCCAATCAGCAGACAGGCTCTTTTGATAAATCGCGCTGGATGTTATAAGTTTTCCCATCTTGTTCCCCCCGCCGTCAGATTGTATCCGTTTTGCAAAACCGGCATTATCAGGTTGGTACCACTTATAATTTAGCAGAGTCCAGTCAAAAAGTATAATGCTAAAATCAGGCCTTGACATATAACCTCATTCGCATATTATAAAAATTGAAAGGCAAAATTCGTCCATGCTATATAAACGCGCCGGCACACCAAAACCGGCGGGGAGGGCCATGATGACACAGCTGGAACTGTCGACATTTCTCACCATTGTAAAATACAGAAGTATTTCCCAGGCGGCGGAAAAACTTTACATTACCCAGCCGGCGATCAGCCGGCGGCTGCTGGCGCTTGAAAACGAACTGGGCTACACCCTGATACAGCGGCAGAAGGGAAAAAAGGCCATGGAGCTGACCCCGGAAGGGCGGGAATTCGTCTCTGTGGCAGAGCGCTGGCTCGCTGTCTGGAAAGATGCGAAGCGCATTCCCGGCGCCGGCAAAAAACCGGAATTCACCGTGATATTGAACCCCTGCATGGGGGCCCATGTGCCGCTGGTCATCAACGACTTTATCAAGAGCAAGCCGGATATCCGCTTTAAATTCCACGTATACCACTCCCTGGAGGCCTACCAGTGGATGGAATACGGGAAGGCCGACCTCGCCCTGATCTCCAAGCCGCTGAACAACTCCATTGTGCACACCATTCCCATGTACAAAGAGGACATGTATCTCCTGACCCGGGAGCTCTACGACAAGGGCCGGACGCTTCATCCCGGCCAGCTGGATGTCTCCCAGGAGCTGATGGTGCCCTGGAACCCGGACTTTCAGGACTGGCATGACTACTGGTTTGGCTCCGGCGCATCTCCCAAGGTCTTTGGGGACACCCCCTCCACCATGAAATACTTCTATGCGGCCGAGAGGAATTGGTGGTCTGTCGTCCCCGCATCTTTCGCCAGTGAAATCACGGCGTACAGCGGCGTGAAAACCATGGATCTGGTAGACGCTCCCAAGGAACTGGTTATATACTATCTGACAAATAAAGAGCGAAAATCTGCCCTGGCGGAGGATTTCCTCTGCTACATGGACAGGCACGCAAAAAAAATTAAGGGTATCGTCTCCTGCATGAATTACAGGTGACCCGCGCCCCGTCCACCCGCTCCGGCGACAAGCAAAAAAGGGGCTGTAAAAAGGCGCCCCGAAAAAAGACAGTGCTGGTTTCCCCAAAAGGAAGCCAGCACTGCTGTTTTGTGATATGATTTAGCTGCAGATGAAAAGCCAATCACAGAACTGCTATACACCAATCCAGCAGAAAATGCCAGCGGATATGGACTGTTTTCAACCGCTGCATCCACGGGGCTCTGCTGCACGCGAATCGCTCCATCCGGCCCGAGGGCGCCTTCGGCGGCATCAAAATGTTGTTCCTCCCGAAGCCGTCTCAAATTATTCCCCATGTTATTGCTACAAACCTTATTGCGTTTTGAGCCCCAGCTCCTCCATTATGCTAGCAATCTGCGCGTCAGCCGAAGCGGTGTATTCTTCAAACTCCTCCGTGGTTTGGATGAGAATTTCAAAGCCGTTTTCTCTCGCATACTCCTTAAATTCGTCGGTTTGGGCGGCAGCGATAAATTGTTCACTCAGCCATTTTACAGCCTCGTCGCTGGTGCCGGCTTTAACGGAGATGCCCCGGTACATGGTCAGGTCGCAATCGATATCAAACTCGCTAAGTACGGGCACATCGGGCAGGCAGGCGATACGCTCAGGGGCGATGACGGCCAGAGCGCGGCAGCTTCCCGCCTGAATCTGTGGAAGGAACGAAGCTGCGATCGATATAGAAACATCTACCTGGTTGCCCAGCAGCGGGGTGACAATTGAGCCGTTGTCATGGCAGGCATTCAGATCAAGCCCAGCTGCTTTGGCAAAATTGGCGGCGCACAGGTGGTCAAAAGATCCGATTGAACCCATGAGGACCTTGACCTCACCGGGGCGGGCCTTGGCGTCATTATAGAAATCTTCAAAGGTCTGATATGGGGAATCAGCCGAAACGGCGATGATTGAAGGCTCAATCGTTAGACCGCAAACCGCCTTAAAGGCGGTATAGTCCTGACCTTCAGGCATGTTGCCATTATGGTAAACGGTGCTGATCGAGGTGGAGTTCCAGCAGATGTTATAGCCGTCCGCCGACTGGTTGAGAATATACTGGTAGCCAACCGAACCGCCGCCGCCCGTGCGGTTGTTAACAACAAATTTGGCGTCGGCAGTCTTTTCAATGATGTCGGTCAGTTTTCTGACCCCCAGGTCGGCGCTGCTTCCTGCAGTGAAGAGCACAGTCAGATCGATGTTTTTGCTGGGATACGCCTTAGACGGGGAAGAGCAGCCACTAAAGACGCAAAGAATGGCCAGCGACAGCGCTATGATTGAGATCGCTTTTTTCATTTTCGGTACCTCTTTCCTTTTTAATTTTTCCCTTTACTAAAAGAATACCCAGGTAGGAAGCGGAACATTCAGAAGGAACTGGAACAACAGCACGATGACCGCCACAGTGACCAGTGAAAAAAGAATGGATTCGAGCGGTTTCCAGTGCATCAGCATAAGGCAGACGCATTCACCGATGAACGCGCCGACTGCAAAACCAAGATACCGTATCAGGAAGATCGCAACACCGATCACGGCCAGAAATAACAGGACGCTCTTCAGGTCTTCCGGTGCCTTTGCGGTCTCTTCACCCTCGCCATAGGGCTTAAAACTCCCCACCAAAAGAATCACCGACAAGATGGCGATGGCGACCAGAATCACCGTGGGCATAAAGCGGGCGCCCATGTCGCTTACGGTATTGGCTGCAGGCAGGGTCGTATAGGTCTGCCAAAAGAAGAAGGCTGTCAGGACAAGAAGAACGACCGCCACGATAAAACTGTCTTTACGATGGATCTTCATGCCTGCACCTCTCCCTTCTTACGATAAGAGCGAATTCTGTTGATCAGCGGCAAAAGAAGAATTACAACAGCGATTCCCAGAAAAACCAGGGACAGGGGCTGTTCGACAAAGATGGAGAGACTGCCGTTGGTCAGGCTCAAAGCGGCGCGCAGCCGGGCCTCCATCGTACCGCCCAGCACCACGCCGAGGATCAGGGGCATGGCGGGATAGCCATAATGCCGCATGAAGTAGGAGATGAATCCAGCCAGGAACATGACCACAATGCTGACGAAATTCAGGTCGATTGCGTAAGCGCCAACAAAGGCCAGCACCAGAATGACCGACATCAATTGAACTTTGGGCACGGCCAGAATTTTCATCAACGCTTTAATGCCCCAGAATTGCAGCCCTAAGGCCATCAGATAGATTACGACCAGCGCGATGAATACAGCGTAGACAAAGGCCCCGTCGTTCTGGAACAGCAACGGGCCGGGGGCAAAGCCGTGAATCGTAAATGCTGCCAGAATAATGGCTGAGCAGCTGTCACACGGAATGCCCAGCGCCATCATCGGGATCATAGCGCCGCCCTGGGTGGCATTATTGGCGGCTTCGGGAGCGGCTACACCCTGAATGACACCGGTACCCATATCGGGGGTAAAGCGTTTGCAGTGGTCATAAGCCATAAACGGGGCCATCGGGCCGGCGCAGCCGGGGATGAAGCCCAGGCAGGTCCCCAGGGTGGAGGAATAAAGAAGCTGTTTGTGGCAGCTCCATATTTCCCTGAGCGAGGGGAAGGGGGCGCGAACGTTTTTGGTGTCGGGTGCGATACTGTCCAAATGGCCGCCGGCCTTGCGCCCTTCCACAAAGACATTTATAATTTCGGGCAAGGCGAACATACCGATCAATACGGGCATGGAGTTGATGCCGGCCAGAAGATTCACGTTGCCAAACGTAAACCGGGCCGAGCCAACCACAGGGTCGGATCCAACACAGCAGAGGAACAATCCGACAAAACCGGACAGAAGTCCCTTGGTCAGCTCTTTTCCGCTCAGAGAGACCACACAGCTAAAGCCCAGAATAACCAGCGAAAAGATAACCGGTGCGCCGAATTTTACCGCGACCTTGGCAATCTGGGGTGCCAGCAGCATCAGAACGACCAGGCTGAAAACGCCGCCGAAAACCGAGGAAAAGGCAGCCATACCACAGGCCTTGTCTCCCTGCCCCTTGAGGGTCATTTTGTGTCCGTCGAAAACCGTGGCTGCAGCGGATGGGGTTCCCGGAATGCCGAGCAGGATGGCAGAAAACGCGCCGCCGCACATGCCGCCGGCGTAAACCCCCATCATCAGCCCGACAGCCCCTATGGGCTCCAGGCCGAAGGTAAACGGGACCAGCAGAACCATCGCAGTCGAAAAGGTTAAGCCGGGAATGACGGCAAAAATCATACCCGCCAACGTACCCACAATCATCATCAGGATTGTCTGTAAATTGGCCAGAGCCATCAACCCGCCTAAAAACATGTCCATGGATTATCCTCCTTACTCTTATTTTCCGGCCGCCCAAACGCCTTACGCTCTGGCCCAGGCTCGCTGGATATTGCGTTTGGTGTTGGCCAGAATCAGCTCGGGAGTTTCGCTGTCAACCAGGGGGCGAACCTCCGCCGTAACAACAGGGCGTTTGTCAGGTCCGATCAGCTCCAGATCATTCAGAATACGGAAGTAGTTTACGACATCGTCGTTGGTATGAGCGCCGTTGGGAACGCCGAACCGGGGCTGCCAGTCGCCATAAATGGGGTTGAGCGGGTCGCCGGTGTTGATTGTGTTGCCCAGATGGAAGGCTTTAACATAATCTTTAAGGGTCGTCAGCGTCTCTCTGGGGTCTTCGCGTAACAGCGGGAAGTGGGACAGGTCGGTCAGCAGGCCGAACTTCGGGTAAATCGGGCAGATCTGTTTGGCGATATCCAACGCGTCCTCGCACTTGCCGATGAGCTGGCAGGCGTCAAAATCATAGTCAAAAATCTTCATGGTAATGAGCGGAATGCCGTATTTTTCTGTCTTCTCCATGATCTGGGCGATAGAATCGCACAGGAGTTTTTTGGCCTCCTCTTTATCCTTCGGATCGTCGGGCATATAGCCGCTGGTCATGCGCATCGCCGTAGCGCGCAGATCATGGGCCTCCCGCATACATTTTTCAAAAACAGTAATCGCTGCTTTGCGCAACTCGGGGTTCGTGCTGCAAAGGCTGTAGCGGGTATCGTTGGTATGGCCTGAATGGGAGAAGAAGAGGGGCTGGGTAGCGTAAACCACTTCCATATCCGCATATTCAAAAATTTTAGAAACCCGGGTGCGATAGAGCACGTCTTTGATGGTACCTACTTCGACAACTTCAAAGAAGGTATCTTGCGCGATTTGTTCAGCACGCCGGATGATTTCCTGAAAATTGGTCCCAGGCTCGCACTCCGGGAAGGACTTGAAAAATACGGTGCCGGGCTTACAATAGTTATAGATGGAGTCTTTCATTCTGTTCCTCTTCCTTTCAATATTTGATAATTGATGATGCGAACCAATTGTGGAAATAAAATCTTTTTTCTTCTTCCGCGGAATGGGATTACCCCCGCTCCTTTTGCCCCATTTGACGCTTATTTTACAGGCGCTCCACCGTGCCTTCCCAGGTATCCATGTCCTTCTTGCGGGAATGTTCGTCGTACCAGTGCCTGGTGACGGTCTTGGCCCTGGTATAAAAACGAACGCCGTCCAAGCCCAGCACGTGCTGGTCGCCGAAGAAGGAATCCTTGTTGCCGGAGAACGGGAAATAGGCGGAAGGCACGGGGATGCCCACGTTTACGCCGACCATACCGCCGTCGGTAAGCAGCTCAAACTGCCGGGCATAGTAGCCGTTTTGGGTAAAGATAACCGAGCCGTTGGCAAAGGGGTTGGCGTTCATGATGGCAAGCCCTTCCTCAAAGCTTTTGACGCGCTTGATGAGCGTGACGGGACCGAAGATCTCACGGTTACCTACCGTCATCCCGGGGGTTACACGGTCCAGGATGGTGGGGCCGACAAAGAACCCCTTCTCATAGCCGGGAACCACCACATCACGGCCGTCCAAAACCAGCTCCGCGCCTTCGTCAACGCCTTTTTGGATCCACTCGCAGATGGACTGCCTGTGCTTCTCATTCACAACGGGGCCCAGGTTCGTCTCGGGATCGTAAGCGCAACCCACCTTCAGCGCCATGGCTTTTTCCTTCAGCAGGGCCACAAATTTATCCGCAATGGACTCCTGCACCACCACCACGGGCAGGGCCATGCAGCGCATACCGGCGCAACCATAGGTGGAGTTGATGATGGCGTTTACGGAGCTCTCCAGATCACAGTCTTCCAGAACAAGGGCGTGGTTCTTCGCCTCACACTGGGCCTGGACGCGTTTGCCATGAGCGGCAGCGATGGAGTAGATATGCTTGCCGATTTCGGTGCTGCCGACAAAGGTAACCGCCTTGACCCGGGGGTCCGTCAGCAGTACCTCGGACTCGTTGCGGCTGCATGTGACCAGGTTTACCACCCCCTTGGGGAAGCCGCCCTCCTCATAGAACAGCTCCATTATGCGCATGGAGGTCAGCGGGGTAAAGGATGCGGCCTTGAGCACCACGGTGTTGCCGGTGGCAATGGCCAGAGGTACCATCCAGCCCCAGGGAATCATAGCAGGGAAATTGAAGGGAACAATGCCGGCCACAACGCCCAGCGGAACACGGTAGGTTGCGGTATCAAAGCCGGTGGTGACCTGCAGGGAGGCGTTACCCTGGGAGACGAACGGCGTAGCGCAGGCAAGCTCAGTAGGCTCAATGGCCTTGAGAACGTCGCCCCTGGCCTCGTTGAGGTTCTTGCCCAGCTCTTTGGCGCACAGCAGAGTCAGCTCCTCCAGATGGTCCTGCAGAATGTTGCGCCACTTGAACATCATCTGGGTGCGGGTGCTGATAGACATCTGGGACCAGGCGGGAAACGCGGCGTGGGCCGAGGCAATGGCCGCCTCCAGCTCGTCCCGCGTGCAGCAGGGAACCTCCGCGATCAGCTCACCGGTGGAGGAGTCTGAAACAGGGAGCCACCTGGAGGTCCTGGAGTCCTTCCACTCGCCGTCAACACAGTATTTCATTCTCTTTACGTCGCACATAGTTGACACATTCCTTTTACTTGTTTTATATTATTTCACTTACAGCTTTTTGCGCTTTAAAACGCGTTTCACCTTTTCCGCGATAAAGGGAGCCGTCAGGCCAAACCGCTCCTCCAGATAGCTCTGGGGGCCGACTTCTCCAAATTCGTCCTGGACGCCAATACGCTCCATGGGGACGGGGTTGGACTCCACCAGCACTTCCGCCACGGCGCTGCCCAGGCCACCGATGATGCTTTCGTTTTCGCAGGTGACGACGGCGCCTGTTTCAGACGCACATTTCTGAATGCATTCGGCGTCAATGGGTTTTATCGTGAACATGTCCACTACCCGGACGCTGACTCCCTCGCCGGCCAGCATTTCCGCCGCCTGCAGCGCATGGCGAACCTCCATACCGGTGGCGATGATGGTGACATCGCTTCCCTCACGAATGGTCTCGGCCTTGCCGACGGTGAACTCCGAACCGGGCTCATAGAGGTCATAGACAGTTTTTCGGGGCATCCGCAGATAGAACACGCCGTCGGTCTCCGCGATCTGCCGGACCACCGAACGCATCATCACGGGGTCGGAGGGCTCTACAATGGTCACATGGGGCATAACCCGCAGGATACCCACATCCTCAAAGGCCATATGTGTGCCGCCGTTGAAAGCGGCGCTGACTCCGGAGTCACAGCCGACGATCTTCACGTTCTGTCCGGCATAGGTGCAGGACATGAAAATCTGATCACAGATCCGCCGGGAAGCAAACACGGCAAAGGTATGTAGGAATGGGACCATCCCCACCCTGGCCAGACCACCGGCCATGGCGCAAGCGTTCTGCTCCTGGATACCCAAGTTAAATGCACGGTTCGGGAAGGCTGCCTTAAAGCCCTTTGTGCCGCAGGAATTGCTCAGATCGCAATCCAGCGAGACGATTTTCTCGTTCTTCCGTGCCTCTTCTATCAGTGCGCCGCAATAGGCCGCACGCATCTCCTCCGGAGAAATCAAAATCTCTTTTCGCAGCTTCACCATTTGAAATTACCTCCAGGATAAGCGCCCTCTTGGAACCGCCGTTCGATCTCCTCACAGGATTTTCGGGCTTCTTCCGGGCCGAAGGTCAGATAATGGTTGAACTCCTCCGCCTCGGCCAGCGGCACTCCCAGACCCTTGATGGTATCCAGCAAAATGCAGTGCGGTTTCCCCAGAACCGCTTTGGCAGCCTCAACGGCGTTCCAGATTGCCTCTACGTCATAGCCCTTAACCGTTGCGGTGTCAAAGCCGAAGGCCCGAAACTTCGCCTCCAGATCCACAGGTTTGCAGATATCCTCCAGCCGGCCGTCCAGCTGCTTCTTGTTCCAGTCCACAAAGACGATAAAGTGGTCCAGGGCCAGATGGTTGGCGGCCTCACACGCCTCCCAGACCTCGCCCTCGTTGGTCTCGCCGTCACCCACGACGCAGTAAGTCCAGCTGCTGCGTCCCTGGAGCCGATTCGCCAGTGCGATTCCTGCCGCGGAGGAAATCCCCTGTCCCAGAGAGCCGGTGCTCATGTCGATGCCGGGAGTTTTCCGGCAGTCCGCGTGGCTGGGGAGCCGAGTGCCCGGTTTGTTGATCGTCTGGAGCCACTCCATGGGGAAATAGCCGACCAGCGCCAGCGCGGCATAGAGTGCCGGACCGCAATGCCCTTTGGATAAGACCATCCAGTCCCGATCCGGCCAGTCCGGGTTTTTCGGGTCAATACGCATCATGCCGCCGTAAAGCACTGCCAACACATCCGCAATGGACGCCGCACCGCCGATGTGACCAAACCCGGCCGCGCCGATGGCTTTGGTGGTTTCGATTCGGATGTCCGCGCTGAGACGGCGAATCTTGTCAAAGTTCTGTACCATTCCAACTTCCTTTCTAAATGCCTTTCAGAAACGGCGGAAACACCGTATGCCGTGCGCGCTCCGCTATCCCGCGCCATATGCTCGGGATGGCGGGGATGCCGAAGCGCAACGCAAGCCGGATGGCGGTTGGCATTACGATGCCGGGAACGACCGCAAAGACCATCAGGGTGAGGCGCAGGCCGCCAGGTGGCAAAAACGCACTGTTCCGTTCGCTCATGGATGGTCTCTCCGGTTTAATCTTGATAGCCTGTTTGATTCAAACCGCGCCGGGAGTCTGTTTGGACATCGCGTTCAGAACCTTTTCCGGACTTGCCGGGAGGGAGGTAATCCGCACGCCCACCGCATCGTAAATCGCGTTGATGATGGCCGGGACGGTCGGCAGCGGAGCGGGCTCCCCGATTCCCTTCACGCCGAGGGGGCCGAATGGGTCCCTGTCCTCGACAAGGCTGGAGTGGAACGCCGGGATATCCACACAGGTGGGCAAAATATACTTGGCGAAGCTTCTTTGCTGGGGCACACCCTCTGAAAACGTGAAATCCTCCATAATCGCCTGGCCGATGCTCTGGACGGCGCCGCCCTCGATCTGTCCCTCCACGCCCCGGGGATTGACCACTCTGCCCACATCGTGGGAAGCCCAGATGCCCAGAACATGCACCTCTCCCGTGCAGGCGTCGACCGCAACCTCCGCCACCTGGCTTCCGAATACATATGCCTGCCAGGGGCTGCCCTTTCCGGTAACGGGGTCCAGGCTCTCATGATGGGCCGTATACGTGCCGGAGCCCAGGGGAACGACGCCCCGGATCCTCTTGCAGATGTCCACCGCCTCCCCCAGAGGAAGGTCGTAATGGGCGTGTCCCTCTACGAAGATTCTCCGGTTCCGCATGCGGATCGACGAGGGGTCCGCATTCCAGTGGGCTGCGATTTCCTTGATAAATTTGGCCTTGACATCCCGGCAGGCGTTCGCCACGGCGTTGCCGATCATGTAGGTCTGCCGGCTGGCTCCGGCGTGGGCCGCCTCCGGCGTCCGTGCGGTGTCGTTGTCGCCGATTGTGACGTCATCCGGGTAGATACCCAGCTCTTCAGCCACAATCTGTGTCAAAACCGTCAGAAGTCCCTCGCCGATTTCCGTGGCGCCGGTCAGCACCATGGCGGTGCCCCCGTCATCAAGCTCGACGAATGCGCCGGCCTTGTCCACCGATGCGCAGCGCCCAATGCCATACCACGCAGTTCCCACACCACGGCCATACCGGAACCTGGACCGGCACAGCGCCAGGGCCGCCGGAGACTTGAACTCGCCGCCGGGGATATATGGCTGCACGATTTGATCGCCGTTTACATCCCTGCGCACCGGGCCGCGCACACCGGAGGGACCCGGCTCCCAGCCGGCCAGCTCCGCGCACCGGCGCAGCGTCTCGCAATAGCTCACATGGCCAAGCACCTGTTGGGTGTGGGTCATACCGCCGTCCTTCAGCCCGTTCAACAGACGCAGCTGGATGGGGTCGATCCCCAGCCGCTCCGAACAAATGTCCATCGTGGACTCAATGGCGAAAGTGGGCTGCAAAACGCCGAACGTACGCATGGCGCCTGAGGGGGTGTTATTCGTGTAATAGCCCCTTGATGTCACCTTTACATTGGCGATCTCATAAGGCCCGGCGCCCATGATCGCGCCCTTGGACACCGTTCCCTTTGTGGAGAAGCAATAAGCGCCTCCATCCGCCTTCAGGACGATCTCGATGGCCTGGATCTTTCCGTCTTTGCGCAGGCCGATCTTATGGTGAATGGAAACGGGGTGGCGCTTCGCGCTGCCGATCAGGGAATCCTGCCGGGAAAAGACCAGACTCACCGGGCGCTTCGTTTTCAGAGCGGCGATGGCCAGAATCCCTTGATAGATCATATCCTCCTTTCCCCCAAAGCCGCCCCCCACGGGGGTCATGATGACGCGGATCTTGTTGATGGGCCGGTCCAGGAGCTTTGACAGCAGGGCACGGTGATGGGTAATATCCTGGTCGCTGGATTTTACCACCAACACGCCGTCGGGGTCCAGGTAGGCAAGGCCTGCCTCGGTCTCCAGATAGGCGTGCTCCACACACTGGGTGGTGTAATCCTGCTCGATAATAACATCGCTTCCGCGGAATCCGCTCTCCACATCTCCCTTTACCACCAGAGTCTCTGAGACCAGGTTGTCCGGATAATCCTTGTGAAGGACGGCTTTTCGCCGGATAGCGTCCTCTACGCAGGAGACGACAGGGAGCTTTTTATAGGTGATTTCAACATACTCCGCGGCCTCCTCCGCCTCCTCCAGCGTCTCAGCTATGATGGCGACCACCGGTTCGCCGTAGAAACGGACCTTGCCTCTGGCCAGGACGGGCTGGTCGTGGTAGCTTACGCCGAAGCCGTCTGTTCCGGGAACGTCCTCGCTGGTGAGCACAGTTTCCACACCGGGCATTTCCAGCGCTTTTTCACAGTCAATTTTCAAAATCTCGGCGTGGACCTCCCGGCTTCGAACCAAGTGAATGTGAAGCATCCGGGGCATGACCATATCGGCTGCGTACTCCAGCGCTCCCGTCACCTTGCCCTTGGCATCGACCCGTTCAACGCAGGAGCCGATGATTTTGTCGGTGTCCGAAACCTCGGCATCCAGGCAGCCAGCGCTCTTTTCACCGTTCAGGATATCCCGGGCCAATTCGATGGCCTCGATGATTTTCGCGTAGCCGGTGCACCGGCAGATATTGCCTCCGAGACCCCGCCGGATTTCCTCCCGATCCGGATGCCGGTTCGCCTTCAGGATAGAGGTCGCGGCCATAATCATACCGGGAGTACAGTAGCCGCACTGGACCGCGCCGGCCTTTATGAAACACCGCTGAATCACGCTCAGGCCATCGGCTCCGATTCCCTCGATGGTCACGATCTCACAGTGGTCCACTTTGGCAACGGGGATCATGCAGCTCTTTTTCAGCACCCCGTTCACCAGGACGGAGCAGGTTCCGCACTCACCCGCATTGCAGCCCTTTTTCGTCCCGATCAGATGAAACTCATCCCGCAAGAAATCCGCAAGCCTCATAGACGGAGCAACGTTTCTGCAAATGGTTCTGCCATTGACCTTCAGTTCGATTTTTACAAGCTTTAAACTCATATCTCTCCTCGTTACTCCGGCAAAATGTCGATTTCTGCAAGGGCTTCCAAAAGGCCCGCCACCAGGAAGTTCCGAACAACTGTCTCCCGGTATTCCCGCCTGCTTCGGGAGCGGACGATATCATCCGGGAGACAGTCGGTCATCTTCCGGATCCGCTCCTTCAAGATAGGACCGCCTTTCAGCTGGTCCTCCACCGTTTTCAGTCGGGTGGGCGTTGGAGCAATCCCACCGAAGGCGATTCGAACGTCCTCGAACCGACGGCCACTGGGATCCACCTTCACCAGAAAAGCGGAGTTCACTGTGGAAACGCACAGGGAGCGCCGCATCCCCACCTTCTTAAAGGCACATCCGTACCCCCTTAGGACCGGACAGGAAACGGAGACGATCACCTCACCCCCGCACAGTGCCGACTTGCCGACGCCCTGGATGAAATCGGCCACTGGAATGTCTCTGCCGCTCATCCTGTCCCCGTCTTTCATCAAAGTGTGGACCACCGCATCCAGCGCCAGCAGAGGGGGGACCATGTCTCCTGTGGGAGAGGCATTCGCCAGGTTGCCGCCTACCGTCGCCAGCTCTCGAATCTGCTGATCGGCGAAGTAACTGGCAGCATGGCGCAGCATGGGAACCCCGTCGATCAGCGCTGCGTCGTTCAGGAATTGCTGAATTCGGGTGTTCGCGCCGAAGGTGATTACATCGCCTTGCAGTTCGATCCCGGCAAATTCCTCAATCTTGCTGATATCGGCCGCGGTATCCGGGCGCTTGGAGAGGTCCTTTTCCCTCGCAAAGCAGTCGGTCCCTCCGGAGACGATATCGACGGCGCCATCCTTTTGCTCCATAAAATCGAACAGCTCCACAACGGATCGCGGCATATAGTATTCTTTATATTGAAGCATGTGTTCTTTCTCCCAGGTCAAATGAAATAGTCGTTTTCATGGAACGGCGCACGTTGGCGCGTCTGATCACAGCGGACGCCAGGGGATCCGGCCGTGACCAGGCGACCGCATGGAAGAGGGGACTCACCTGCGCGGCGGTATCCTTATCCGGAAATCTTCACGACAACCTTGATGGCGTCCTCGATTCGCTCCTTGGAATATTTCAGAGCCTTTGGGAGGTCGTTGAAGCCAAAGGTGTGGGTGTGGATCAGAGAGGCGTCAAACCGCTTCTCGCTGATGAGGGAGGCGGCGCGGTGAACGGCGCTCCGGCCCTCGCCGCGGATGGTCAGGAGGGAAACGTTGTTGCGGACCAGGGCCGCCACATCCACCTCCACAGGCTTGGCCGGGAAAGCGCACAGGCAAATCTTGCCGCCCCGTTTGATCATAGCGGCTCCCTCGTTAATTGCGTTGGGAGCGCCGGAGCATTCCATGACGTAGTTGACCCCAGCGCCGTTGGTGATTGCTTTCACCCCCTCGACAACATCCTGGGTCCGGACGTTAATGGTGTAATCGGCACCCAGCTTTTTGCCCAGCTCCAGGCGGTTGTCCCGCGTACCGGTCAGGATCACAGGGTTCGCACCCAAGGCCTTGGCCACGCCCACAGCCATCAGGCCGATGGGGCCTGGGCCGGTCACCACCAGCGGCTGACCTGCCACCAGTCCGCCCAGCATATCCAAGCCGTACATGGCTGTTCCGGCGGTGACAATCAGCGTGGCTTCCTCGTCGGTAACATTATCCCCGATTTTGGTCAGGGTTTTGACGCTGTTGACAGCATATTCCGCAAAGCCGCCGTCCGTGGTAAAGCCGTTTGCCCGGTGGCCCTTGTCGTTGCCCTCATAGTTTTTGCCATAGTTTAGGCAGGCGGTGTACATACCCTCACGGCAGCGCTCGCAGGTATCACAGCCCGCGTGAATCTCCACCGCCACACGGTCGCCCACCTCATACTCGTCCACGCCAGGGCCAAGCTTAACGATGGTGCCCATATACTCGTGACCGGGGACGAAGCCCTTGTTAAAGGGCAGGCCGCCCTGAATCATGGCGGGTGTACCCCGCTCGATAACCTCCAGGTCCGTCGCACAGATCGCGACCGCGTCAATGCGGACCAGAACCTCGGATTTACCGGGCTGTGGAACGGGCTTTTCCTCCATGGTGAGGACTCCGGGATCTCCCAGAACCCATGCCCTCATCTTCTCGGGAATCTGATTCGTCATAACGTATCTCCTTTCTTTTCTGGGGACAAACTTTCGTCCGATGGTGGGTAGAAACTGCCGCAGAGTACCTGCCGCCGTGTCAGTAATCCTTATGCACCCCGGCCGGAGCCGGGAGGGATGTATTCAAAAGGGATTTAAAAACCGATGGCGTGCTTGAGCTTCTGGACCTGTTCACACCAGTTGCCGACATTCCAGTCGCCAAAGGAACCAAGGCCGGCCATGTCGTCCGTCCCGTAGTATACGGGCACGTGGACCAAAGACAGCCCGTCATAGGCGTAGGCTGCGTTCAAAGCCTCCTCCAGCTCCTCCGCCGTCTCTCCGCCATAGAAGCCCTTCACACCCTTAACCGCATCCGCCAGCCGGACGTAATCCACCTCCACAGCGTCGTCTGTTTTGAACTCCGTGTTGTACTGAGAGTATTGCAGACTTGTGATGGCGCCCATGCGCCGGTTGTCAAACAGAACGATCATACCCTTCAGACCGTACTGAACTGCGTCGATCAGCACCTGGGGATTCATCATAAAGCTGCCGTCACCGGTAAAGGCCATGGGATAATCCCGATTCCCAGCCAGCACAAAAGCCAGGGTAGCGGAAACCGCAAAGCCCATGTACGACGATCCGCTGTCCGTGATGGTCTGGCCCGGCTTCTCGTCCGCCACAATTTGGAAGCCGTTCGCCTGAACGTCTCCGGCATCAAAAATTTTAACGCAGTTCTTCGCGTCGGCAAAATCCACCGCCTTTTTGATGGCGGCCGGCTCGGTCAGGAGCGGCCGTCCCCATTTCTCGTCCACCAGAACGGGATGGTCGTACCGAAGCTGCTTGAAAGTTTCCCACTCGGCGCGTTTGGCTTCGCATTCCTTCCGCCATGCGGGATCAGATTCGCCCGGGGCCTTTTTCAAACGCTCAATCAGCCGGAGGAGCACCGCTTCGGCATCGCCCTGAATGCGAACACTGTTGCTGTATTGACCCAGGTCCTCATAATCGCAGTTGATATTGATGATTTTTTTGGCCTTTCGGAACGCGGTACCCGAGCAGTCCCACTGGCAGACGCCCCGGGCTCCGATTGCAATCAACAGGTCGCACTCGTTCAAGGCGTAATTTCCGGATATCGAGCCCTTGGAACCGCCGACAGTCATATTGCGAGACTTGGAAGCGGGATACAAACCCGGAACCTGGGGTCCGTGCACATAGACTGCATCTGACAGCTCCAGAAACTCCTCCAGCACCGCGGAGGTAAGGCCGGCGGCACCTCCGCCCGTTTTTACCGTGATACGGGAGGCGCTGCGGATGACCTCCGCCGCGGCGTCAAACAGCTCCTCACTGTCGCTGACAATCTTCGATGCCGCCGAGCGCGTGGGAAACTCCAGCAGATTGCAGCCATCCATGATCTTAGGCTGGATGTTCATGGGCAGCAACAGGTAGAAGGGAGACTGCTTGACGCCGCCGTTGACCGCGGCATCTCCCCGTTTCAGTGCGGTAAACACAGCCTCTGGCGTGTGCAGCGAGTAGGCGTGGCCCATCGTGGACAGGATACGGAGGAACAACTCCTGTTCCCGCTTGGGGATCTGTTGCATATTGGGACCCTCGCTGTGGCTGGTCTCGTCGCCCATCAGGTAATATACACCCAGGCCGTTGGACAGCGGGACCAGAGACCCCGCCAGTGCGTGCATAGCTCCGGGGCCGATGGACGTGAATACGGCGGAAACCTCGCCGTACTTCCAGCGGAGCATGGCCGCCGCGTGGGATGCCTCCACCTCGCTGCGAACATTAATCACCCGGACTGCCTGTTCTTCCTCGTATACCCGCAACACTTCGCCAACATCCGTCATACCGTGTCCGAAGATGCCAATGAAAGTCTTGACTCCTTGATTGACCAGACCCAGAACGACGGCTTCGCTGAGACTGATATCCTGAAATTGTTCCAGGGTTCCGGCCTCCACCGCCTTTTGGAGCACACCGTGGGTCCGGATTGCTTTCGCTCGCGTTCTTCTCAGTTCCATCATTTCGCTCATAGTAGTATTCCTTTCCATTCGGTGTTCCAAGCTTTAGTTTACAAGATACTTTTTCAGCTTTGCCTGCGCCTGCCGGTCCAGCGCGTCTATGAAGCGGGGGAAGCTTACCGCCCGCTCCACAATCTCCCGGGGCATGCCGTCCAGAATCTCAAAGAACGGCCGGTGAGCTGTGCGGGAGATCTCCGCCAGAATAGCCCTGGACTTCTGCTGGGATTCTCTCCGGTTCTCAGGATAGCCGCAGCCGCTCTCCACACTGAAAATCCGGTCAAAGATAAACCGGAGGTTCACATCCGCTGCCCAGCCATAGCCCTGGTTCAGCGGCAGAGAAATGCAGTTTCCACCGTTGATTTGAGTGAACAGCCAGGCATCCAGCGCGGAAGAGACAAGTCCGCAGAATACACCGGGATACTGCAAGACCGCGTTCATATACCCCTGTCCGGTTCCACAGCCGCCCACAACAAAGTCGGCAGCGCCGGTATTAAGCAAGATAGCTGTCATCAGACTTGTGTGGATGTACGTCAGCTCCGGCAGAGTCGAGTCTCCGGTCATACCCAGATTCATCACCTTGTATCCCCGGTCGCCCAGCGCCTTGAGAATGTCGCCGTTTTTCTGCTGAGTGCTCACTTCGTTGATAATTGCGATACGCATAGATATCTCCGCCTTTCTGAATGACGTGAATTCGCACCGCGCCTCTTTCCACGACTGCGGTTGGTTTATATGTTTACTATGACAGGAATTCGCAGCAAAGTCAATGCGTAATATGCATCATAGTTGTTTAATACGCAACAATTCTGATTTTTTTATTGATCCCACAAATCTGTTTAGACCGATTTGTAGGGAATACCTAACCAAATTGGACACGGCAGGCTGTGGTTTGAGCGAATCGCTTCGGTCGCCGCGTATAATCTTCTTGCAAACATGGGGCACAGATGTTAGAATTAAAAAACTACAGATGCAGACGAGGAGGGGTAAGCCTTGGTACAATCTCTTGACCGGGGAATGAAGATTCTGTCAATCCTGGAGCATAAGGACAGTGCTGGCGTAACGGAGATTGCAGCGGAGCTGGGTGTAAACAAAAGCACCGCCTCCCGTCTACTGGACACACTGCGGCAGCACGACATGGTGCAGATGGACCCCGCCACCAAAAAATACCGCCTGGGCTTTCGCATTCTGTATTTGGGAGAAGGTATCAAGCGGAACATCAACGTAATCGCCACTGCGCGGCCCTTTCTGTCGGAGCTTTGCGATGAGCTTTGCGAGAGCGTACACCTATGCTCCTTCAGCAACGGCACGGTCTATGTTGTAGACCAGGTGCGGTCAAAGAGTACATACAACCTGTCCGCCAACGTGGGCATGGCGGAGCCTCTGCACAGTTCCTCCGTGGGCAAATGCATCCTCGCCTTCAAGCCTCCGGCCATGGTGGAACAGCTCCTGAAAAATTATCAGTTTACCGCGTATACTCCCAAGACGATCACAAACCTCAATGACCTGATGCAGCATCTGGCGGTGGTGCGGGAGCAGGGCTATGCCATTGATAATGAGGAGCTTACCCTGGGCGTCCGGTGCATCGCCGCCCCCATTTACAATTACCGGGGCAACGTGAATTACAGTCTGGGCGTTTCAGGCCCGGCCAGCCACATCAAGCCCTCTACCCTGGACCGATATGTCCCCGCGCTGCTGTCCGCCAGCAGACAAATCAGCATGCGTCTTGG
This sequence comes from uncultured Oscillibacter sp., assembly GCA_950097035.1. Lineage (GTDB taxonomy): Bacteria > Bacillota > Clostridia > Oscillospirales > Oscillospiraceae > Oscillibacter. The sequence continues at coordinate 27,042 of CATNDT010000014.1, forward strand.
GTTATAAGAAACGCGCTGGCCGTGTAAAGATTTCCGGCAAAACGGAAGAATTCTCCGCTTTTGAAAAAATCATCCCCGGCTCTGTGCTGTTAAACCGCCCCGGCAAGAGCGGACAAAAAGACCTCCTGTGTAGGAAAACATGCTACACAGGAGGTTAGACAACATTTAACTCGGGTTGATCTTGTCGATGATATACTCACAGCACAGAGGGTTTAGACCCTCTTTTTTCAACCGCGCAGATGATATTCACAGGGGCCGCGTTTTGTATAGAGGACCGTCAGTCTCCCTCGTAATTCAGATACGTCCAGAACACACATTCCCATGTCTCCAGATCGTAATAGGATGCCGTATTCCAATCCAGCACCTCTACCAGACCGTCTACCAGATTCACCTGGCAATACCAAAGGTCATCAGGGGGCAGCTGAGGCGTTGAATTTCTCCGTCAGGAGCCATCACGGTTATGCTGTCCGGCCGGAAAAACAGAAGCCCCTTTTCGCTGCTGGAATGGCTGCGGTAATCAAAGGGTGCACACCAGCTGCCGTCCCGACCTGCCACAGCGAGACCATCGGGGCCCAGTTCTCCTCTCCAGCGGCTTCGTCCGCCTATTCCAGCACCAACAAGGGAAGCACGTAGAATCCTTCCCTCTCCCCCAGCTTGGACCAGTCCGCATAGACAGTGGGATTTGGTTCTTCCACTGGCGGCGATCCAGTCGTCTGCTCCGGCTGTTGAACCGTCGTGCAGGCACACAACAACAGGAGGAGAACAACCGCCTCCGCCAGCGGGGCTGGGGGAAAGCGTACCGCCCCGTTCCGGCTCCCTGTGGGAGTGCTGGGAGAGTTGGTCACAGAGGCTCCTTAACCAAATCAATCCACACTCAAACTACAATCTTTTGCAGTTAGCAGTAACATCAACGGAAAATCCAGAGGGCAGACTTACAATTGTTCGTTTCCTGTTAGCGAATGAAATTGACCTTGATTATAGGGACAATAAATTTCAGATGAAAGAAATATATGAAATGCTCATTCACTCTGGCTCCGACTACAAAAAGAAAGATACTTTTCAAAAGTCCTGCCTTGACTATGCACAGGAGTATTCATGGAGAAACGGGTTTATCGAAATTGTAGAGGAGATTGAAGGATATTTACCAGCCCCGTTGATACCCCTCTGTAAACGCCTGTTACTTTTGCGCCGCGCTCCCGTCTGCGCCCTTCTTCTGCGCTGTATGAGCGGTTTTGGCGATGGATGGGGGTGTGTTTCCCTGCCACCCGTTTCCGCCCCCTGTGCGGGGGCTGTGGCGGCGTTCTGAGCGGTCAATCCGTTCAGTATGCGGCGGCTGTGTTCGGTGGCGATGGTCTGCTCTCAATTGTGGTCTTTGCCACTTGTCAAAGGCTTCTTTCGTTTTAAAGGGCGGCAGCTTACTTTGAAAAAAGACTGCCGCCTGTTTTATTGGAAAAGATTATGTGCCTTGTGCAAATGCTCATGTACGGTAAAAATGCAAGCAGACGAAAACAAGAGACAGACCGCCAGCACCACGCTATTCCGAACCAAAGAAAGCAAAGAACAAAAGACAGGCATTGTGGAAATGTGCATAACTGGCTATGGGATCCCTCTCATTCATTCATACTTGTTTCCAAACTGCAATAATGCTGATATAATTCATATATTTTTTGCTGCATTAGTTTTATTAGCTCCAATGGTTCCAACACAGTGGCGTTGTTCCCAAATGGCAATATATAGTCGGCAACCCATTCTAAAGCGGCATGATTTATTTCCATGTCGATTATCCCGCCGCCCGCTGGAAATGTTTTTAATCCGCTTGCAAGTAAACATTCACTTTCACAGCGTTTAACGCCTATATCCGTTAGTTGGATTTTCATATGGTAATCATTCTTAACCTCTGTTTTTTCAAGATATTCTTGAATAGACGTAGGAATAGGGAATTTCCCCTTTGGATAGGGCTTTTCCTCTATGATTTCCTTGATGCGGTCAACCCGGAATACTCTGATTTGATTGGCCGTTGTACAATAGGCGGGGCAATACCAAAGTCCATTCATAGCATATAAGCCGATGGGTATAATTGTGCGTATACTTTCAGAATATGTTGACGAATACCGTATCGTTACGGCATGACGGTTTATCGCAACAAGGAACATTGATTTAAGTAATGGCGAATCGCAATGTCTGTCTGGAATCCAAAATACTACTTTATTTTGAATCTGCGTGATACTGTTTTGTACATCTAATGGCAGACAATTCAAAAACTTTTTTAAGAGGGATATAGTCTCCTGTTCAAACGGCAAGTCACGGTAATATTGCAAGGCTTGACAGGCAAAAAAAGCAGCTTTTGCTTCGCTTTCTGAAAAAGCAATAGGCGGCAAAATGCGCTCTTTTAAGATATGATACCCACCCGCCGCCCCAACTTCGGAGTAAAGAGGAAATCCAGCCTGTTCCAATTCTTGCAAGTCACGCAGTATGGTTCTTTTTGATACGGAAAATTCATTTGCCAATTCACCTACAGTAAAATCTTTTTTTGCATTTATTGTTATCATCATCTCGATAAGCCGTTCTGCTTTCGACATTTTTGAACTCCTTTCCAAATGATGACAGTTCTTGTCACTATTCTATGATAAACTATTCATGCCCCAAATGCAATATGGTACAAAATCATGTAACACCTCATGTGGGAGAAAGGGGGAATCCTTTATGATCTGTACAGAAGCATACAAAGAGTATATTATGTATACTTTTCCTGCGTAAAGAAATGGAGGTGCTTTCGCATGAGAAATCCCAATCTTTTGCCTTATGAAACGATTGTCCGGGCGACCAGCGGAGAGCCGGACAGCCGTAAGCCCACCTACATAAAGATCGTTATAGGCGTAGGCTATCAGTTTGCCTCCGGAAAATGACAGACAGATTGCTATTGCCGGATCAATATAATACCCTCAGTGAATCCCCATAGAATGTAAAGGAGAAAATCGTATGGAAAAATTGATGTACATGATGATGATTGAGAAAAGCAAGACCTATAATAAAATGACAAAACAGGTAGTTATGGAACACGTTGAGAACATAAGAAAGCTGGACGATGAGGGAAAGCTGGAAATCTGCGGTGTCTTTAAAGGCTATCCGGGAATGGCAGGTATGTATATCCTAAAAACAGAGAGCCGTGAAGAAGCAGAAGAAATTTGCAAAGCAGAGCCGCTGGTTATGGGAGGATATGCAACCTACAAATTGGTCGGTTTGCAGATTGCAAACCGGGAAAATAATTACTTGCTGTAATTGCGAAAAGGAACAACACTGGGGCAAATTAAATCCGGCTTATTTGTAAACTGAATAACCGCCGCTACATGGAACGGCACACCAAGACAGGAAATCAAGAAAAGGTTTCCTGTTTTTTGCGTCCATT
>CATNDT010000015.1 GCA_950097035.1 uncultured Oscillibacter sp.
GCCCCACAGGGAGACGGCCGCCGCGCTTTTTCAGTTTTTAGCCCGCCTTACCGGGTCAGGTTTCGCGCAGGTGAACAGTACAACCGGCAAGGTTGTAAAAGGGCTCCGCCGCGGTGGGAGTCAGCCCCTCCAAAACGCCGGCCTGGGTCAGGACGGAGACGGATTTGAAACAGATGGGAAGGATAGGGGCCTGCTGCTGCAGGTGGGTACACAGCGCCTCCATGGCGGCGGCGCGGTCTGCTGCGGCGGCGTAGGCGGACAGGAGGCTGTCCGTCCGCTCATCTGACCAGCTGGTGTAATTCAGGCTTCCGCCGGTGGACAGCAGGGCGGAGAGGTCCCAGTCTGCAGTGAGGCGCACCTCCCCATAGTAAAGGTCAAAGTCCCCTGCCTCCAGGGCGGCGGTGTATTCCGCCCAAGGCAATGCCCGGGTCTCCACCGGAATACCGGCGGCGGTAAAGCTTTCAGCCAGATATTCCGCTGCGGAGATTTTGAAGCCGTTTTCCTCATTTACCAGCAGGGTGAGGGGGCGCTCCGGAATATAGGCGCTCTGAGTTACAGCCAAAGGGAGGTCTTCAGAGGAAAAGGGGTGCTCCAGTGCATGGGGATAGAGTGAGGAGCGCGGCGAAACGGGGAACTGGGCGGCCACGGCGTGGTTGGAGAGCAGGCCGCCGGTCACCTGACTGCGGTTGACGCCGTTCCACAGCGCGCGGCGCAGGGCTGCGTTATCCAGCGGCGGTATGGCGGTATTGCAGCCGAGATATTGAAAAACTGTGGTGTCTGCGTCCTGAAGGCCGACGCTGCCGGTAAGCGTAACGGGAGATGAACCGGTGAGGTCGGCGGTGATGAGCTGCACCTCATGGGAGGTAAAGCGATAGAGCACCGTGTCCTGCCCCGGGGCCTCCACCAGATTAATTCGGTCCGCGGGGCGGTCGCTGTTTTGCCACCAGATGGGATTGGCGGTAAGAAACGCGCTGCCCCCGTCGTGTGACAGGAGATACGGCCCGGTGCCGACAGGCGCGGCGCTGTCCTGTGTACCTTCCTTTACAATGGGAATATCCAGCAGAGCGGGAAAACCGGTATTGGGGCGGTTGAGGGTAATGGTAACCGTATCGTCTTTGGCGGAAACAGACGCCACCTGGGAGAGACGGGCCTGATACCGCTGGGATTGCCGGGCTCGTTCTAAGGTGGAACGCACGTCCCGGGCGGTGACAGGGGAACCGTCAGAAAAGAGAAGGGCGGGACGGAGAGTGAAGGTGTATACGAACTGGGCGGGGTCGTAGGTATAGCTGCCGCAGAGCAGGTTTTCGGGTTCCAGATCAGGGCCCAGGTGAAAGAGCCCCTCATATAAGAGGGAGGCGATTACCTGCTGCGCGCCGTCCGGACAGGTCACAGGGTCCAGGGACTGGTCAGGTGCGTAGGGCAGGGATAGGGAATCCGGCAGGAGAGGGCCGGACGGCACATCCTCCACGGCCTCGCCGGGCTCAGTCGGGGTGGAGTCCGGGTCCTCCATGGGCGGCGTATCCTGCCAGCAGCCGGACAGCAGAACGCAAGCCGCCGCCAGCGGGCACAGGAGTTTTAAAAGGCGTTTGTTCATAAGGGCTCCTTGAAAGGCATGGGGTCAGGTTCGGGCAATAATAGCGGCGTGAACGCCCCGCCGCTCCCCCATTTTGCGGTGGGACCAGAACAGGTCCGGGCGGCAGGCGGTGCAGAGGCCGCAGAGGTCGATGTGCTCCGGCAGCAGCCCGCTCCGCAGGAGCCACTGGCGGTTCAGTCCCGCCAGATCCACGTGATACTTGGGTCCCCGGCGCTGTATAAAGGCCTCCGCCTCCGCCCCCAGGGCGGTGCGCATGGCCTCGGGCACATCGCTGTCGGTTTCAAAGCAGCACTGGCCGATACAGGGACCCACGGCGGCCAGAAGATTGGCGGGCACAGCCCCATAGAGGCGGCCCATCTCCCGGACAGCGTTTTCCAGGATCCCACCGGCGCAGCCCCGCCACCCGGCGTGAACGCCGCCCACAGCCCCGGTTTTGGGGTCGTGGAGCAGGATGATACCGCAGTCGGCGGAGAAGACCGCCAGCGGCAGATCGATTTCGTCGGTTACAAGAGCGTCGGCGTCGTAGTCCCGGGGGCGGTCCAGTCCCTTGCCCGCGTCGGCGGCGGTACAGGGGCGGACGGTGGTCTCATGGACCTGTCTGGACAGGATCAGCCGATCCATATCCACCCCGACGGCTTCGCAGAAACGGCGGTAGTTCTCCCACAGGGCGGCCTCGCCGTCCCCCTGACCGGGGCGGAGGTTCAAACTGTCCCACGGGGCGGGAGACACCCCGCCTGCCCGGGTGGAAAACCCGTGGGGGACGGGGAGCAGGGAGGAGGTGAGATAGACCGCGCCGTTTTCTGCTTCATGGATGGTAAAGGCCATAAAAACCTCCGTCAGTTTTGCTGATGGTATTCAGGACAGGTGCACTTTTTCCATTTCAGGCCGCTGCCGCAGGGGCAGGGGTCGTTGCGGCCGATCTTGGTGACTTTTACAGGCTGCTTTTTGGGTTTGGTGCCGTCGCCGCCCACATTTTCCACCATGCCCTTGGCCACCCGCTCCCGCTTGACCTCCTCGTCCTTCCGCAGCCGGACGGAGAACATCCGGCGGACGGTTTCGTCCTGAATGGCGGAGACCATCTCCTCAAACATGGTGAGAGACTCCTGCTTATAGGCGATGACGGGGTCGGTGTTGCCGTAGGCCTGCAGGCGGATGCCCTGCTTTAAGTCATCCATGGCGTCGATGTGGTCCATCCAGTACTCGTCTACCACCCGCAGCATGATGACCCGCTCCAGTTCCCGCATGATGGGCGGCGTGATCTCCGTCTCCTTGGCGGCATAGGTCTTCTCGGCGGCGTCGATGAAGAGCTCCTCAAACTCCTGGGCGGACTTGCCGGCGATCTCACTCTCCGCTATGCGGACGGCGCCCTTGGGGAAGTACATCCCCTCCACGCCCCGCAGCATCTCCTGATAGCCTGCGGCGTCCAGGGACTGCTTTTCACCGAAGGCCAGGGAGACGTGGTTGGTGATGGAGGTGTGCATCATATTCAGCACGGTGTCCTTGATGTCCAGCCCGTCCAGCACCTGGCGGCGCTGGGCGTAGATGATTTCCCGCTGGCGGTTCATCACGTCGTCGTACTCCAGCACGGACTTGCGGGACTGGAAGTTCCGGGACTCCACGGTGGTCTGGGCGTTTTCAATGGCCTTGGTGAGCATCTTGTTTTCAATGGGGGTGTCCTCGTCGATGTCGAACCGCTCCATCATGCCGGTGATGCGGTCGCCGCCGAAGAGGCGCATGAGGTCGTCCTCCAAAGAGATATAGAACCGGGTTTCGCCGGGGTCGCCCTGGCGGCCGGCGCGGCCTCGCAGCTGGTTGTCGATCCGGCGGGACTCGTGGCGCTCTGTGCCGATGATGAAGAGGCCGCCTGCGGCGCGGACCTTTTCCGCCTCGTCCGCGATCTCCGCTTTGTGTTGGGCCATCTTCTCGGCAAAGAGCTTTCGGGCGTCCAGAATCTCCTGGTTGTCGGTGTCGGCGTAGCCGGTGGCGTCTACGATGATCTCCTCAGAGTAGCCGGCCTTTACCAGGTCGGCCCGGGCCAGATACTCCGCGTTGCCGCCCAGCATAATGTCGGTGCCGCGGCCGGCCATGTTGGTGGCCACGGTGACGGCCCCGAATTTGCCCGCCTGGGCCACGATCTCCGCCTCCCGCTCGTGATTTTTGGCGTTCAGCAGGCTGTGCTTGATGCCCTCCCGGGACAGAAGCTTGCTCAAAAGCTCGTTTTTCTCGATGGACACGGTGCCCACCAGCACGGGCTGGCCCTTTTCATGGCACTCCCTGATCTGGGAGATGACGGCCCGGAACTTGCCCGCCTCAGTTTTGTACACCACGTCGTGGTGGTCGTCGCGGGCATTGGGGCGGTTGGTGGGGATCTCCACAATGTCCAGATTATAGATGGTGCCGAACTCCTCCTGCTCCGTCATGGCGGTGCCGGTCATGCCGGAGAGCTTGTTGTACAGGCGGAAGTAGTTCTGGAAGGTGATGGTGGCCAGCGTCTTGTTCTCGCTGTTGACGTTGACGTGCTCCTTGGCCTCAATGGCCTGGTGCAGGCCGTTGGAGTACCGCCGGCCAAACATCAGCCGCCCGGTGAACTCATCCACAATGATAACCTCGCCGTCCTTCACCACATAGTCCACGTCCCGCTTCATGGTGCCGTGGGCCTTGATGGCCTGGTTGATGTGGTGGTTCAGCGTGGAGTTGGAGGGGTCGGACAGGTTCTCCACGTGGAAGAACTCCTCGGCCTTGGCGATGCCGCGGGCGGTGAGGGTGGCGGTTTTGGCCTTTTCGTCCACCACATAATCCGCGTCGATATCGGCGTCCTCCTCCTCCTTGTTGTCCACCTGGACCACTACCTGCTTTTTAAACCGGGCCACCAGCATCTCCGCCATGTCGTAGAGCTGGGTGGACTTTTCACCGTGGCCGGAGATAATCAGGGGGGTGCGGGCCTCGTCGATGAGGATGGAGTCCACCTCGTCCACAATGGCAAAGGCGTGGCCCCGCTGCACCAGCTCGGTGGAGTAGATGCACATATTGTCCCGCAGGTAGTCAAAGCCCATCTCGTTGTTGGTGCCATAGGTGATGTCGGCGGCGTAGGCGGCCTGGCGCTCCTTGCTGGTGAGGCCGTGGACAATGAGGCCGACTTTCAGCCCCAGAAAGCGGTGGACCTTGCCCATCCACTCGCTGTCGCGCTTGGCCAGATAGTCGTTGACGGTGACGATGTGGACACCCTGACCGGTCAGGGCGTTGAGATAGGCGGGGAGAGTGGCCACCAGGGTTTTGCCCTCGCCGGTCTTCATCTCTGCGATGCGGCCCTGGTGCAGAACAATGCCGCCCACCAGCTGTACCCGATAGGGGCGCATGCCCAGCACCCGGTCGGCGGCCTCCCGGACGGTGGCAAAGGCCTCCGGCAGAATATCGTCCAGCGTCTCGCCGCCTGCAAGGCGGCTTTTAAATTCTGCCGTCTTGGCCTGAAGCTGAGGATCGGTCATGGCCTTGTACTCGTCGGCCATGGCCTCGATCTTGTCCACGATGGGGTAGATGGATTTCAGCTCCCGGGAGCTGTAGTCGCCAAACAGTGATTTCAAAAGACCCATAGTTTTATAAACGTCCTTTCCGATTTTGCCTCTTTCGTGAAAAAGGGAAAACGCCGTATCAACGGTATATGCCCATAAAAAATCTAATTTAGCATACCACAAATCCCCATGGAATGCAAAGAAAATCCACGGATTCCGAAAAAAGTTCACAAAGTGTAAAACAGGCGGCGATTTTGCAAGATCGCCGCCTGTTTTAAAAGAGTTGCTTTTCCGCGAAGCATCCGTCAGGGCTCAGTGTCCAGCAGCATCCGCACCCGGGTCTCCACCGTGGCGCTGCGCAGGGAGGCGTCGTAGTCCAGACCGACAATCAGGCTGCCCGGCAGCTGCCGCTGGAGGGCGGCATAGCGGCCGCGGCCGTAGATGTGCCCCGGCAAACACCCAAAGGGAAGCCCGCTCAGTACCTTCCGGTATCCCGCCTGCACCCAGGCGGCGGTCTCCGCTGCCAGCAGCCAGCCGCTGCCCAGAGCGCAGCGGGAGCCGCCCAGTGTTTGCTCCAGAGCCTTCAGCTGCCGATAGGGCGGCAAAACCGTGAAACCGGCCTGTTGCAGGATTTGGATAAAGCGGTTTTGCAGCGGCCCGCCCAGGGCTGCCAGCGCCTTGCCGCCGAGGCGCATGGGAAGGGGGCCGATTTCCAGGTGGCTGTCCATATAGTAAAGGGCGTACCAGGTCAGGCCGCCCACCCCCACCAGGCACCCCTGGCGCTCTAAAAAAGCTGTCAGGTCCCAGTTGCCAAGGTGGCAGTATTTGCTGTATACGTCCCCCACCAGCGCAATTTTCTGCACGGGCCTTGGGACGGTCTCCACCGCCTGAAAATCCCGGGCCATCTCCCGGCAGCGGCGGAGAATGGCGGTAGGGTAAAGGTTATTTCCTTGCCTGAGGTCTCCGGAAAGGGTGTTCTCCCAGCGGCGGAGCAACGCGTCCGTCTCCCCGGCCCGGCGCTCCAGAGGGCGGACCTGGTTTTCCATCAGCAGCAGGGCGTCCCCCCAGAAGGCGGCCGCCAGCGCCCGCAGGGCCATGGCGGGCCCCACCGGCAGGGCGGAGGCGTGTTCCATGCCCCGGGTGTTCAGAGACAGCAGGGGGACCTGGGAAAAGCCCTCCCGGTCCAGCATGGGCCGCAGCAGCCGGATGAGGCAGGAGCCCCGGCAGCCGTCGCCGGTCTGGGAGATCAGCACGCCGGTGCGGTTTAAATCATACTGCCCGGACCGCAGGGCCGCCAGCACTTGCCCGGTGATAAGGACAAAGGGATAGCACAGGTCGTTGTGGGTATTCCGCAGGCCCGGGTCCTCCACCTCGGCCCGGGTGTTCTCCAGCACCACGGGGGTCCACGCACGGGATGCAAAGGCCCACTGCAGCAGGGGCCAGTGGGCGTCCAGCAGGGCGGGGATCAGCAGTGTTTTTGGTGACATAACAGGCGCCTCTTTTGATTGCAAATTGTATAAGTATTGAGAGAATTTACAGACTGTATTGGAAGGCGGCGGCCATAGCCGCTCATCCAACAGCATGTGTCGGAATGCTTGCTGCTGTTTTGGATATGTGAGACCGCATTTCGGCTTGTGCTTTCCTTTACTATAGATTTTCTGTGCTCTCACTTTTTCAGTTCATTTTCAATAAACCAATTCGCGATCTCAAAGGCCTTTAAGCGTCTTTTGGCCAATGTGATCTGGGATTGATATCTTTTTGCGTTTTCTTTAGACTCAAAAGTCTTTATGGTTTCTCTTAACTTATGCAGTGTTGAGTCGATTTGTCTTTTTGCTTCCGCCAAGTCATCTCTTGAAAATTCCACGCTATCTTTATCTCCATTTCCAGTCTGAAAACCAGACTTTCGGTTTTAACAGGGGGAATCAGCCCTCCGGCAAGATGGCCGGTTTTCGGAAAACCGTTGAACACGGCATGTGCCCATGATATAATGAGAGCAACCAATCGGGAGTTTAAGGAGTGTGTTGCCATGAGGGATATGATTGCGTACTGTGGGCTGGACTGTGAAAAATGCGACGCGTATCTTGCAACGGTCAATGACGACCGGGCGCTGCGCGAGAAGACCGCAAAACTGTGGGCCGAGTTGAATCAGGCGCCCATCTTGCCGGAGCATATCAACTGTGAGGGCTGCCGTGTCGATGGGATCAAAACGGTATACTGCGATCACCTTTGCGCGATTCGGCAGTGTGCGCTGAAAAGGGGCGTTGCGGCCTGCGGTGACTGTCAGGAATTGGAAAGCTGCCGGACGGTTGGAGCGGTTCTCTCCAATAATCCCGCTGCTCGGGAAAATTTGAGGGAATAGAATGCGGATTCGCAATTTTGGGTTTAGAGGGCGGTTATCGGCAGGATAACCGCCCGTCTTTATTCCTTTGCGGAGTCGGTGTTCCGTAAGAACATCCCAAAGTTTGTGTAAACCTTCAAAACAGTAGTGTTTCTGGACGCCATTCACTACCGCGTGCGCAGCGAAGGACAGATTGTGAAAGAAGCTGTCTATATCGCCATTGGAATCAGCCTGGACGGACGGAAAGATGTTCTGGGAATGTGGGTTGGTGAGAACGAGAGCGCCAAGTTCTGGGCAACTGTGCTCAATGGCCTGAGAAACCTTGGATGCATTTTCGGAGCGCTGGAACAAGAAACATCCGAAGATATCCCAGTTCCGGCGGGCCAAATGGGCCAATCTGAGCACCTGTTTCAAGTACCCTCAGGAAGTTCGGCGGTTGATCTATACCACCAATGCCATTGAGGGTTTCAACCGCCAGCTGCGCAAGGTGACTAAGGCCAAATCGATTTTCACCACCGGCGACAGCCTGCTGAAAATGCTGTATCTGGTCATGATGGATATCAAGAAAAAGTGGACCGGCGGGCGGCAGGACTGGAGCGTAATCCATGCCCAATTGGCCATCTGCTTTGCTGCGCTCAATCTCACCGCCTGATTTTCTGGTGCGGAAAAGTGACTGCGTCAAATCACGGCCTGGATACCCGGCCCCGAAAATGCTAACAACTCCATGATTCTGCATCCGCAGAGTCGTGGAGCTGTTACTGCTCATCTGGAATATACTGGGCAATATCCTCCAAACGGCAATCAAGGACCGTACACAATTTATTTAGCGTCTTTGTTTCCATGTTGTCGTTTGCCCGCAAGCGCCGGATAGTTTTGCTGTCAATACCACATTTCTCTCTTAGTTGGTATGTGGATACACCCTTTTTGTCCATTATGCTCCACAGTTTATCAAAGATAATCACAGCCTCACCCCCGATTGACACCAACCAGTATGGGGGTTATAATCTCTGTTGTTAAGGGGATATAACCCTCATATCTAAACTAAATCGAAGGTTGAATTGCAATGATTGAAAGATGCTGTGCTTTTACAGGCCACCGCCCGAAAAAGTTCCCGTGGGGTTATGAGGAAGCGGATATCAGGTGCGTTGCTCTGAAACAAGAACTTGGCCAAGAAAGCGCCAAGCTGGTGAATGCTGGATATGTGGATTTCCTCTCCGGTATGGCGGAGGAGGCTGACGCCTGGGCGGCCCTGGATGTTCTTGCTTTGAAAAAAGAAAATCCCGCACTGAAGCTCCACTGTATCCTGCCCTGCGATGGACAGGCAGATGGGTGGCCAGCATCAGCGCGGGAACTCTATTTTTCTATTCTGGAGCAGGCGGACGAGGTTGTGTATGTAAGCCGGGAATATCGTGAGGGCTGTATGCTGAAATGCAATCGCTATCTGGTCGATCACGCTACTTGCCTTCTAACGGTCTATAACGGTGAGTGGCGGGGAGGAACAGCAATGACTGTGAGATATGCTCGGAAGCTGGGACGGGAGGTTATTGTAGTCAATCCGGTCTAGGCTTCTTCTGCAAAGGTCGAAATGCGCCGTTGTTTTCTGGCACCAAATATGGTATGATTATCCTGCCAGTTTCCACTAAACCGAAATAAACGTCTGCTGAGGAGGGAACTATTGATGCAGCCTATTCTGTCAAAAAAGGAAATGACCGAGGAGGATATCAAGCTTCAATATATCACTCCCGCTGTGACCTCGAATTGGAGTCGAGAAAAAATCACGATGGAGACTCCAATCACCGATGGCCAAATCAGCTTGAAGGGCAATCTTGTGTTCCGAAAGAAACCCAAGAAAGCGGACTACATACTGTACCTGTGTGCGAATCATCCCATCGCCATTATTGAAGCTAAGGACAACACTCACAGCATTTCCCACGGCTTACAGCAAGCAATGGATTACGCCAAAATGCTGGACCTGCCCTTTGCGTTCAGCTCCAACGGGGATGGGTTTGCGGAGCATGACTTTCTTACCGGCGCAGAACGGGAGTTTCCTTTGGATGAGTTTCCCACGGAGGCGGAGCTAATTGCCCGGTATAAGCGGGAGATCAATCAGGGGCAGGGTTTGACCCCAGCGGAAGTAACCGCCATCAACCAGCCCTATTACAGCAGTCAAACCACCTATCCACCCCGTTATTACCAGCGCATTGCCATTAACCGAACCATAGACGCGATTGCCAGAGGCCAGCAACGCCTGTTGCTGGTGATGGCAACGGGAACCGGGAAGACCTATACGGCTTTTCAAATCGTTTACCGCCTGTTGAGAAGCGGCTTAAAGCGAAAAGTTCTCTATCTGGCCGACCGTAATATTCTGATCGATCAGTCCATCGAGCAGGACTTTTCCCCACTGGAAAAAACGATCCACAAAATCAACTTTGGAAAAGATGATCCCGTTACGATCACCTCTTACGAGGTTTATTTCTCCCTTTATCAGCAGCTCACCGGAGATAACAGCTGCGATGATGAGGAAACGGCAGAGGATGATACCGTTTCCCGGCTTGCCGCGCTCTTTCAGAAGGATTTCTTTGATCTTGTCATTGTGGACGAGTGTCACCGGGGGTCTGCCAAAAAAGACAGCAGCTGGCGCAAGATTCTGGATTATTTCTCCGCTGCTACCCAAATCGGTATGACGGCGACCCCAAGGGAGACAAAGTACATTTCCAATATCGACTACTTTGGGGAAGCGGTTTACACCTACAGCCTTCGGGAGGGCATTGAGGACGGCTTCCTCGCGCCTTTCAGGGTTATAAACGTCACCACAGATATTAGTGGAGGGTGGAGGCCGAAGAAAGGACAGCTTGACATCTTCGGCAATGAGATCCCGGATCGTATCTATACTGACAGTGACTTTGATTATAACATCATCATAGAGGACCGGATTCAACAGGTTGCAGCTGAAATTACCCGTTACTTGAAAAGCACAGACCGAATGGCTAAGACCATTGTGTTCTGCGCCACGGAGGAAGCCGCCCTGCGGATGCGGGACGCGCTGGCAAAACTGAATCCCGACATGATGAAAGAGAACCCGGACTATGTGACGCGCATTACCGGGAGCGACACCGTGGGAAAAAACAAGCTGAAGTATTTTATCTCTCCGTCCAAGGAAGGCCCCGTCATCGCCACCACATCCAAGTTGCTTTCCACCGGGGCGGACTGCAAAATAACCAAGCTGATCGTCCTGGACCAGATGATCGGCTCCATGACGGAGTTCAAGCAGATCATTGGACGGGGAACCCGCCTGCGGGAGAAGGACGGCAAGACCCATTTTGTAGTGATGGATTTCCGCAATGTGACCCGGCTGTTCGCCGATCCAGCCTGGGATGGCCCTATCGAGCAGGACCCGGGATTCGACCCTAACGCCACCATGCCCGCTGGCGGTCTGCCGCCGGGCACAGGCGCTCCGCGGCCCACTAGCAGTACACTTAAACCCATCGTTGATGTCAACGGCTGCAAGGTGGAAATTATCCACAAGACGGTATCCATCTACGATACCAACGGCAAGCTGCTCCGTCAGGAGAGCATTTTCGACTACACCAGGGAAAATGTCCGGGGGGAATACGCCTCCCTTGACAACTTTATCCGGCGGTGGACCGCAGAGGAGAAGAAAGAGAAGATACGGGACCTTCTCCGGGAGCGGGGCATCGACCTGGAGGCGCTCAAGGCGGAGCAGGGGATGTCCGATGTGGACGATTTTGATTTTATCTGCCACATTGCATTTGACAAAAAGCCTCTGACCCGCAGGGAACGGGCCAACAACGTGAAAAAACGGGACTTTTTGAGCAAGTACAGCGGGGCAGCGCGGGAAGTGCTGGAAACCCTTCTGGATAAGTACATGAATCTTGGCATCTATGAGCTGGAGAAGGCGGAGATTCTGAAGCTGGACCCCTTCACCAGACTGGGAAAGCCCGCCAAAATCGCCGCCTATTTCGGCGGAAAGGCTGGATATCTTCAGGCCGTCAAGGAATTGGAAGACGCCCTATATATGGAAAATGAGGCAGGATAATTTATGAGCAATTTATCCGGTTTTGTGAAGCGCCTGCGGGACATCATGCGCAATGACGCAGGCATCAACGGCGACGCCCAGCGCATTGAGCAAATCACCTGGCTGCTGTTTTTAAAGGTGTACGACACAAAGGAGCAGGACTGGGAGTTTGATGACGAGAACTACCAGTCCATCATCCCGAAGCCCTGCCGCTGGGCAGGCTGGGCCCACGACGATAAATCTGGCTCTGCCATGACCGGCGATACACTTCTGGATTTTGTCAACAGCACTCTGTTTCCAACGCTGAAAAGTCTCCCGGTAGACGCGTCCACACCTGTCAAGAAGGCTATCGTGCAGACCACCTTTGCCGATGCCAATAACTACATGAAGGATGGCGTTCTGCTCCGTCAGGTTATCAACGTAATTGACGAGCTGGACTTGGGCGACTATGAGGAAAGCCATGCCTTCGGTGAGATTTACGAGTCCATTCTGAAAGAGCTGCAAAGCGCCGGTTCCGCTGGTGAGTTCTACACACCCCGGGCCGTCACTGACTTTATGGCGCAGATGATCCGCCCCCGGATTGGCGAGCGTATGGCGGATTTTGCCTGCGGCACCGGCGGCTTTCTCACCAGCTGGCTGAAGGAGTTACAAAAACAGGTTCAAAGCACAGCCGACGCCAAGAAGTATGGAGAATCTATCTATGGCGTCGAGAAGAAGCAATTTCCCTATATGCTGTGCATTACAAACCTGCTGCTGCACGATTTGGATTTGCCCCAGGTGTACCATGAGAATTCCCTCCTGCGGGACGTGCTGGATTACACGGAGGACGACCAGTTCAATGTCATCCTGATGAATCCGCCCTACGGCGGCAGCGAAAAGGCCGATGTAAAAAATCACTTTCCTAACGACCTGGCCAGCAGCGAGACGGCTGATTTGTTTATGTCCGTCATCATGTACCGGCTGAAAAAGAAGGGCCGGGCCGCGGTCATCCTGCCGGACGGCTTTCTGTTCGGTACAGATAACGCAAAGGTGAATATCAAGAAAAAGCTGCTGGATGAGTTCAACCTGCATACGGTGATCCGTATGCCCGGCAGTGTGTTCTCACCCTATACCTCCATCACCACCAATATTCTGTTTTTTGACCGCACCGGCCCCACAGAGGAGACTTGGTTTTACCGTCTGGATATGCCGGAGGGGTACAAACACTTCAGCAAAACCAAACCCATGAAGCTGGAGCATTTCGCCCCGGTTGTAGAGTGGTGGAACAACCGGCGGGAGATGTCTGTGGACGGGTTTGACAAGGCGAAAAAATTCACCGCCCGGCAGTTGGCGAAGGAGTTTGGCTACAACCTGGATCAGTGCGGCTACCCTCACGAGGAGGAAGAAATCCTGGCTCCGCTGGACCTGATTCAGCGGTATGAGGAGGAGCGCTCCTCCTTGAACGCCGAGATCGACCGGGTGCTGGCGGAGATTACCGCCATTCTGGGAGGGGGAGCACAATGACCCCGCAGGAGCTGAAAAACAGTATTTTGCAGCTGGCTATCCAGGGAAAGCTGGTGGAACAGCACCCGGAGGAGGGAACAGCGGAGGCGTTGTACCGACAAATCCAGGAGGAAAAGAAGCGTCTTATTAAGGAGGGGAAAATCAAGAAGGAAAAGCCTCTGCCGGAAATTGCAGAGGATGAAAAGCCGTTTGAGATTCCGGAGAGTTGGATGTGGGTAAGGTTTGGTAATGTAATATCGTTAGTATCGGGAACAGATTTTAAGCCAGAAGAGTACAACGATCAAGGCCGGGGAACTATCTATATCACGGGTGCAAGTAATTTATCTGATAACGGCGTTATTATATCAAGGTGGACAGAAGCACCTCGCAATTTTGCATATCGGGGTGATATTTTACTTGTTTGTAAGGGATCGGGCTATGGAAAAACGGTATTTTGTGATATTGATGAAGCACATATAGCACGCCAGATTATGGCGATAAAGCGGATGGACACTTTGAATATGAGTTTTATTCGCTATTTTTTGCAGGCTAATATATATTATCTTAAAACAAAGGGGCAAGGAGTAATTCCGGGCATTGATAGAGTGAGCGTTTTGAATATGCTCTTACCTATCCCACCTATTGAGGAGCAAAAGCGCATTGTCGCCAAAATCGAAGAGCTTCTTCCCTATATCGACCGCTATGAGCAGGCGTGGAACCGCCTGGAGGAGTTCAATAATCGGTTCCCCGTTAACGTGCGGAAGTCTCTTTTGCAGTGGGCCATCCAGGGCAAGCTGGTGGAACAGCGGCCAGAGGAGGGAACAGCGGAGGAGCTGTACCGGCAAATTCAGGAAGAGAAACGGCGGCTTGTCAAAGAGGGCAAGATCAAAAAAGAAAAGCCTCTGCCGGAAATTGCAGAGGATGAAGTGCCGTTTGAGATTCCGGGGAACTGGATATGGTGTAGGCTGGGAAATATTTTGTACAAACTCACAGATGGTACGCATTCTACGCCTAAATACACTGCAAGTGGTGTGCCCTTCCTTTCGGTAAAGGATATGAGTTCTGGTCAATTAGATTTTTCGAGCTGCAAATACATTTCTGAGCAAGAACACCAGGAACTATTTTCAAGATGCAATCCTGAATATGGAGATTTGCTTCTTACAAAAATTGGGACAACAGGAATTCCTGTTATTGTCAATACGGATAAGCAGTTCTCCTTGTTTGTTAGTGTTGCGCTTTTGAAATTCTGCCAAGATTTGATAGACAACAAATTTTTGCAGATTCTCTTAAATTCTCCATTAGTTCAAACACAGGCAACTGAAAACACAAGGGGGGTTGGTAATAAAAATTGGGTTATGCGTGATATTGCGAATACACTCATTGTACTCCCGCCCCTCGCCGAGCAAAAACGCATCGTGGCCAAACTGGAGGAACTGCTGCCGCTGTGTGAGCGGCTGAAATGAAAGGGTAAAATTCAACAAAATGTGATATCCTGATATGGTATAATTCCGGAAACTGATTTAGGGGATACAACTATGGAACTCTATTTGAAAAATGTTGGAAAAATTCAGGAAACGACCATAGCGTTAGACGGAATAACCGTTATAGCCGGCGAAAATAACACTGGAAAGAGTACGGTCAGCCGGGCGATATTTTCCGTATTAAACAGCTATAGCAATGTGGACGAGCGAATCAAAAAAGAACTGGAAAACAGTTTGCGGCGCGCCCTTTCTCTAGTACTCCGCGCACGTCCACCAATATTTCGGGGCAAGGCCGTACGGGAAATCATAGAACATATGGACGAGTATAAGGAAAGTCCAGAATTGATCCGCGAATATATCATAGAATTTTTTAAAGGGTCGCCCAACTTACAGGACAGCAATATCGATATCGATAGGGTGGCAGCAAGGATATCAGATTGCTTGAACGTGTCCAGAGAGGAGATTTTCCGTGCTTCCCTGGAAAAGAACTTAAACGCGGAATTTAATGGGCAGATACAAAACATTTATATAAAAGAGACTTCTAAAATTGAACTGCGGCTGGAAGATAAAATAATCTCTTTGAGTATTCAGGATGGACATATCATTCATAACGATTTGATTGAACTGGGTGCAAGCACCATTTATCTGGATAACCCGATGATTTTGGATGAGGAAAGAGTCTATCGGCTTTACTTTGATTACGGAATTGATCATCGGGAATATTTGCGAAGTTGCCTGTTCTCAGAAGAGAAAAGGTCTACGCTAGTCGAAGAGATTGTGGCATCTAAAAAGCTTAGCCGAATTTATGAAATGATTTCTAAAGTTTGCAGCGGCAATTTTATAAAAAAAGACGGTGAGTTTTACTATAGAGAGAAAACCGGTGGAGAAGCCCTGAATATAAGCAATCTTTCCGCTGGGTTAAAAACCTTTGTTATTCTGAAAACATTATTATTAAACGGTTTTATTGAAGCTGGAACTGTCATTCTTTTAGACGAACCTGAAATTCATCTGCATCCAGAGTGGCAGCTTTTGCTTGCGGAAATCATTGTCCTGCTTCATAAAGAATTTGATTTATATGTATTGTTGAATACCCATAGTCACTATTTTCTGGACGCTATCGAGGTTTATTCCAAAAAACATGGAGTCAGCCATGCCTGCCAGTATTATTTATCGTTTATAGATGGGAAATTTGCAACTATTGAAAATGTAACGGAAAGCAAAGAAAAAATTTACAAAAAACTGGCCCGTCCCCTGCAACAGTTGGAAAATGCGAGGTATCACAATGAAGATTGAGGATTACCCGATTTTTTCTGACCACATGGATACGCTAAAAGAGATGTCAAAGGACACCAGTGAAGGTCAGCCCCAATACATGACTGAACGAATGGAGGAAGCAGTCAACTTTGACTTAGTTAAGCGCACCTATGCGAATACACTTGAGCTAAGTGAAGATACTGCTTCCTCCTGTGACAGTCTGCTTTTTCTCTCTACCGGCCCAATTTTTATTGAATTTAAGAATGGAAAGGTAAAGGCCGCAGAGATCAAAACAAAAATAAGGGATAGTTTACTGATTTATGGGGGCATAACAGGTCAGAGCATCTCTGATACCAGAACAGAAATGGAATTTGTTCTAGTATATAATGAGCAGAAGAATCCTGATAGGAGTCAATCTGTATCGCCCCCTGATGATACGCCATCCAGGGTGGCAATCGCTGAACATCTTGCAAATAGGGCTAAAGTGGAGCATATCCGCTTTGATTTAGAACGTTTTCAAAAACTGTACTTTCGCGCTGTCCATACATATACACCGGGAGAGTTTGAAAAATATCTGGCTGAAAAGGAGATATCTTGATATCTCTTCCTATGACATTTATCAGCTTTCTGTTTCAAATCATCCGAAAATGCTTCAACGCCGCCCTAATCGCCTTTTCCTTCTCCGGCGGACACGTGGGAATCTTAGCATTATCCGACTTCGCCAGGTTATAATTCTCCCCCATTTCCAGCCCACACTTCCGCTTTGAGTTTGGACAAAAGGACAACCGTCTCCACATGCCGAGTCCCCGGGAACATATCCACAGCGCAGGCGCGTCTTGCCTGATATCCGAACCCTGCAAAGACCTTCACATCCCGCCCCAGCGTGGCCGGGTCGCAGGAGACGTACACCACCCGCTCCGGTCCCATGGCGGCGATGGAGGAGATGACCTCCGGCGCAAGGCCCTTTCGGGGCGGGTCCACGGTGATAATATCCGGGCGCAGGCCATCAGTGTTCAGCCGGGCGGCCACGGCGGCGGCGTCTCCGCAAAAGAACTCCACATTTTGAATGCCGTTCCGGCGGGCGTTTTCCTCTGCGTCCGCAATGGCCGGGGGGACGATCTCCGCTCCGATGACACGTTTTGCCCGCCGGGCAAGGCACAGCGTGATGGTCCCGATGCCGCAGTACAGGTCCAATACCGTCTCCGTGCCTGTCAGAGCGGCAAATTCCAGCGCCTTTCCGTAAAGAACCTCTGTCTGCGCCCGGTTTACCTGATAAAAGGAGGGGACAGACAGCCTGAACTCCAGGCCGCAAAGGGTGTCCATTAAAAAGTCACGGCCCCAGATGGTGCGGTATTTGTCCCCCAGAACCACGTTGCCGGGGCGTGTGTTGATATTCAGGAGCACACCTGCGGTTTTGGGAGCGGCGGCCTGGATGAGGGCCGCCAGCTCCGGCTCCCGGGGCAGCTGCTTTCCGTTGACCACCACGCAGCAAAGGCTCTCGCCCCGCTCGTTGACCCGGACGTAGACGTGGCGCGCCAGCCCCTTGCCGGTGGTCTCATCGTAGGCGGAGATCTTATACCGCCGCATCCAGTCTCTCACGGCGCCGGCCGTCCGGTCAGAGACCTCCGGCTGGATGAGACAGCGGCTGACCGGCACCACCTGGTGGCTCCGGGCCCGGTAAAAGCCGATGGAGCCGTCGGCCCCCACGGGATACTGGCTCTTGTTGCGGTAGTGGGAGGGATCTTTGGCCCCCAGAATCTCCTCCACCTGCAGGGCTGTTCCCCCAAGGCGCTGCAGCGCGTCCTGCACCCGCCGGCGCTTGGCCCAGAGCTCTTCAGGATAGGAGAGGTGCTGAAAATCGCAGCCGCCGCAGCGGCCAAAATGGGGGCATTCCGGCCGGACCCGCTCCGGAGAGGGAATTTTAACACGCACGAGCTCTCCGGCGGCGCAGGTCTTCATCACCTTTGTGATCTTCAATTCCACGGTTTCGCCCCGGACGGCGTGGGGCACGAAGACCACGGCGCCGTCCAGACGGACGACGCCGAGACCCTCGCTGGAGTAGCCCTCCACCGTGGCGGTATAGAGCCGGTCCTTTTGCAGAAGGGGAGTGGTTTTCATAGGCGGAGATCCTTTCGTAATATCCGGGCCGATGGGAGGCGCTTACGCCTCCCACTTCTCCAGCAGCAGCCGCAGCTGGTCGGCAAACTTCGCAAGAGACTTGTTGTCCCGGCCCTTGCTGCGCTTAATGGCCTCGTTGACCATGTTGCCGACAGCCACCAGCCGCTCGTAAGAGGCGGAGGCTTTTGCACCGCCGGCGGACTTAACGGTCTTCCGCTCCGGCAGATAGCCCGGGGCCAGCTGAGTGTTGGTGGCCAGGTCGTAGACCTCGGTATACTGCGGGGCATGGGCCTCAAGCCCCATGCCGTTAAGCGTTTTGGCAAAGAAGGGGGCCACCTCCCGGTCGCCGTGGACCACAAACACGTGCTGGGGCCTGGGGTCGTGGAAGCCGGAGATCCACTGGATGAGATGGTCCCGGTCCGCATGGGAGCTGAGGCCGGTGAAATTCTCCAGATGGGCGTGGACGGCGATCTCCTCGCCGAAGAGCTTTACGCTTTTGGCCCCCTCCAGCAGGCTCCGCCCCAAAGTGCCCTCACCCTGGTAGCCCACGAAGAGCACCGTGCACTCAGGACGCCAGAGGTTGTGCTTGAGATGGTGGCGGATACGGCCCGCGTCGCACATGCCGGAGGCGGAGATGATGACCTTGGGGGTGGGGTCCTCGTTCAGGGCCTTGGACTCCTCGCTGCTCTCCGTCAGGCAGAGATTGGGGAAGCGGAACATATTTGTGCCTTTCCGCACCAGCCAGACCGCGTCGTGGTCCATGTAGCCCCGCAGGTCGCTGTCAAAGATGGAGGTGGCCTTTTTCGCCAGAGGCGAGTCGATGTACACGGGAAAGTCCGGCTTGGAGCGCACCATGTGCTTTTCCTTGATCTCCCGGATGAAATACAGCAGCTCCTGAGTGCGGCCCACGGCGAAGGAGGGGATGATGACGTTGCCGCCCCGGGCCATGGTGCCGTCGATGATCCTGGCCAGATTGTCGGTGTAGCCCCAGCTCTCCGGGTGGTTCCGGTCACCGTAGGTGGATTCCATCACCACATAGTCTGCGCCGCAGAGCTGCACCGGGTCCCGAATGACAGGCTGGTTGATATTGCCGATATCGCCGGAGAAGACGATGCTTTTTTTCACACCGTTCTCCGTCAGGTCCATGGTGACAAAGGCGGAGCCCAGCAGATGGCCGGCGTCCACAAACTCCACCTCCACACCCTCGCACAGGTGGATAAACTGGCCGTACTCGCAGGTATCCAGAAACTCCGGCACCCGCTCCGCGTCCGCCACGGTGTAGAGAGGCTCCGTCCGGGGGGCGCCGGAGCGCTCGCCCTTGCGGTTTTTCCACTCGGCGTCCTGCTCCTGGATGTGGGCGGAGTCCAGCAGCATAATCTCCAGCAGCTGGGCGGTGAGCCGGGTGGTGAGGATACGGCCATGGAAACCCTGCTTGATGAGCATGGGGATGCGGCCGGAGTGGTCGATGTGGGCGTGGGTCACCAGCACATAGTCGATGGTGTTGGCAGCAAAGGGGAATTCCGTGTTGGAGACCTCGTCCCGTCCCTGCTGCAGCCCGCAGTCCACCAGGATGCGCTTTCCGTTAATCTCCAGGCAGTGACAGCTGCCGGTTACGCACTGGTCTGCGCCAAAAAAGCTGAGCTTCATAGAAAAACCTCCTTGATAGATTTCTGTTTGTACCACGTGTGCTGTGGGAAAGATCCTTTTTTATTGATTATACCACAAGGCGGCCTGTTGGACAAGGGCGGCATTCGGCAAAAATGTCGAATATTTGAGGAGGGGGGAGAAAAAATAGGCTTCCCTTTTGCAAAACCGTGTGATATAATGCCCTTAATATCTCTGACACAGAATATGCGGCGCGGGAAACCGGGAGACGGATGACGAAAGGGGAGAAGATTGAGACATGAGCAAGACAGCAAGCATGGTCATGAAGATCATTGGCGCCAGCCTGGCTTTTGCGGCGGTGGTCTGCCTGCTGATCGGCGGGTGGCACGACCTGTCCGTGGGCTGCTGCGGGATGAAGAAGCGGCTGAACAAGCGCTTTCGGTCCGAATATGACGACTATGCCGACGAGGAACTCTACGATTAAGGGGTACAGATGCAAAGACAGGGGGCGGCCCGCAGGCCGCCCCCTGTCTTTGCATCTGTACCCTCTTTTCCGGAAAAAAGACCGGAAAGTTTTCCGGTCTTTAACAAAATATGGCTTGACAGTATAAAAAACACGTGGTAAAATAAATCGCTTATATGGTGACGGAGATATAAACCACCACTCTTATCCTCATCCCCACAATAGCACATTTCCCATGGGAATGCAAGAGTAAGATGAGGAGATTTTAACAACAATCCCGGGCGTATCCTTCTGGCGCTTTCAGGAGAATCAACGCGCGCTGCCGGACAGGGCGGAGCGGAAGAAAGGTGAATTGAGAAGATGGCCAAAGACAAGTATTACGGAAAAACCCTTCGTAAGAACTTTGCCCGGCATGAGGAGATTATGCCCATGCCGAACCTTCTGGAGATCCAGAAGACGTCGTATCAGTGGTTTTTGGACACCGGCCTGCGGGAGGTCTTTGCCGATGTGGGCGCGATCACGGACTACCAGGGCAATCTGGAGCTGACCTTCATCGACTATAAGATGGACGAGGCTCCCAAGTACGACGTGGAGGAGTGTAAGGCCCGGGACGCCACCTATGCCGCTCCGCTGAAAGTGCGGGTCCGCCTGCGGAACAAGGAGACCGAGGAGATCAAAGAGCAGGAGATCTTCATGGGGGATTTTCCCCTGATGACCCACTCCGGCACCTTTGTTATCAACGGCGCCGAGCGGGTGGTGGTCTCTCAGATCGTCCGGTCCCCGGGCGTGTATTACAGCAAGGAGATCGACCTGAAAACCGATCTGCCCATTCTCACCGCCCAGATCATTCCGCAGCGGGGCGCGTGGCTGGAGTATGAGACCGATGCCAACGAGCTTTTCTGGGTGCGCATCGATAAAAACAGAAAGATCCCCATCACCTGCTTGATCCGGGCGCTGGGCATCCGCAGTGACGAGGAGATCCGCCAGCGTTTTGGTGGCGATTCCCGGATTTTGGCTACGCTGGAGAAGGACCCCTGCAAGACCTATGAGGACTCCATGCTGGAGATCTACCGCCGCCTGCGCCCCGGTGAGCCCCCCACGGTGGAGGCTGCCGAGACGCTGATGAACAACCTCTTCTTTGATCCCCGGCGCTACGATCTGTCTGTTGTGGGCCGGTATAAGTTTAACAAAAAGCTGTCTCTCTGGCAGCGGGTCACCGGCTATAAGCTG
This sequence comes from uncultured Oscillibacter sp., assembly GCA_950097035.1. Classification (GTDB taxonomy): domain Bacteria; phylum Bacillota; class Clostridia; order Oscillospirales; family Oscillospiraceae; genus Oscillibacter. The sequence continues at coordinate 21,111 of CATNDT010000015.1, forward strand.
GCATCACCGGCGGCGGACCCCGCCACCGGCGAGATCCTTTTCGACCAGGGTCACCTTTTGAGCAAGGAGGACGCCCGGCTGCTGGATACCGTGGGCGTCAGCGAGGTCACTATTGATGTGGAGGGCCAGCCGCTGCTGGTCTGCTCAAATAAAATGTGCGATATGGCGCACTATGTGGACTTTGATCCCTTGGCCGAGTGCGGCATTAAGGAGCGGGTCCGGTTCGACGTGCTTCAGGAGCTGCTGGGCCAGTACCGGGGCGAGGAGCTGAAAGACCAGATCCGCCTCCACAAGGACGACCTGGTGCCCAAGCACATCATTATCGACGATATCCTCACCTCCATTAACTATATGAACGGCCTGGCCCGGGGCGTTTCTGTCCGGGACGATATCGATCACCTGGGCAACCGCCGCCTGCGGTGTGTGGGCGAGCTGCTGCAAAACCAGTTCCGCATCGGCTTTAGCCGTATGGAGCGGGTGATCCGGGAGCGGATGACCATTCAGGACCTGGACATCGTCACTCCCCAGAGCCTGATCAATATCCGGCCTGTTACCGCCGCCATCAAGGAGTTTTTCGGCTCCAGCCCCTTGAGCCAGTTTATGGACCAGACCAACCCCCTGGCGGAGCTGACCCATAAGCGCCGCCTCTCCGCCCTGGGCCCCGGCGGCCTCTCCCGTGAGCGGGCCAACATGGAGGTTCGGGATGTCCACTACAGCCACTATGGCCGCATGTGCCCCATTGAGACCCCCGAGGGTCCCAACATCGGTCTGATCTCTTACCTTGCCACCTACGCCCGCATCAATGAGTACGGCTTTATCGAATCCCCCTACCGGGCTGTGGACAAGGAGACCTTCAAGGTCTCCGAGGAGATCACCTATATGACCGCCGACGAGGAGGACAACTATATTGTCGGCCAGGCTGCCGAGCCTCTGGATGAGAACGGCTGCCTGCTGAATGCCCGTATCACTGCCCGCCACCGGGACGAGGTGGTGGAGGTGGACAAGGAGCGGGTGGACTATATCGACGTCTCCCCCCGGATGATGGTCTCCATCGCAACGGCCATGATCCCCTTCCTGCCCAACGACGATGCCAACCGCGCCCTGATGGGCGCCAACATGCAGCGTCAGGCTGTGCCCCTGCTGCGGCCGGAGGCCCCCATCGTGGGCACCGGTATGGAGCACAAGATCTGCATCGACTCTGAGATTGTGGTGCTGGCCGAGGGCGACGGCGTGGTGACCTCTGTGGACGCCCGCCATGTCACCGTGAAGTACGACAGCGGCGAGACCAGGGACTATAAGCTCACAAAATACCTGCGCTCCAACCACACCACCTGCATCAACCAGCGTCCTATTGTGGACGTGGGCGAGCGGGTCCACGGGCGGAGCGTGGGGCCCGACGGGCAGATCGTCGACCCCACCGTTCTGGCGGACGGTCCCGCCACCGACCAGGGGGAGATCGCCCTGGGCCGGAATATCCTGGTGGGTTTCATGACCTGGGAGGGCTATAACTACGAGGACGCCGTGCTGCTGAACGAACGCCTGGTGCGGGAGGATCTGTATACCTCCATCCATATCGAGGAGTTCGAGATTGACGCACGGGATACCAAGCTGGGCCCCGAGGAGATCACCCGGGATATCCCCAACGTGGGCGAGGACGCCCTGAAGGACCTGGATGAAAACGGCATTATCCGCGTGGGCGCAGAAGTCAAGGCCGGCGATATTCTGGTGGGCAAGGTCACCCCCAAGGGCGAGACCGACCTCACCGCCGAGGAGCGGCTGCTGCGGGCCATTTTCGGCGAAAAGGCCCGGGAAGTCCGGGACACCTCTTTGAAGGTCCCTCACGGCGAGAGCGGTATTGTGCTGGACACCAAGGTATTTACCCGTGAGGCCGGCGACGAGCTGGGGCCGGGCGTGAACATGGTGGTGCGGGTGTATATCGCCCAACGCCGCAAGATCCAGGTGGGCGACAAGATGGCCGGCCGCCACGGCAACAAGGGTGTTGTCTCCCGGGTGCTGCCCCAGGAGGATATGCCCTTCCTGCCCGACGGTACGCCGCTGGATATCGTGCTGAACCCTCTGGGCGTTCCCAGCCGTATGAATATCGGCCAGGTGCTGGAGGTCCATTTGGGCTACGCCGCCCACGCGCTGGGCTGCAAAGTGGCTACCCCCATTTTTGACGGTGCCCGGGAGGAGGATATCTCCGCCATGCTCTCTGAGGCGGGGCTGGACCCGGAGGGCAAGAGCGTGCTGTATGACGGACGCACCGGCGAACCCTTTGACAACAAGGTCACTGTGGGCTATGTCTACTTCTTAAAGCTGCACCACCTGGTGGATGATAAGATTCACGCCCGCTCCACCGGCCCCTACTCCCTGGTTACCCAGCAGCCTCTGGGCGGCAAGGCCCAGTTCGGCGGCCAGCGCTTCGGCGAGATGGAGGTTTGGGCCCTGGAGGCCTACGGCGCGGCGTATACGCTGCAGGAGATATTGACGGTGAAGAGCGACGATGTGACGGGCCGTGTCCGCACCTATGAGGCCATCGTCAAGGGCCACAACGTGCCCCAGCCCGGTGTGCCCGAGTCCTTCAAGGTGCTGGTGAAGGAGCTCCAGTCCTTGTGTTTGGACATTCAGGTGCTGGACCCGAATGGCAACGTTATTGAACTCAAAGATGACGAGGACGCCATGGACACCTTTAACCTGGCCCGTATGGACGCCGACGATGACCGCCGCCACAGCTTTGCCGACGAGGCGGAATTCCAGGAGTCCGGCTTTGATATTGAGGACGCTCCGGAGGATGCCGGCGTGGATATTGACGCCGGTTTCGATGATGACGAGGAATGATTCAGAACCGGCCGCTGCCGGCCCCTATTTCTGAATCGTTGAAGGAGGATATCGCACAATGATGGATAACAATACGGGCAATAACATTGCCTTTGACGCGATCAAGATCGGCATGGCCTCCCCGGAGCAGATCCGCGCATGGTCCTACGGTGAGGTGAAAAAGCCGGAGACCATCAACTACCGCACCCTCAAGCCGGAAAAGGAGGGGCTGTTCTGCGAGAAGATTTTCGGCCCCACCAAGGACTGGGAGTGCCACTGCGGCAAGTACAAGAAGATCCGCTATAAGGGTAAGATCTGCGACCGCTGCGGCGTGGAGGTTACGCGGGCCAAGGTGCGCCGGGAGCGCATGGGTCATATCGAGCTGGCGACCCCCGTCAGCCACATCTGGTACTTTAAGGGCATTCCCTCCCGGATGGGACTGCTGCTGGATATCAGCCCCCGCATTTTGGAAAAAGTGCTGTATTTTGCCAACTATATTGTCACAGACCCCGGTGAGACCCCTCTGGCAAAAAACCAGATCCTCTCTGAAAAGGAGTATCGGGACTACCGGGAAAAGTATGAGGATGACTTCCAGGCCGGGATGGGCGCGGAGGCCGTGAAAAAGCTGCTGCAGGATGTGGATCTGGACAGTCTCTCCGCCCAGCTCCACGCCGAGCTGAAGGACTCCTCCGGCCAGAAAAAGGCCCGGATCGTCAAACGGCTGGAGGTGGTGGACGCCTTCCGCCTGTCCGGCAACAAGCCGGAGTGGATGGTCATCGACGTGCTGCCCGTGATCCCGCCGGAGCTGCGGCCCATGGTCCAGCTGGACGGCGGCCGGTTCGCAACGTCCGACCTCAACGACCTGTACCGCCGGGTTATCAACCGGAACAACCGCTTAAAGCGGCTGATCCAGCTGAACGCCCCGGACATCATCGTCCGTAACGAGAAGCGGATGCTTCAGGAGGCCGTGGACGCACTGATCGACAACGGCCGCCGGGGCAGGGCGGTCACAGGCGCCAACAACCGGGCGCTGAAGTCCCTCAGCGACCTTTTGAAGGGCAAGCAGGGCCGCTTCCGTCAGAATCTGTTGGGCAAACGGGTGGATTACTCCGGCCGCTCCGTGATCGTGGTGGGCCCCGAGCTGAAGATCTACCAGTGCGGTGTGCCCAAGGAGATGGCCGTGGAGCTGTTCCGGCCCTTCATTATGAAGAAGCTGGTGGAGGACGGCACCGCCAACAACATCAAATCCGCCAAGAAGATGGTGGATAAGGGCGTCACCGAGGTGTGGGACGCGTTGGACGTGATTATCAAGGACCACCCCGTGATGCTCAACCGCGCCCCCACGCTGCATCGCCTGGGTATCCAGGCCTTTGAACCGGTGCTGGTGGATGGCCGCGCCTTAAAGCTGCATCCCCTGAACTGCACCGCCTTCAACGCCGACTTCGACGGCGACCAGATGGCGATCCATGTGCCTCTTTCCGCCGAGGCCCAGGCGGAGGCCCGCATTTTGATGCTCTCTGCCAACAACCTGCTCCGCCCCCAGGACGGCGGACCTGTCACCGTGCCCACCCAGGACATGGTGCTGGGCAGCTATTACCTGACCATGGACCGCCTGGGCAAGGCGGAAAAGGGCGCGGAGACCATCTGGTGCGAGACGGCGGGCGACACGGACCTGCCTGCCCGGAGCGTGGTGGACGCAGACGATTTTGTGGCCGCCAACGCCGCTCTGGAGAAGGGACAGACGCCCGCCACCTACCGGCCGGTGCACATCTACGCCAGCGAGAACGAGGCCCTGATGGCCTATAACGAGGGTGTCATCGGCCCCCACTGCCCCATCGGCGTGCGGGTGACCCGGAATATAGACGGTGTGGACCACACCCGCATCGTGGAGATTACCCCGGGCCGCATCATCTTTAACCACAATATCCCCCAGGACCTGGGATTTGTAGACCGCACCGACCCCGCCCACGTCTGCGATTACGAGATTACCAAAACCTGCGGCAAAAAGCAGCTGGGCGAGATCGTTGACAAGACCATCAACAAGCACGGCTTTACGATGGCCGCCGAGGTGCTGGACGCCATCAAGGCCACCGGCTACCGCTACTCCACCCGTGCCGCCATCACCGTCTCTATCGCGGATATGACCATTCCGCCCAAGAAATACGAGATGGTGGCCGCCAGTGAACAGGCTGTGGTGGACATCGAAAGCCAGTATAAGATGGGCTTTATGACCGACCACGAGCGCTATAAGCAGGTGGTGCAGGTGTGGGAGAAGACCACCAACGACGTCTCAGACGCGCTGCAGAAAAACCTGGACCGCTACAACCCCATCTTTATGATGGCGGATTCCGGCGCCCGCGGCTCCATGAAGCAGATCCGCCAGCTGGCGGGCATGCGCGGCCTGATCGCCAACACCGCGGGCCGCACCATCGAAATCCCCATTAAGGCCAACTACCGGGAGGGGCTGACCGCCCTGGAATACTTCATCTCCAGCCGCGGCGCCCGCAAGGGTCTGGCGGATACCGCCCTCCGCACCGCGGACTCCGGCTATCTGACCCGCCGCATGGTGGATGTGTCTCAAGATGTCATCATCCGGGAGGAAGACTGCGGTGTGACCCACGGCATCAAGGTATCTGAGATCAGTGAGAACGGTCAGGTGATTGAGAGGTTTTCCGACCGCCTGCGGGGCCGCTATCTGGTGGCGGACGTGGTGGACGCGGAGACCGGCGAGGTGCTGCTCTCCAGTGACCGCATGATGACCGAGGGCGACGCAAAGGTGCTGGAGAGCCGCCGCTGGGTGCAGAAAAACAGCGTGGAGGCGGACTGCTGCGCCTTTGACCCCGCAAAGGATGAGCACCCCACGGTGATGATCCGCACGGTGCTGACCTGCAAGGCCCGCAGCGGCGTGTGTGCTAAGTGTTACGGCATGAACCTGGCCACGCAAAGCCCCGTTGGCCCCGGCGAGGCCGTAGGCATCATCGCGGCCCAGTCCATCGGTGAGCCGGGCACTCAGCTGACCATGCGCACCTTCCACACCGGCGGCCTGGCCGGCGGCGACATTACCCAGGGCCTTCCCCGTGTGGAGGAGCTGTTTGAGGCCCGAAAGCCCAAGCGGATGGCCACCCTCTCTGAGATCGGCGGCAAGGGGAAGTTCGAGGAGGGCACCAAGGGCAGCCTTTTGAACATCATCGTCACCGCCGAAGACGGCGACACCCGCACCTATGCGGTGCCTCACACCGGATTGCAGGTGAAGGACGGCGACACCATTGAGGCCGGTACCCAGCTGACCTACGGCGCCCTGAACCCCCACGACGTGCTGCGGATCCGGGGAGCCGACGCGGTGTATAACTATCTCATTCAGGAGGTATTGCGGGTATACCGCCAGCAGGGTGTGGATATCAACGACAAGCATATTGAGGTCATTGTCCGCCAGATGATGCGGAAGGTCCGTCTGGAGGACGCCGGCGACACCACACTGCTGGACGGCTCCATGGTGGATGTTTTGGAGCTGGACGCTGCCAACAGCGAGATCGAGCGCCGCACTGCGGCGGGCGAGACCCGGGAGGACGGCAGCCCCCTGTGCAAGGCGGAGGGCACCCAGCTGCTGATGGGCATTACCAAGGCCTCTCTTGCCACAGACTCCTTCCTCTCCGCCGCCTCTTTCCAGGAGACCACCAAGGTTTTGACCGAGGCCGCCATCAAGGGCAAGGCGGACCGCCTGCTGGGACTGAAGGAAAACGTGATCATCGGCAAGCTGATTCCCGCCGGCACGGGACTGCAGGCCTATCACAGCTTCGCAGAGGAGCTGCTGCCCGACAGCGGAGGGGCTGCCGTGGCGGAAACCGCACCGGAGATGCCGGAGTACGAGAGCGTGTAAGACGCCATATGCGGCGTGCAGAGAGGGAGCCGGTGTGACCGGCCCCCTCTTTTTGCATAAATCGTGCAAAAACGGGCCGAATTTCCCCGGAATCTTGGCGAGAATCGGGAAGTTTTGAAAATAGTGCACCATTTTCAAGAAAAACTTGACGGTGCGGGGCGCTTATGCTATAATTTCCAATTACGCGGGTGTATTCCGCGAATTTTGCCATGCGCATGAGAAATTTTGTGCTTTTCCATAAAAGCAAGCATCAGGAGGAATTTCCCGTGATTACGGAACTTGCTTCGCAGGAGAAAGTGATCGGTGTAAAGCAGTCTCACAAGGCGATTCGGGAAGGGCGCGCCCGCCAGGTATATCTGGCCTGCGACGCAGACCCGGCTATTACCGGCCCGGTGATCAGCAGCTGCGCCGCGGCCGCCATCCCCGTAAACGGCGACTACACCATGGCCCAGCTGGGCCATGCCTGCCGGATCGCGGTTGGGGCGTCTGTGGTGGCGGTCCTTTGATCCCCAAAGCAAATTTGTAATTTTTTGGTTTTTTCGGAATAACCGGCAGGTTTTCCGCAAAAAATAAAGGCTGACCGTATCAAGCGGCTGGCCCGAATATGTAAGAAAGGAGAAATTCAATGCCTACTTTTAACCAGCTGGTCCGTAAAGGAAGGGAGCAGGCCACCTACAAGTCCACCTCTCCCGCTCTGCAGTTTGGTCTGAACACGCTGAAGACCAAGACCACCGATCTCCCCTCTCCCCAGAAAAGAGGCGTGTGCACCGCCGTGAGAACCGCTACCCCCAAGAAGCCCAACTCCGCGCTGCGTAAGATCGCCCGTGTTCGCCTGACCAACGGCTATGAGGTCACCGCCTACATTCCCGGTGTGGGCCACTCCCTGCAGGAGCACTCTGTGGTCATGATCCGCGGCGGCCGTGTTAAGGACCTCCCCGGCGTCCGTTACCACATCATCCGCGGTACTCTGGATACCCAGGGCGTGTCCGGCCGTATGCAGAGCCGTTCCAAGTACGGCGCCAAGCGGCCCAAGTCCAAGTAAGAGACACCCCTATTTTGAAGGCTTTGCCAATAGGTTTATATATGCAGTGACCTCTTTGGCAGGCATTCACGGAGGGCGGGGCCCTGTTTGGCTTGCGTTGAACGGGCCCCAGACGCCTTTTGAGTACCTATGAGATCATAGAATTATTATGAAGGAGGGAAGCATAGTGCCCAGAAGAGGTAATGTTCCCAAAAGAGAGATTCTGCCCGACCCCGTCTACGGTTCCGTTCTGGTGACAAGACTCATCAACAATGTCATGCTGGACGGCAAGAAGGGCGTTGCGCAGAAGGTGGTCTACAGTGCCTTTGACCAGATCAAGGAAAAGGCCGGCAAGGACCCCGTTGAAGTGTTTACCCAGGCTATGGAAAACATTATGCCCAGCCTGGAGGTTAAGGCCCGCCGTGTGGGCGGCGCCAACTATCAGGTCCCCATGGAAGTCCGTCCCGCCCGCCGCACCACGCTGGGGCTGCGTTGGCTCACCGCCTACGCCCGTGCCCGCAGTGAGCGCACCATGGCGGAGCGGCTGGCCGGTGAGATCATGGACGCCGCCAACAACACAGGCGCTGCGGTGAAAAAACGCGAGGACATGCACAAGCAGGCCGAGGCCAACAAGGCCTTCGCGCACTTCCGCTGGTAAGCTAGTTAGGAGAAAGACAGTATGCCGAGAAAGACATCTCTCGAAAACACCAGAAATATCGGCATTATGGCTCACATCGATGCAGGCAAGACGACGACCACCGAGCGCATCCTGTTCTACACCGGTGTGAACTATAAGATCGGTGAGACACACGACGGTACCGCCACTATGGACTGGATGGCCCAGGAGCAGGAGCGCGGCATTACCATTACCTCCGCGGCGACCACCTGTTTCTGGTCCGGTTCCAAGAATCAGTTCAACCCCACCCGGATCAACATCATCGACACCCCGGGCCACGTGGATTTCACCGTCGAAGTGGAGCGCTCTTTGCGCGTGCTGGACGGCTCTGTGACCGTCCTCTGCGCCAAGGGCGGCGTGGAGCCCCAGTCTGAAACTGTGTGGCGTCAGGCCGACACGTATAAGGTCCCCCGCATGATTTACGTCAACAAGATGGACATTATGGGCGCGGACTTCTACCACGTGCTGGATATGATTGCCGACCGCCTCAAGTGCAACGCCGTGCCTATCCAGCTTCCCATCGGCAGCGAGGAGACCTTTAAGGGTATCATCGACCTGGTGGAGATGGACGCCGATATCTATTACGACGACCTGGGCAAGGACATGCGGGTGGAGCCTATCCCCGAGGACATGGTGGACCTTGCCAACGAGTACCGCGAGAAGCTGATGGACGCCGTCTCCATGTTTGACGACGAGATCATGGAGCTGTACCTCGGCGGCGAGGAGATTCCTCAGGAGCGTATCCGTACCGCTATCCGCAAGGCCACCATTGCAAACGAAATGGTGCCCATCACCTGCGGCACGTCCTACAAGAACAAGGGCGTGCAGAAGCTGCTGGACGCCATCGTGGACTATATGCCCGCCCCCA